>NZ_JBIASO010000007.1:0-402783 GCF_042890865.1 Streptomyces sp. NPDC002018
CCCGCGGAGCGGGATATGCCTCGGCAAGCCGAGGCATAGAGCGCGCTGTGCGCAAGCGCACAGCGAATTCCCCCGCAAGCGGGGAAATTGAATTCCGCAAGCGGAATTCTAAAAGGCAGGCAATTCGCGCAAGCGCGAATTGTGAGCACCCGCGCAAGCGCGGATGCTCAGGCTGGCAGTAAGGGGGGTGTGTCATGCGCGGGACTGTGTAGGGTTTGGGATTCCCAGCCACCACCTCCGCAACGGAAGTGACGGACCATCGGCCTGATGGGGTGCCGGCCCACCGCAGTGACGGGCTCCGCTGCGCTCCACCCGAACCCCTCCCCTGCCGTCCAACCCACCCTGACATGCTCACCAATACCCCGCCAGCATACCGAACGAACCGCGCGTGTGGGGCGAGATTCAGTCAGGCACCAGCCTACAAGGCGAACCTATTTCGTGAGTGATGCATCACGAGTGCTGACTGTGTAGAGTCTGGTACTAGACACCGCCACCCCGGCCCCCGACTCCACCACGCCGGACTTTCCTTTCTGATTGGCGCGCTACATTCCGAAAGAAGGAGCTACTTCCCGTGGTCATGAAGAAAAGCGATCTGCGCGCACACCAGATTGAGACTGTTGACGCCATTCGGCGTGGTCTCGACGTACCTCCCGGAGGAATTCCGGCCAACGGTCTGCGTGGACAAGTGATTTCCGCGTGCGGCACCGGAAAGACCATCACTGCCGCATTCGCTGCTCGCGAGATGCTTCCGAAGGGGCGCATTCTCGTGCTGGTGCCGACCCTGGATCTTCTGACGCAAACGGTCAGGGAGTGGCACCGGGTCGGGCACAGGGGGCCGGCGGTTGCCGTGTGTTCGCTCCAGGACGACCCGGAGCTGTGGAGCCTGAAGGTGCGCTCCACCACAAATCCCGTGCAGCTGTCGCTGTGGCACGGGGCGGGGCCGGTGACCATCTACGCGACGTACGCCAGCCTGGGCGTCTTGGCCGAGGCGTTCGAGGGTGCTTACGGCCAGAAACTGGCACCGGTGGACCTGGCCGTGGTCGATGAGGCCCACCGGACTTCGGGCTCGATGGGCAAGGCGTGGGCGGACATCCACGACCAGGCCGTCATCCCCGCGTACCGCCGGCTGTACCTGACGGCCACTCCGCGGATCTGGGAAGAGCGGCTCAACCGCGAGGTCGCGGAGGGGGCGCGCGACCCGCTGCCACGCGAGATGGCGGCCTCCATGGACGACAAGAAGGTATTCGGCCCCGTCCTCTACAAGCTCAGCCTGGCGTCGGGCGTCTCGCGCGGGTTGCTGGCGCGGTACCAGATCATCGTCCTGGAGCTCCAGGACCCGGTCGTCACGCCGGAGCGGCTGATGGGCGAGGACCGGCGCACCGAGGAGGTGCGCGGGCAGCGGCTCGGGGCTCTCCAGGCCGCGCTCCTGCACACGATGGCGCAGCACAACCTCAGCACGTGCATCACCTTCCATCACCGGACGATAGAGGCACAGGCGTACGCGGAGGGCCTGGAGGCGGTGGCGGCGAAGCTGCATGCGGATCAGCCCGAGACGTACCCGAAGCGGATCTGGGCGGACTGGCTGTGCGGCGAGCACGTCCCCGAGCGCCGGCGGGAGGTCCTGGGCGGCTTCGGTACGACGGCGCGGCGGGCCGTGCTCTCCAACTGCAGGGTGTTGGGTGAGGGCGTCGACATCAGGGCCGTCGACAGCGTCGCCCTGATGGACCCCAAGGGCGCGCCGCACGACATCGTCCAGGCCATCGGCCGGGCTCTCCGTCAAAAGCCCGGTGAGGGTAAGCTCGCTTCTCTGATCGTGCCGGTATTTCTCCAGCCGGGAGAAAAGCCGGAGGGCATGTTCACCTCGGGATCGTACCGGCCCTTGGTGAAGGTCCTTGAAGGTCTGCGCGCTCACGACGAAGAGGCAATCGAATTACTGGCAATCCCGCAAGAGCCTCAGAAGGACGTCGCACAGCCCTCCGAGTACATCGGTCCACCGCCCGAGGAAGGCGAGGCAGAAAGCCGTCTTCTGCTCCGCTTTGCCGCTCCGCACGACCCCGTGATGGTCGCGGACTGGGTGTCCTTCAACGTGATCGACACCGAGAAGCAGGACTGGGCGCGCGGCTGGGCGAAGCTCAAGCAGTTCACCGAGCGTGAGGGCCACGCCCGAGTCCCGTACGGACACAAGGAGGGAGCAACTCCCCTTGGGCAGTGGGTCGCTGAACAGCGACGGGCCTACGGGGCGGGGCAGATGACCGGCCTGCGCGCGAAGCGGCTGGAGAAGCTGGGCATGGTCTGGTCGGTCGCCGATGAGCGGTTCCAGGAGAACCTTCAGGCCGCCAAGGCGTACTACGACGAGCACTGGACGCTGTGCGCGCCGAGGACGGCAACGATGCTGGACCGGCCGGTGGGGCAGTGGCTGTCCAACCTCCGCCGCCCGGGGGCGCTCGCCGACAAGCCGGAGTGGGAAGCCGCGTTGAAGGAGATCGACGAAGACTGGAACCCGTCGTGGCCGGCCGAGTGGCAACGGCACTTCGCGGTGGTGCGGGAGATGCTCGCGGAGGAGACCATCCTCGCCTACGTCGAACCGGGCGTCACCGTGCACGGGATGGACATCGGCAAATGGCTGGCCAAGCAGAGGAAACCCGAGGTGTGGGCGGCCCTGTCCGACGGGCAGCGCGAGCGCCTGGAAGCCTTCGGCATCCTCCCGCACGCCCCAGAGCCGGAACCACCCGCGAAACCGTCCACGACGCCCGTGAGCGCCTTCGAGCGAGGCGTAACGGCCCTCGCCCAGTACAAGGCCCGCACAGGCTCCCTGACCGTCCCCAGAGCCCACGTCGAGCAGTTGGAGGACGGCACCGAAGTCCGCCTCGGGGTGTTCCTGTCGAACAGCAAGAACCGCCGGGCCAAGCTGACGGCCGACAAGCTCCAGGTGCTGGCCGGCCTCGGACTGGAGTGGGCGGCATCCTGACGCTGTCGGGCGGACCCCGGGCGCTGTGTGCGGCCCGAGGTCCTTCTCTGTCCCGGGCCTGCGGCATCGCACTGGAGTGCGCGTAGGCACTGGGATCCCGACCGCTCCCCCTGCGGACTACGTGGCAGCCGGGAGGGTTCCTGCATGCTGGCTCTCGCGCCGCGCCCGACGATGCGCCATCCGCCCTGTACTCACGAGAGTTCGACCTAGCTCTCATCACCGTCACGGTCCCTGTGGCAGTTGATGTCTGACCGCCTGGCGCTGATGGGCCAGCTCCGACCGGGCCCGGCGTGCGTCCCCGGAAGTCCTAGCGAATCTGACACGCTCCACCGATACCCAAGACGGACAAAGGTTGCATTCATGGATATGAGACCTGCGTGGTGGAAGGACGCCGACTCGTCGGTACAGCGTGTGTGCTGGTGGTCTTGGGGGTTGGCCGCCGTCGCTCTTGCGGTCGGCTTGTACGGCGATCAGCAGTGCTGGTGGGACGGCCGGTCCGTCGGCGCCAACCTGCTCTCCGGTCTCGCCGGATTCCTCGTCGGAGTACCAGTCGCCGTGCTCTTCCTGTCCCACCTCGCCTCACGGCAGGCACAGACGATGGGACGAGCGGCGGCGTTGAAGCAGGCGCCGGTAGTGGTCGGCCAGTTCAGGGACACACTGCTGAAAGGGTTCCCCTCGGACGCTCCCGGCGCGGCCCGAGACCGGCTCAAGGATCTGCGGACCGCGTGTAAGGCCTTGAGTTTCGCGGCGAAGCGACAGCCAGGAGTGATTCGAGCCCCGGGGTCGTCGTACCTGGCGAAGGAGATCGAGGCGGTCAACCGTGCGCTGGAGCAGGCTTTCGTCGCCAAGGCGCGGAACTCACAGCAGAAGGAGTGGTTCGCTGAGCTCAGTGCGTACTGGTGGCAACTGGAGACGGTGCTGGGGCCGCACCTCTACGACGTCGGCCTCAAGCCGGAGCAGCCGGTGCGGATCGAAGCTGCACTGACGAAACTGACAGCAGACCGCGAGACCCCATTCCTGCAGATGACAGGGGGCTTGAGCGTGTCTCCAGCCACGCTGCAGATGCTGGCCTCAGCAGTGATCAACAGCGTTGGAGCCCTGTTGTATCTACTCGATCAGCTGGACGATCTGGAAGGCATCGGCCGAGCGTCGGCACCCTGAACCATGCACCGCGCGGCCAGCCCGTTCACCTCCGTCTCGGTGAAAGCGGGCGGGGCCCGTCTCGTCCATCTGCCGAGGAAGAGCCGCTCAGGCCCCGCGCGCGGCCCGGGGTACTTCGCTGTCCCGGGTCGGCGGCATCGCACTGGAGTGTGTGTAGGCCCTGGGATCTCGGGGGCGTCCGACCGGTCATTTCCTCCAGGAGCCTTGGGGGTTGCGCTCGGGCATGTGGCTGGGGTGAGCGAGTCGGCTGTTCGCCGCTTGGGCGAGCCAGGTGGCCCATCGGTCGATGAACTCGTCCAGGTCCCCGATGACGAGGGGAGTGAACGGCCAGGCCACCTGGTGCATGCCAAGAGTCGGGCTGATGGCGGTACGTGACTCGTGGTGGGGATCGAGTGCGAAAGGCTTCGTGGTCTCCGCGACGGGGCGGAACGGCGTGCTCATGAAGGCCGTCTCGAACCACTGGTACTGGTCCTCCGTCTGCGCGTCGGCGTACCAGAGGGAGTGGCTCCGTCCGCCGTACCCGTGATGGTTGGCGGGGACCTTCAGCGAGAGGGTCGCGGAGGCGATGACGTCGAACGGCGCCGGCGTCTCAGTAGTACGCCAGACCTCAGGGGCGGTCTCCCTCGGTCCGGACAGGGTCAGCTGGGCGTCGTTGATACGGACGGTCCACCCTCCCTGCTTGCCCTTGCGGACCTCCGCGCTCGGGGCAGCGTTCGTGAGCGTCGTGAGGAAGCTGTCGGCGATGAAGGCGAAGGAGGTCGTGGCGGCCTCGAACAGGGCCTTGCGGCGGTCGGCCTCGGTGGCGTGTGCCGATGCCCGGCGGTCGTCTTCGGCTTGGCGTGCGACGGCGCCCTGGTTGGCCTCCGCGAGCGCGGCCAGCCCGCCGGAGAGTGCGGCGGCGGGGATCTGCCCCAACCGGGCGAGCACGTTGCCGGCCGCAGGGCGCGCCTGGGGCGCCTTGTAGAGGCATTCCGTGATCAGCGCGGCCAGGAGCGGGGGTGCGGTAGTGAGCGGTGGCGGGGTTCCGTGCAGGTGCTGCTCCTGGTAGTCGTGCTCGGCCGGTCCAGTGAAGGGTCTCGTGCCCTCCAAGAGCTCGTAGGCCAGAACGCCCAAGGCGTAGATGTCGGTCGCACCGGTGGCCCGCTGGAACTTCCAGACCTCGGGTGCCATGTACGGCAGGCTTCCCGCGCCCTTGTAGGTGTGCTGGGCTGTGGTCGCTTCGGCATAGCGGGCGATACCGAAGTCGGCCAGGCACCAGCGGCCACCGAGCAGCAGGATGTTCTCCGGCTTCAGGTCGCGGTGGACGATCTCGCGGTCCTTGAGGTCGGCGAGTGCTTCGGCGACATCGGAAAGGACGGCGACCGCCTCGTTGAGGGGAAGCCGGCCGTGGTCCAGGAGGTGGGCGCGCAGGGACTTCTCGGCGCGGGGCATCACCAGCACCCACTGGTCTTCGTGCTCGCCGCTGTCGACGACCGGCACCACGTTGCGGACGCCGTCCAGGTCGGTGAACAGCATCTCGCGCTCGGCGCCCGGAGCCTTGGGCACGAGCTTCACCGCCGCCTTCTCGCCCGCGGCGTTCTCCGCCTCGAACACGGCGCCGAAGCCGCCATCCCCGATGCGGGCGCCGACGACCCACTCGTTGTTCAGTGCCAGTCTCATGGTGCGCGTTGTCTCCATCGTCAACTGCTGTCCCGTGAGGACGGATTCGCCCTGCTTCCATGGTCTCAGGCCCCACTGACACACGGCGGGCTGATCCTCCGGGGCTCGTGCCGTCTCATGGAGCGCCATCAGAGGATCACTCCTCGTCGGTCAGGGCCTTCGCGAACTCCTCTTCGGAGTCCAGAGAGCGGAGAAAAGGACCGAGGAGTCTGCGAGTCACCGTGCCCTGCGCGTCGCGCAGCTCAGCAAGGGTGGCGCCGGTGCTCTCCTCGTAGGTGTCGGCGCTGTACCTGTGATTACTGGCGAAGATGGACGGCTGGCTCCATCGACGTCGGCCACGGAGCCGGTTGGCTCCGACGGCCACCGCCCAGTTCCCCTGGTAGCCCACGTCCTCAGAGATCAGGCGGATCAGCTCCAGCATGTGCCGGGTGAAGACGACAGCGGCGACATCGAAGATGACCTGCTCCACCTCACCTGGCAACTCGTACGGCCTGGAGGTGCCCTCAGAAAGGCGGGTCATGAGCAGCCGCAGCCCTCCATCCTCGAAGAGCTGAAGCTCGACGACGGACTCATCAGAGGAACGGCCTTCCGGGGTGTAAACACGGCCGGCTCCGAGCCCCGAGGAGCTGAGAGCCACTCCCCTCGCGCGACGGTAACCCTGGTGGGCGGAAGAAAGATCAGGACTGAATCCCCCGGAAAGCGCTGCCCGGGTACGGGGGGCTTCCAGGGCACGCTGGATCAGCGTGCGCAGGCGCTGGTTCCAGTCCCGGGCGCCGGTGATGGGCAGGCACATGTCCCGTCGTCCGGCGGTGGGCTGAGCGACCAGGAAGATATGGGACTGGGCTCCGACGTCGCGCAGCGGGTCTTCCTCCATCTCCTTGCCCAGCAGGGCGAGGGTGTCCGCCTCGGTGTTGCGTCGCCGTGTATGGAGGGCGACGACTTCGGCGTCGCCCATCTGGTACTTCGTCTTGTCGCCGCGGCCGAAGTACCGGTTGTCGACCATGTGCGGTGCGACGGGGCTGGCCGGGATGTGGACGATGAGGTACCCGGTGCCGTCGTCGGCCACCGCGCTGATCTCCTCGGTGAGGATGGTCAGGGGCGGGTCGGGGATGGTGCGGGCCACCTGCTCGATCTTCTCCGGCAGCCCGTTCAGGGGCTGGGGAGCGAGTTCGAAGGTGCGGCTCTCCTTGTTCTCCTGCACGCCGATGATCAGGGTGCCGCCGTCGACGGCGAACGACGCGAGGTCGCGCGCCAGCTCCTTGTTGTCGCCCTTGCTATTCGGGGCCTTCTTCAGGTCCAGGTGGTGGCTTTCCTCGAACAGGCCGCCGTCGACCGCGGCCTGGAGGCCGGCCTCAGTCTTCGGCATCCACCGGGGATTGTCGGAGGAGAGGTAGATCGACGTCACTGTGGCTCCCGCTTCCCGTGATCCAAGGCCCAGCACGGGCCGTAACCCAAGGGGCTGAGCGCCAAGGGTACGGAGCGGGTCCGACAACGGACCTTCTGTTTTCCGGGACGCCGTGGGGGTGCCCACTGCGCCGTGGGCACCCCCTCTCCGTCCGCTGGGCGGGGTCGGGACGTCTCGGTCTTCTCATCGCCGGCCTGCGCGGCGACTTCGGCGTCCGTCAGGTGCAGCACCCGAGTGGGATGGACGGTGCCGTCTTGCGCGACGTGTACGCGGCCTGGGTGCCTGCTGGGCTTCGAGCATGTGAGACGGTTCCTCCTGCCGCCCGGTGAGCGTCTCGCCGCCCGGCACCACGAAGGCGGCGAGGTAGCGCGCCTGCGTCCGGCAGTCCCCGCCGCGTGGATCCATGACCGCCTTCTTGGGGACAGCTACCGTGCTGTGCCGATGCGCGGAAGGTGTCACTGGGATCGCAGCGAGCTGGTCGTTTGCGTCTCATGAAGCAAGCTGGTTGTCACCAATGAGGCAGGCTGCTTGTCACCTGCGCACCGTCGCCTTTCGTCCTACCGTCAAGGTGTGACCAGCTACGCCACGGCCCTGGACTCCCATGCCCAGCGTGAACCATCCTTCGGTGACGACTACGTTCGCGGACTCGTCGGCGTGGGCGACGTTCATGCTGTCGAGTGGCCTGACCCCCAAGGTAGATCCTGGGACGAGACGGAAACGATGTGCGGTCGGCCGACGCGGGGGATGGAACAACAGGAGCACGCCAACCCCGCTCAATGGCCCCAGCCCAGGTGGACCAGCAAGGCTTGCGATGCGTGCAGTAGAGATGTGTAGGCCTGTCGTGCGTACCGAGTGAAGTTCGGGTCGCCCCTGCAATCTTGGTGACAATGAGTCTGCCTTTGTGGCAACTATCGCGCTTCGGCTCACATGCTTCGGCACATAGGCAGCAGCGCATGTCCTTCTCAGAATGAAACGTCGAAGTAGTCGATGTCGGTGAAGGCGACCTCGAGGCCCGAGGCGCGCTGTCCGCCGTCCTTGAAATACACCTCCTGCAGTCCTTCGGCGACGATGTCACGCATCTGCTGGTCGGTGGCGCCCTGTTGCTGGGCGTCGAACAGGCGGCGGGCGTAGGCCGGGGGGAGCTGGACGGTCAGGCGGCGCATCCGGCCGTCGTCGGTGGTGCCGATCGGCGCGGTATAGCCGAAGCGGGCCCGGGTCTCCACGGTGATGCCAGCGCTCGTGGCGGCCTGCTTGCGGCGGCGCCCTCGGACCTTCGGCTGCCAGCGGGCACGGACGGCCGCCTCGATCCGGTCGGCGATGGGCTTGGGCGGGTGTTTGCGCTCGCCGGTGCGGTAGCGCTCCACCGATCGCTGACTGACCCCGATCTCGGCCGCGACAGCCTTGGTGGTCTTCATCTGCCCCACCAGGAAGTTGATACGGGCTTTGAGGCCCTTGGGTGGCTCGCGGGTGAACGCCTCCTGGTCGGCCCGCTCGATAGCGTCCTCGATCTCCCCCACCGGTCAGCTCCCGTCCGTGAACGGGCTGTGGCCGTAACGCTGGGGGATCAAGCGGGCGGCTGCAGCCGGGGCGAGGTCCACGACCAGGCGCTCGCCCACGCCGGAGGCCGTGGTGGCGTCGGGTGAGAGGTAGCCGAGGCTGCGCAGCTCGCCGACCGCTTTACGGAAGGCGTCGCGGCCTTCGGCGGCCAGGCGTTCGTCGCGGGTGGGGGAGACCAGTTCGCTGACCGTGGGCTCCTGTCCGGGGGTGTAGCCGGTGGCGAGTTCGGCCAGGACGCCGCGGGCGCGCCAGGTCAGGCGCATATCCCGCATCGCCCGTGCGAACAGCACCGGGTCATGGGTGGGCGGTGCGTTAGGAACGGGCCACTGCGGGGGCAGGACGTCGGGGGTGTTCATCAGGTACGGCTCCTTCGGTGCGGTTCAGCGTCCGCGCCGGCCTGGGGCTGGGACGGTCCTGCCGGTGTCGATGGCCACGGTTCTACTCGCCTTCGTCGAAGACGGCGTCGCCGCCCTTGATGTGGCGGGCGGGGTTGAGACCCTGCTCCATCAGGTCGACCGCCCACAGCATCGACTGGACGCCTTCCAGCTTCGCCAGGCCGGGGGTGGGACCGAGGCGGAAGCCGCCGGGCTGGGGCTTGCCGGAGGCCGCGTAGGGGAGGAAGTCGAGCGGGCTGTCGCCGGGGCTCGGGTAGACGACGCAGTCGGACAGTACGGCGAGCGGGTACAGGCCCGTCATCTTGGCCATGTTGCCCAGCTTGCGGTGCATGTTGACCCGGGCCTTGGAGATGACGGCGGCGCGGATGTCGGGGCGCCAGGTCGGGCGTTCCAGGGCCGGCCACCGGTCCCCGTCCTTGTAGTTCTTGCCCTGGGGGCGCTCGCGGAGCTTGCCGACGCCGCCCTTGACCGTGGCCTTGATGGCGGACAGGACGGCGGTCAGGGCCGGGTCGACTTGCTTGTGCCGCTCCATCGCGGCGAGGAACTCCGTGTCGGTGAGGTCCTTGGTGACGCCGAGGTCGGCGAGGGTGTCGACGTAGGCGGTCTTGAGGCGGTCGTGCCACGGGTCCAGGTAGGCGCCGGTCTCGCGGCGCAGGTACGCCTCGATCGGGTGGACGTTGTAGCCGAGCTCCTGGACGTAGGCGACGGTGTGCGTCTGATACCAGGCCGGGCCGGTGGGGCGGGTGCCGTCCGGGGTGAACGGCGAGGGCAGGCGCGGGTCCAGCTCGATGTGGGACAGGTCGACCAGCCAGCTGCCAGGGATCTTCGGGTTGAACTTCGGGGCGTGGAAGTGGTCGGGGGCGGACAGGCCGACGGCCAGGCGGGCTGCGGCGGCGAGGAACGCGGTGTTGAGGTCCAGGCCGACCGCGAAGGGCAGCGTGCACTCCTCGTCGGTAAGCAGGTTCACCGGCCGCACCCACTGGTAGGCCTCTTCGTTGAGGAAGCCGCCGGTCCAGCCGGAGTTCACGACGACGGGGTGCTCCAGGGTGGCCTCTGGCGGCGCCGGGTCCGTCGGTTCCGTCCCCAGCGAGCCCGGGTTGTGGCCCGAGACCCAGTTCCCGGTCGCTTCGTCCCGCACGGCGCGCGTAGGCGGGCGCAGCGCCGTCATCAGCTCCAGCCCGGAGACGGCGGTGGAGCCGCGCGGGGTGATAACGCGCTGGGCGTAGACGCCGAGGACGCGGGCAATGTCGGCCGGCTCCATCTCGGCCACGCCGGGCCAGGACCGCTCATCGAGGGCGTCCCACGACAGGATCGCCAGCTGCACGCACTGCCGCTCGCGGCCCTGCGCCTTGCGGTAGATACGCGCCCACGGGCCGAACCCGCGCTGGGTGAGCTGCCACTTCGCCTTCGCGACCTGCTTGACGACCGAATGGTCCTCCGGGAGGCGCAGGGAGCGGCGCTGCTCGTGGCCCTGAAGGCGCTCCGGCAGTCCGAGCCTCACCGCGGCCGAGGCGGTGAGCACAATCAGCGGGTCGCTGTCCTTGCCGTGGCGGTTGAGCTTCGCGGCACCGAGGCCGGACTCCTTGATGGTCCACTCCACCAGCTCCGGCACCGTCGTAGCCGGGCAGTCCAGCACGATCCCATCGACGCCGTACGCGGACCCGTCGCCGTCCAGGACGGCGAGGGGACCGTGCGGGAACCGGAGGTCGGTCGCGGACTTCACGGCCTTCTTCAACGCCGGGCGGCGCGACGTCGCGGCCGGACGCGCGGGACGCTCGGGCGCGGCCTGGACGGCCGGGGCCTCCACGGGCGCGGTGGTCTCCGTTTCGGTGGCCTCGGGTGCGACCGGGCCGGTGAACGTCTCCGGTACCTCCGGCTGCGGCACAGCCACCGGGGCCGGGGCGGGCGCGGTGGCGGGAGTGCCGTGGGCAGGGTACTTCGCCGCCCAGCCGTTCAGCAGCCGCTGGTACGCCGAAAGGCGCGGCTCCTTCGGCTCGCTCCTGCCGTTCTCGTAGTTCTTCACCGTCTGCGTCGACGTCTTCAACGCGACCGCGAGGCGGGCCTGGGTGATGCCGGCAGCCTCCCGCAGCCGGGCGCGCTCCGCCGGGGGCGGGAGCTGCGGCTCCTCCTCCAGCAAGGCGTCGACCGACGCGAACAGCTCTTCCTCGGTCGCCATACGGCTCCACCTCCGCCCCGAAGACTAGCAGAATACCCCCAATATTTAACTCATTTTTTAACCCATGTCTGGGATGAAACCGAGCGGGAGAATGATGCTCACAACGCGCACCGTGTCCAGCGGAAGTGAGTGAAGTCCGACCCCGGGGACGGCGATGGTTAGTGTGCCCTGAAGTGGTTATCGCGCCTGGGAGTGCAGTCCGCTGGCGAGGTTGTCCTGGGCGATGTCGTCTCGCTCAGCCAATGTGAGCCACCGGGCGGATGAGCCGGCGGTGGTCCGCTCCACCCACAGCACATCGTCAACGGCCTCGGCGACGGCGTGCAGGTGGCTGATCACCATTACCAGACGGTCACCGCCGACCTGGGCGCGCAGTACCTCCAGTGCCAGGTCCAAGGCGGTGGTGTCGAGGGCGGCGAAGCCCTCGTCGAGGAAGAGGGAGCCGAGAGTCGGCCCGCTGCGGGAGTGCAGTTCGGCAAGCGCCAGGGCCAAGGCGAGGGACGCCATAAACTTCTCTCCTCCTGACAAGCGATTCGGATGGTGGGCGACCCCGGAGCTGCGGCTGATGATGTCGAAGTCGTCTGCGAAACCGAATCGACCGTCAGACATCTGCCCGAGCAGGTCGCTGGCGACGCCGAGCAATGCGCGGGTTCGCAGCGTGGTGAGGTGGCCCAAGAA
The DNA here is from genome assembly GCF_042890865.1 of Streptomyces sp. NPDC002018. Taxonomy (NCBI): domain Bacteria; kingdom Bacillati; phylum Actinomycetota; class Actinomycetes; order Kitasatosporales; family Streptomycetaceae; genus Streptomyces; species Streptomyces sp. NPDC002018. The sequence continues at coordinate 11,997 of NZ_JBIASO010000007.1, forward strand.
CTTGGCGTCAACCAGTTCGCGGCGTAGTACCTCGAGGGCTTCATAGCGGGCTTCGCCTGCGGTGATGGCGAAGTCCAGGTCAGCGGCCGGCTTGATCAGGTCCTGTGCTTCTCGCTGTTTGCACCGCTGGTCTTCGGCTTCTTTGATTGCCTGCGCGGCTGCGGCAACGAGGGGGTGAAGTGATTTGGGTGTGGTCAGGTCGGCTGAGGCGTCGAAGCCGTCGATGTCGGCGAGTGCGGCTGCATGCTCGCCGAGACGGCTTTCGACGGCGGCTGCGCGTTCTGTCGCCGCGGCGGCTCGCTCGGTGAGTTTGTCGCCGAGTGCCGAGGTTGTCGTCAAGAGGGTGGCGGCGTAGTGGCGGACCTCGGCGATCGCCGGCTGGGTGGGAGCTGCTGGCAGCGCTAGGAGGTCAGCCTCATCGAGATGTGTGCTGGCCTGGACGGCGGCCTGGGCCCACACGTCCAGGCTGTCACGCAGTTTCTCCAGGGGGCGTTCAAGGCGGGCTCGGGTGTCGTGGTCGAGCGTGCGCTGATCGGCGAGCACCGCGGTCTTCTCCGCTCGGCTTGCTTCCCTCTGGTCGAGCAGCTCTTCGAGTCCGGTCTGCCGGGCAGTGACGGCTGTGGTGGCGGCGTCCGTCTGTGCGGTGGCGACGCCGATCGGGTCCTGCGGCAGCATCGCCCGGATGCGCGCGGGAAGCATGCCGATGTCGGCGGCGGTCCTTGCCACGGCCCGGGCGTGGCGCTCGTGGGCTGCGGATGCGTCTTTGGTGTCGCGGTGGTGCGCTTTCGTGCGTTCTGCCAGTGATTTACGGTCTGCTTCGATCCCGGCGGTACGGCGGTGCTCTTCATCCTTCAGCTGCTCGGCGTGCGCGGTGGCCGTGTGTTCGCAGGCGGAGACGGCGTCGGTGATCGCCGCTGTGTCCTGCTCAGGATGTGCGGCGCCGGGAGTGGTCAGGGCCGTAGTGGCTGCGGTCAGCCTTGCTGAGGCCGATGTGGCGTCGAAGTCCGTGCCTGCTTCGGCGGCCTGGGCCGCAAGGCTCCGGAAGGCTCGTACCGCCTTCTCGGTGTTCTCCTGCGCCGTCCGCTGTGCGCTTTTGTGCTCGTGGTCGCGTTCGAGTACCGCTTGGTCGGCCATGGTCACGGCGGCACGGGCTTCGGCGCGCAGGTCGCCGGCCCTGTCGTGTGCGCCCTTGGCCTGCTCTCGTTGCGTGTTCGCCTCGGCCAGCTCATCCGCGTCGGCCGGTGCGGGGTGGAAGTCGGCCGGGAGCTGTCGGCGGCATACAGGGCAGTCGTCGCCGGGGTGAAGTTCGGCGGCGATCGCAGCTACCTTTTTCCGCAACCGCAGCGCCTCCAGGTGTGTCTCGGCCGCGATGAGATCTTTGTGGGCCGCAGATGCCTCGTCCTCCACCGGGCCGAGATCTTTGTGGGCGGATTCCTGCCGACCCACTGCGGTGGTGTGGGCGCGCGCGGTGTCAGCGACGCGCCGGGCCGCCGAGAGGGCCGCGTCCAACGCGGTGCGGACAGCTGTGCTGTGCGTACGGATCTGCTTGCTGGTCTCGGCGGCGGCACGGGCTTCCTCTGCCGTCGCTTCGACGTGTGCGGCCCGTTCGGCAAGTTCCGCTTCCGCCGTGGCGATGGCATCGCGTTCGTCGTCGAGTTGTGTGGTGAGGGAGACCAGCCGGTCGCGTTCGCCTCGGTGTTCCTCGGCGGTTTCTGCGAGGGTCTTCAGGAGCAGTGCGGCCTGGGCAAGGGCGTCCCGGCCTTCTCCTTGTCTCTCCGCCGCGATGATCGCTCCGGTCAGTTCCTCTTCCCTGGCCCCAGCCTGCTCGGCACGCCGGTCGAGGAGATCGCGCCGTGTGGTGAGGTCGGTGGCGGCGCACTCGAGCGTGTCGAGGACGGTGCCGGCGTCGGTCACCTGGCGCGCTGCCAGGCTCTGACAAGCGCTGGTGGCTGCCGCCGCGGTGTCCCTCCCTTGCAAGATCTCTTCCTGCAGCGCCGTGATGCGGACGACGGCGGTGTTCAGGCGTTCGGCCTGGGCTGTGGCCGCGTCGGCGGCCGCTCCGGCTGCGGCGGCCGTCTCCCGCGGGTTGTCCGGCATGGGGGCCCGTTTGGCTTTCGCATCGCCCAGGAGTTGCTGGAGCGTGCGGCCGTGGCGGGCGGCCAGGTTCCGCACTGCTTCCAGTGACTCGGCACCGAACAGCTCACGGAGCCGTTCGCTGCGCTCCTTGGGAGCGGCGGTGAGGAGCTGATCGAACTTGCCCTGCGGGAGCAGCCCGACCCTCAGGAAGGTGTCATAGCTCATCTGCAGCACCGTCTTGATGCGGTTGTCGACGGCCGTGGCGCCGTCGGTCTCCTCACCGGTGTCCAGGTTTTTCAGGTGGTGCCGGCCCGCGTTCGGGTTGGTGGCGTGCATGGTGCGGTGGACACGCCAGTTCTGCCCGTCGTGTACGAAGGTGAGTTCGACGCTCATGGCCTGTGCGCCGTCGGCGATGAGCTGCCGGGGTTCCTTGGCGTCCCAGGAGCTTTTGCGGAACAGGGCGTAGACGATGGCGTCGAGCATGCTGCTCTTGCCGGCGCCGGTGTTGCCGAGCGCGGCGACCAGGCTCTTGCCGGTGAAGTCGACGGTGACCGGGGTGGGGTAGCTGCGGAGTCCGATGATGGAGAGTGTCAGGGGTTTCATCGCGTTGTCTTCGCTCCGGAAGTGTCGATGCCGGGCAGCAGGCCTGAGCGGTCGATGGTGTCGAGGGGTTGGCCGGCGATGGCCGCGGTCAGCAGATTCTCCTCGCAGCACGGGGCGGGATCGTCTGGGTCGGGTTCGGCCTGCAGATGGGCGAGGGCTGCCATGGCACGGTCCAGGGCCAGGCCGGTGGTGCCGCGGCCGGGCAGGTAGTCGCGCAACAGGTCTTCGACATCGGGGAGTTCTCCGGTGGAGGCCTCCCGGTCCAGTACACGGTCGGCTGCCCCGGTGCGGCGTTCGTCGATGTCGACGAGCGTCGCCTGCGGCATCATCTTGGCGAGGGTGTCCGGCAAAAAGGGGTTGGAGACCTCCACGTTCACCACCGCCTTCACCCAGGCGTCTCCGACACGGCTGGCGCGTTGCGTGATCTCCTCCAAGGTGCCTTCCAGCCGGATCAGACGGCGGCCGGCGGTCAGCGGCACGAAGTCGATGCGGGGCTCGACGCCCGGGCCGACCTCGGCCAGCACCACGCCCTTGGTGTCGCCCCTCTCGCCGAAGTCCATCTGCAGCGGGCTGCCCGCGTAGTGGGCCGGGAAGCCGGCACGGCCGACGGACTGCTGCTTGTGGATGTGGCCGAGGGCGCCGTAGGCAACCTCGGGCAGGTCAGCGGCGGCGGCTGCGTACTCGGCGGCGAGGGAGATCTTCCGCTCCGAGTGGGAAGGGGTGGCCCCTTCGACGAACAGGTGGGCGGCGAAGATCAGGACGTCCCGTGCGCCGCGGCCCGCGGCCAGGCGGCGGTACACGTCGGCCTGGACGATGCGTATCCGCTCGGTGTAGGCCGCGGTTGTCATGCCGGGGTCGGCGAAGTCGTAGGTGAACCGGTTGGGGTGCAGGTACGGCAGCGCGCCGATGCGCAGTGTCAGCTCCCCGCCTCTGGTGGGGTATTCGGCCACGAGCAGCCCGTCGGGGCGGGCGTCGGTGGCGAAGCGGACCCTGGCCTCGTCCCCTTCGCGGGTTCCCATGTCGCTCAGCATGAACTTCAGGAACGCCAGGACGTAGGTGGTGTCGTGGTTGCCGGCGACGACGACCACGGGCGCGATCTCGCCGAGGCGGCGCAGTGCCTGCGCCGCACGGCGCAGGTCGTCCAGGCCCGGTCGGGAGCTGTCGAACAGGTCGCCGCTGTGCACGATCAGGTCGGGGGCGAAATCGGCGGCGATGTCGATGATCTCGTCCAGGACGGCGTCAACTTCGGTGTCACGCCGGTAGCGGCCGATCTGGCGGCCCAGATGCCAGTCGGAGGTGTGGAACACGCGTCCCGTCACGGGGTGCCTCCAGGAGAACGGTCTGCGGGGCGGCGCGGGCGGCGCCGCCCCGGCCGGAGGTTCGGTGGCGCCGACTGTACACCGAATCTCGGGAAGAAGTCTGGAAAGTTCTGGAACTCTGGTAGCGTCTGGGGCATGAGTGATCCGCTGGACGCCTTGGAGAAGAGCATCAGCACCCTGCGCCGCGCGATCCGCGATGCTTCCGCCGCCGGTGACACCGAGCGCGCCGGCGAGCTGCGGATGCAACTGCGCCGCGCCGAGCGGGCCTGGGACGCCCTCGTCGACGCCAGCGAACCGGCCCCCGCCCCGCCTCACCCCGTACCGGCAGCGGCTCCGGCCGCGCGGGGGTCACAGCTCCCGGCGCGCGAGCACGTCCACCGTGCCCTGATGCTGCTCGGGACGCCGGCTGCCCCCAAGCTGATCGTCGGCGTGCACGAGGCGTTCTTCCCGGGCGAGCTGTCCGCGTCCAAGCTCTCCAGCCTTCGCCGGGACGAGGAGCGCTCCTACCGGTCCAGCCCCGGCGCCCGGCCGTACTACCTGTGCCCGGCACTGGCGCACGACCTGCTGACGCCGGTGCGGGCGCTCATCACCATCAGTACCTGGACGCTGGATCAGCGCGTCATCGGCCCGCTGTCGCCGCGCGTGGACTTCCTCACCGGCGCGATCCGCATCGCCGAGGCCGTGCACACCTCGGCCGAGTCCACAGCCGACGGGCCCGGTCCGGAGGCGCTGCGGCTGCTGTGGCGCTTCGCGGTGAACATCCCAGACGCCCTGCCGAGGAGCGTGTCCGGTCACGAGGGCGCGATGGACCCGCAGCAGGTGATCGACGCCGCCGGGGCCGAGCTGGACGTGCACGCCGACGCCGATCGCGCCGCCCGGGCGGAGGCCGCACGGCGGGCACGCAAGTCCCTCAATGACGACCAGCAGTTGTTCGGCGCGCCTGCGCAGGGCGTGACGCACCTGCGGACGGCCCGGGCCTGACCCCTGACGCTCAGCAGTCCCTTCTCCCCCGCAAGGATCTACGAGACCGTGAAAGCACCAGTCGACGAACGCCTCGCCGCGCTTCGCGGATCCGCGAAGCGCCTGGACTACAACGCCCGGTCGCTGGCGGCCCTGCAGAACAACCCGCGCTGCACGCTGCGGGCGCTGCTCGACGCCTCCGGCTCCGACAAGGCCGCGATCGCCGCGCACGCCGGCCACCCCTCGCCCTTCGGCCAGTCCGTCTTCGCCCTCGCACGCGGCAACGCCTTCGAGGCGATGGTGAAGGACAACGGCTGCGCGGAGCTGGTGCGGGTCCTGCGCGAGACCCTGCAGCTGACGCTGCCGGAAGTGGGGTACGAGGACCTGAACGACGTCGGCGGCGACGGCCGCGCCGCGGTGCGCCACGACCGCACCGCACAGGTACTGCTGCATGCCGCCCAGGGAGACGGTGACGGCACCCTGTTCGACCACCCGATGCTGTGCCTTCGGGTCGGCGGGCACCAAGCGTTCCTGGAGCCGGACCTGGTGGCCTTCCGCATCGACGGGCGCTTTCACATCGTGGAGATCAAGAGCTTCCCGATCCTCGACGGGCAGGCCGACCCCACGCAGGTGCGGGCGGCGACCACCCAGGCGTGCGCGTACATCATCGCGCTGCGCGACCTGCTCGCGCGGGCCGGCATCGACGAGCAGGCCGTGTCCGACACGGTCGTGCTGGTCGCGCCGAAGGACTTCACCAACCGGCCGACCGCGGCGTTCGTCGACGCCCGCAAGCAGGTGGCCGCACTGAGCCGCCAGCTGGCCCGCATCGCGCGCATCGGCGACCTGGTGGACCTGCTGCCCGAGGGCCTCACCTTCGATCTCGACCTGGATGAGGAACAACGGCCCCGGCGCCCGGTCGGGGAACTGACCGAATCACTGGATCGGGTCCTCGTGACCTACCGTCCGGACTGCCTGAACCACTGTGAGATGGCGTTCTACTGCCGCAGCCGTGCCCGCGCGGAGGCCTCGCTGGATGTCCTCGGCCCGGTGGTGCGCGAGCAGTTCGGCGGTATCGACACCACGACCATGGTGATGGGACTGGCCCACGGCGAACTGCCGCCCAGCGAGGCCCAGTCCGAGATGGCCGCCGCCCTGCGGCACGCCGCCCGGCTGCGCGCCGAACTGGAAGGTCTTGGAGGTGCGGCGTGAGCATACTGTCGGCGTTGGCGCATGTGCAGGCGATGGAGTCGATGCGGGCGGTGCCCCTGACCGAGTTCCGGCACCGGCGTCTGTCGGGCCGGCCGCTGGTGATCGTCCCGCTGGCCATGGCTGGCGAGGCCGGAGCACCCCTGGCCGCGATGGTCGGCTCCGCCAGGAGGAACGGGACGCTGCTGGTCGTGCCGCAGCCCCGCAACCGGGACCAGCGGTTCGCGTTCACCGCCGGCCTCGGCCGGATCGTGGTGGACTACATCGATTCTTTCCGTCACAACCGCCGCGGTGAAGGCGAGCGTTCCCGGTACACCGACGCGCCGCAGATCCTGGTGCCCAACCTCGGCGGCGTCAAAGCCCTGGCCGATCTGGGACGCATGTGCCGCTTCCGCGCAACGTCCGGTCCTCACGCGGTGCCGGGGGTCGTCCCCGAGTTCGGCATGTGGCTGACGTTCCTGGTCGACAGGGCCGAGCAGGCAGGCACCTCCCTGCTGCTGCCCGTCACCGGGATGCTCGCCGAGCACTGGGCGACCGGTCAGAGCACGCTGGAGGACCAGAACCTCGCCTCCTTGATGGCCTGGATCGCTCCCCCGGCGGGCTTGAGCGTCGAGCAGGCCATGGCCGAGGCGGAGAACCCGGACGTGTGCCCGCCGGCGGGCCCGACGACCTCCCCCGAGTTCGACAACCGCGACCTGGCTCCGGCGATCAGACGGTTCGACACAGCCCGCGCCCTCGGTGACCCGCGTGCGCTGGGCACCGCCGAGTCCGACCTGCGGGAGCTGATCGCGGGGCAGATCCAGCCCACCTGGCGCATGGTGTGGGAGGCCGTATCGCTGCTGCGGTCCGTGCGCGAGGCGCCGCAGACCGCCAGGCGCTTCGAACGCGATTGCGCGGCCTTCACCCGCTACTCCGACGACCGGGACGCCGGGGGCCTTCCGCAGCGCAAGCGGGACACCGCGATCGGCGCGGCCCGGCGGCTGAGCCGGCTGGAACGCACGCTGGCCGAATTCGAGTCCGAGATGGCGTTCGACGACCGGTTCGTGCGGGCCGACCGGCGCAGCGCCGGGGAGGCGTTCGCCGGTACGGTCGTGGAGACCGAACCCGGCCGGACGGTCACCATGGCCACGAACAGGCGTGTGCCACGGCCGCGGGTCACCGTTCGCACCGAGGATCCCGTGCGACTGGCCGCCGACACCAGGCTGATCAGCCCGTCCATGCCGGCCGGGCACAAGGCCGTGATCGTCTCCGCTCTCCCCGACGGCGACGCCACGCTGGTCATGGTGGAGGTCACCGGCGGCATGGGGCGCTCTGTCGTCCCGAAGCCGGGCACGGTGCCGGTGCCCGGCCAGAGCATCGACTACCTGCCCGACCCGGGGTGGCGCCCGGAGCCACGATTCCCGGCGTCCGATCACACCCCGTGGACGCACAGCGCCGGCCCGGACGGGCCGGACACCGACCCCGCCGTACCCGAGGACGCCGCCGCAGAGGAGTGGGGCAATGAGGACTGACGACACCACTGCGCCCGACGCGGCCGCTGACGCCGCCACCGCGGCGATCCTGGCCGACCTGGCCGACTCCCGGCACAGGGCCGTCGTCGTCGACTCCCCTCCGGGCGCTGGCAAGAGCACCCTGGTGGTCGACGCCGCCCAGGAACTCAACACGGGCGGCGAACGCCCGATCATCGTCGCCCAGACCAACAACCAGGTCGACGACCTGATCAAGCGGCTCGCAAAGAAGCACCCCGACCTTCCCCTCGGCCGTCTGAGCGCAAGCACCTACAGCCCACCGCAGGCCCTGAGCGAGCTGACGAACACCACAATCGGGCGCACCCTGGCCGATCTGACCGGCTGCCGGATCGTCATCGGCACCGCCGCCAAGTGGGCCACCGTCCGCGACGCCACCACGTTCGGCTGGGCGATCCTGGACGAGGCCTACCAGATGCGCTCGGACATGCTGCTACAGATCGTCGAACGCTTCGACCGCGGTCTGTTCGTCGGCGACCCCGGCCAGCTGGACCCGTTCACGATCGTCGGCACCGAACGCTGGATCGGGCTGCCGCACGACCCGACGCAGAACGGCGTCAGCGTGATGCTGGAACACAACCCAGGCATCCCCGTACACCGGCTTCCGGTGTCCTGGCGCCTGCCCGCCTCGGCCGCACCGGCCATCGCCCGGGCCTTCTACCCCTTCAACCACTTCACCGCCGGAACCGGCGAAGACACCCGCGCCCTGGAGTTCCGCACCACCGGGTTCGCCCGCACCGACCTGGACGAGACCCTCGCCAAGGCGTTCACCACCGGCTGGGCCCTGCACGAACTGCCCCGCCGGCACGTACCGCGCACCGACACCGAGACCCTCCGGACCGCCGCCGACCTCGCCGCCCGGCTGCTGATCCGCGGAGCGATCGCCACCTGCGAGCGCTACCCGGACGGACGGCCCCTGGACGCCGGTCACATCGCCATCGGCGTCGCCCACCGCGACCAGGCCGACCTGGTCCGGGCCGCGCTCGCCCGGACCGGAAACCCCGCCGCGCGGGGCGTGGCGGTGGACACCGCGAACCGGTTGCAGGGCCGCGAGTTCGAAGTCGTCATCGTCGTGCACCCGTTGTCCGGCCGCCGGGACGCCACGGCCTTCCATCTGGAGCCGGGCGGCTGTGCGTCCTCGCCTCCCGCCACCGGCAGGCATGCATCGTCGTCGCCCGCGAAGGAATCGCCGACCTCCTCGACAGCCACCCGTCCACCGACCCGGTGCACCTTTCCGTGCGCGCGAAGTTCCCTGACGGGTGGGAGGCCAACCAGGTCATGCTGGACAAGCTCGCCCGACACCGCGTCGCCGCATGATGCCCGTGCAACGTCAACGCCCGAGTACGGGGCTTTCCCGCCGAATTCGCAAATTCATTCGTTTTCCCGGGTTTTGTCAGTGCCGGTTTCTAGAGTGACGTCACCTGCTGTGCCCGGGGCAGGACAGACTTTGCATGCGATCGGGGGGTTGTGTGGATTTCGACCAGGTCACAGAGCTCATGCGTCATCCGGCGTGGGTGCTGCTGCGCGCGGACAATGCCGCTTTGGTGCTGTCGTTCTGCGGCACGGTGTTCGTCGACGAGAACGCGCGTGGTGTGCCGGAGACCGTGCTGGAGTCCCGGCTGGACGACCGGCTCTACCTCCTCAACGAGGAAAAGCCCGGCTCGTTTCCCCGGCCGGCCGACGCCTATCTGGCGGAGTGGACGAAGAACGGCTGGCTGCGTAAGTACTACCCGCCTGGGGAGGACGAGGCGCACTTCGACGCGACTGCGGCCCTCGAGAAGGCCGTGGCCTGGGTGCGGGACCTGCCCGCACGTTCGTTCATCGGATCCGAGTCCCGCCTGAACACCATCGTCGCGCTCCTGCGGCAGATGGCGTTCGGAACGGAGACCGATCCGCAGACACGCATCGACGAACTGCGCCGGGAGCGTGACGCGATCGACGCCCAGATCGCCCGGCTGCGCGCCGGTGAGGTCGACATGCTGTCCCCGCTCGCTCTGCTGGACCGCTACCAGCAGGTGGAGAGCACCGCGGTCGAACTCCTGCGGGACTTCCGCGAAGTGGAGGCGAATCTTCGGGAACTGGACGTACGGCTGCGCCACCAGGTCGCTACCGCCGAGGGCGGGAAGGGAGAGCAACTGGCCGCGTTCCTGTTGGACCGCGACGAGATCGCTCGCTCCGATCAGGGACAGAGCTTCCAGGCGTTCTTCGACTACCTGCTCTCACCCCGCCGCCAGCAGGAACTGCGGGAGCTGCTGCAACAGGTCAACCAGCTGCCGCAACTGGACGGCAGGGCGAACCAGAGCCTGCTGCAGATCCCCTTCGCCTGGCTGGAGGCAGCCGAGAACACCCAGGACACAGTCCGGCAGCTGACCGAGCAACTGCGCCGCTTCCTGGTCGACCGCAGCCGAGCGGAGGACCGCCGCGTACTGGCGCTGGTGCGCTCCATCCAGCGTCACGTCACCGCCCTGGAAGGCCAAGCCGACCTGCCCGGCATGACGCTGGACATCCCTCAGGCACATCTGACGCTGCCGATGGAGCGACGACTGTACATGCCCGTCGAACGCATCGAGCTGGACACCATCGCGGTGGAGGAATCCGACGACGCGGAGGTGGACATCTCCGAGCTTTTCTCCGGCGTCCACGTCGACACCGAGGCGCTGACCGGCCATGTCCTGGAGGCGGTCGCCGCAAGCCCGAGCGGCCAGGCGAACCTGGCCACCATCGTCGACGACCACCCGCTGACCCTGGGGCTGGCGGAATTGCTCGCCTACTTCCAGGTGGAGCACCCCGGCCTGGACATGATCGTGGACCCGGACCGCACCGACCTCCTGGTCTACCCGCGCGTCCACGTGCCCGGGCACACGCAGGCGAGAGTGCCGCACGTGACGTTCGTACGCGACAAAGGCGGCACCGCCGCCGGAAAGGCGAAGCAGGAGTGAGCGACGCCCTGACCGTCCCCGTGGTCCACCTGCTGAAAGCGGGCGTGCTCTATCAGAGCGACGCCCCTGCCGTCTGGGAGCAGATCGTCAGCCAGCAGGCGGCGATCGGCGACTACCTCAGCGTGATCGGCCTCGACGTCGTCATCGACCGCGCCGAGGGCTACGCCTACGTCCGACAGCAGGATCTCGATTCCCGTGACGACGGCGTCCCGGTGCCGCGGCTGGTCACCCGCCACCGGCTCTCGTTCCCCGTCAGCCTGATGCTCGTCCTGCTGCGCGGACGGCTCGCGGACAGCGACGCCGACTCCGCCGACCCGCGCCTGGTACTCACCCGCGACGACCTGGTCGAGATGGTCCGCGGCTTCCTCCCACCACGCAGTAACGAAGCCCAGCTCGTCGACCAGATCGACGCCCACATCAAGAAGCTCGTCGACCTCAAGGCACTGCGCCAGACGAAACAGACCGGCGCCTACGAGGTCCGCCGCCACATCAAGGCCCTGGTCGACGCCCAGGCCCTCAACGACTTCAACGACCTCCTCGCCACCTACCGCGACGCTGCCTCCACCACGGCCAAGGACGACACATGACCCTCACCACCGACCCGGCAGCGCTCATCCCCCGGCAGGCGACGCCCGCAGAACCGGCCGGCACGTTCGACGTCGGCCCCGGTTACCGGCTCGCCCGCCTGGAGGTGCTCAACTGGGGCACCTTCCACCGTACCACCTGCACCTTCACCATCGACGGGCACTGCGCCCTGCTCACCGGGGGCGTGGGATCGGGCAAGTCCACCCTCGTCGACGCGCTCACCACGCTGCTTCTGCCCGCCCACAAAATCGCCTACAACAAAGCGGCGGGCGCCGACGCCAAGGAGCGCGACCTGCGGTCCTACGTCCTCGGCCATCACAAGAACGAGCGCGTCGAGGCATCGGACACCACCCGCCCCGTGGGGCTGCGCGACCACACGTCCTACAGCGTGATCCTGGGCGTCTTCGCCAACTACGCCCTCGGCACCCACCTCACGCTCGCCCAGGTCTTCTACTGGACATCCCCGACCAGCACCGGGCAGCCCGAGCGGTTCTACCTCACCGCCGAGGCACCGCTGTCCATCGACACCGACTTCACCGGCTTCGGCACCGACATCACCGACCTGCGTCGGCAGCTGAAACAGCGCGGGGCCACCATCCACGGCAGCACATACACCCAGTACGGCAAGGCACTACTGAGAGGTCTGGGCATCCCCAGCCTGCAGGCCCTGGACCTGTTCCACCAGACGGTGTCGATGAAGGCCGTGGGCAGCCTGGACGAGTTCGTCCGCGAGCGGATGCTGGAGCCGTTCGACGCGAAGACGGCCGTCGACAAGATCGTCGCCCACTTCGACGCGCTCACCGCCAGCCACAACGAAGTCGTCCGGGCCCGTCGGATGATCGAGGACCTGACGCCGATCGTGATGGCATGCGACCGGTACGACACCGTCCAGGGGGAGATCACCGCCCTGGACAAGCGCCGCGGTGCCGTCCCCGCGTTCTTCGCCCAGCGCCGCCACCGGCTCCTCACGACACGTCACACCGCGCTTATGTCCGGTGCGGCGGAACTGGAGGAACTGCAGTCCACTCGCGAGCGGCAGCTGGAACAGCTGCGCGGGACGGCCGACGGCCTGCGACGCCGTATCGACGGCGTCGGCGGGGAGAAGCTCATCTCCCTGACCGGCCGCATCGAAGAGCTCGGCCGCGAACGCGAACGGCGCCGCAAGCGCGCCACCGAGTACGGCACCTGGCTCACGCAGGCCGGCATGGATCCCGTCCCCGACGCCACCTCCTTCCGTGAGCGGACCGACCAGATCTCCACCGCCCGCTCCCGGGCCGAGGAGCAAGAGCAGCAGGCCCGCGAGAAACTCGACGATCTCGCCATCACGCGCCACGGCAACACCATCGCGACCGACGCGCTGCGGCTCGAGATCAGCAGCCTGCAGCAGCAGCGCTCCAGCATCCCCGCCCAGTTGCTGGCCCTGCGCCACGAACTCGCCACCGCCGCAGGCGTCTCCGACGAGGTCCTGCCGTTCGCCGGCGAGCTGATCCAGGTCCGCGACGACGAAGCCGAGTGGGCCGGCGCCGCCGAGCGCGTACTGCACGGGTTCGCCTTGTCCCTGCTGGTCCCACACGCCCACTACGACACCGTCTCGGCCTGGGTCAACGGCCGTCACCTGGGCCTCAGACTGGTCTACTACCACGTCCCCGCCCACACACCCATCGCCACACTGCCGGACGACCCCACCCTGCTGACCGGCAAACTCCACCTCAAGTCCGAGAGCTGGGCCCGCGACTGGCTCGCCGCGCGGCTGCGCTCGCGTGCCGACTACCTGTGCGCAGAAAACCTGGACGCGTTCACCCGCGCCACCCGGCCCGCCGTCACCCGGCAGGGCCTGGTCAAGGGCGGCGGAGGCCGCCACGAGAAGAACGACGCCTACCGCATCGACGACCGGCGCAACTGGGTGCTGGGCTGGAGCAACCAGGCCAAGCTCGACACCCTCCTCGCCGAGGCCACCCGCCTCACCCGCGAAAGCGCCGACATCACCACGGCCACCCGGGAGCTCGAGAAGCAGCAGCGGGCCCGCGCCGGAACCAGTGCCGCCCTCACCCTGCTGGCCAGCGTCGACACCTACGCGGAACTCGACTGGCCAAGCACCGTCGCGGACATCGAGCAGTTCGAGCAGCAAAAGAAAGCCCTGGAAGCAGAAGCCGGCCTGGACAAGCTCACCGCGCAGCTCCAGTGGACCGAGGACGAGATCGTACAGAGCAGCAAGACGTTCACCACGGGGCAGGAGGAACTGGGCGGTCTGCGCCGCGACGTCCAGCACATCGCCGACCTGCTGGGCAGGACCACCACGTTCCTCACGCAGTGCGACCTCGACGGCATGGCGGAGCACGAGGAAGCCCTGAGGAAGTTCCTGCCCGCAGCCGACAGCGACGAGCACAGACTCCTGGAGATGCTGGACGACGCCGAGCGCCATGCCGAAGCACGTCTGCTGCGCAGCAGCGGCAGCCGCCACGACGCCCTGCGCCACGCCAGCAGCCAGGCAGCGGGGCTGATGACCGCCTTCCGCGGCAGGTACCCGGTCCACACCGCCGAGCTGGACAACACCATCGAATCCGCCGACGGCTACCGCGCGTTGCACAGCCGGCTCACCGATGAGGACCTGCCCCGGTTCGAGGAGCAGTTCCTCCAATACCTGCGCACCAACGTCATCCGCGACATCGCTTCCTTCCAGGCCCGCCTCGGTGCTCAGGAGCAGCAGATCCGCGAGCGCATCGACGTGATCAACGACTCGCTGGCCGGCATCGACTACAACCCGGGCCGCTATATCCGGCTCAACGCCGCTCCCACGCCGAACAAGGAGGCCCGCGAGTTCCAGCACGATCTGCGCGCCTGCACCAGCGAAGCGCTCTCGAACGACGCCGACGACACCTACACCGAGGAAAAGTTCCTCCAGGTCAAGGCGCTCCTCGACCGCTTCAAGGGCCGCCCGGAGCACACCCGTCTCGACAAGGAGTGGACCTCCCGGGTCACTGACGTGCGGCGCTGGTTCGTCTTCTCTGCCAGCGAACTCAACCGCGAGGACGACGCCGAGTACGAGGTCCACTCCGACTCCGGCGGCAAGTCCGGCGGCCAGAAGGAGAAACTCGCCTACACCATCCTCGCAGCTTCCCTCGCCTACCAGTTCCGCATCGACCCCACCGCCCCCAAACCCAAGACCTTCCACTTCGTCACCATCGACGAAGCCTTCGGACGCGGTGACGACCCCTCCGCCCACTTCGCCCTCGACCTGTTCCAGCGCCTGGGCCTCCAACTCCTCGTCGTCACCCCGCTCCAGAAACTCCACGTCATCGAACCCCACGCCACCCGCGTCGGCTACGTCGACCGCCCCGACAAGACCCGCTCCCGCCTGAACAACCTCACCATCGAGGAGTTCCGCGCCCACAAGCAGGCAGCAGCCCAGCAGGCGAACCAGCCCCCGAAGAAGCAGTCGTGACCCCGGCAGAATGGACCCGCCCCGAGCATGTGGTGGAAACCCTGCGCCGCAAGTGGACCAGCGGCCGCTACCTCACCGACGCCGCGGGCGGACACCCCTTCGAACCCATCGGAGTGCCGCTGAAGGGCCCGACCGCGGCCGATGCCCTACAGCACTACGAGCAGGCACTCGCCTGGGCCCAATCCTGGGCCCCCGACCGACACCCGCATCTGCGCATCCAGACCAAATCCATCGGAGGCCGCAACGGCACCCCCTCGAACACCGTCCCGGCCCGAGCCTGGGTCGACACCCGCGACCGCCTCTGGACACTGCTCCGCGTCACCACCCAGGTCGACCACTTCCACACCCTGCACGAGCAGACCACCCGCCAGGACCCCGGCATCGCACGGTGGATGGCCGACCATCCCATGAAGGTCCTCGGCCACGCTGCAGACTGGCAGCGGCTCGTGCGCACCACGTGCTGGATCCGCGACCACGGCACCGAGGCGGTCTATCTGCGCGAGATCGACACCCCGGGCGTGGATACCAAGTTCATCGAGACCAACAAAGGAATCCTCGCCGAACTCCTCGACTGTGTGCTCCCCGAGAGCCGCGTCAACACCAGCGCGCCGAAGAGTGATCTCGTCGCGCGGTACGGCTTCCGAACCAAGCCCATCTACATCCGCCTGCGCTACCTCGGCGCCTCTCCCCTGCCCTTCAGCGAACTCACCGTCCGCGCCGAAGAACTGGCCGGCTGGCCCCTGGGGGTGCGCACCGTCTTCGTCCTCGAGAACGAGATCACCTACCTCTCGCTGCCGCCGGTCCCCGACGCCGTCGCCATCCTCGGCTCTGGATATGCCGCTGCCCTGCTGCGTCATCTGCCTTGGCTCGACGATGTCGACCTCTGTTACTGGGGCGACATCGACACCCATGGCTTCGCCATCCTCGACCAGGTCCGAGGACGTTTCCCGCACACCACGTCACTGCTCATGGACCGCGCTACCCTCCTCGCCCACGAGTCCCACTGGGGCCAGGAGAAGACACAGGCACGCGGCGGCCTGACACACCTCACCCCCGAAGAGGCCCGCCTCGACCAGGACCTGCGAACCGGCGCCTACCGACCGCACCTGCGCCTGGAGCAGGAGCGCATCGCCATCGCCGCCGTGCGAGAGGCGCTGACACGGCACCGGGAATGACACCCAAGGCCGAGAACACCGGACGGCCGCGGACCAGGACCGTGATCGAGGGCGAGGCCACACCCGCGTCCGTCCGGCCGGGTGGTCCGCGGTTCCGTGATAACAACGGAAATGGCCGCTCCGGCCGGCGTAACGCCCCCCGAGGCCCCGGGCCCGGCTACCGAGGCGGGACACCATCGTCCGTTGCGGACGGAGACCGATGATGACGAGGCGGCCCGTGCCCTGACCCAGCGTTGGGCCCGAGCCAGGCTTCGTACCTGCACGAGCGGACCGCCGGACGGATCGGCAGCCGGGCCCGCCTGATCCGCCAAGCCGCCATCGAAGCCATCCTGCGACGGCCAAGAACGCATCACCAAGACGCTGCTGGACTCCATCGCGCTGGACCACCTCGCCGAAGAACTACCAGCCCCGAACTCACCCACGCCCGCCTCACCACCCGCCGCCTACCAACGGCGCCCTCCCTGTGCTGGGCATCGACGATCACGACGCGGTGGTACGACCACCACCAGCACCTCCGCACCCGCTGGCGTACCCGCCTGAACCAACTCACAACCGCCACCCCCACCTCGCCCCAGGCCTGGCCCTCCCCCATGTGAGCGGTCGCGTAATTCCGCAAGTCAACGCCGTCGTCCCCGCTTGTACGTGCGAATCAGGTGAGCGGGGAGGAGCTGGGCCGCCCGGCTGTGAAGTGTCCGGTCCGAGCCAGGCCCTCAAGGACGCCTACGGCGCCGCTACCACGATGAGCTGCGCTCATCCTTGACCGCCCGGCTCGGACCTAAAGGATCGGCTGGTTACCGGGCGGCCCGGAGAAGAACGCCGTCAGCCTGGTCGTCGCGGAGTAACTCCGCGTTCCCCATGGCCAATTCCGCGGAGCTCGGACTGGGGAATATCGCCGTCGTTCACACCCCACACTGACCTGCCGGAACCTGATCACCTACCCCGAGACCCTGACCCTCGCCACAGCCCTCGACCGCCTGCCCCCGCAACCCCTCACACGCACCCAGCAGACCGCCTTCCTCCACGGCCTGGCCAGCCGCTTACAACTGCCCCGCCTCACACCCGCCGACCACGACCTGCTCTGGCAACGCCTGACCACCGGCTGAACCAACACACACCCCTTGCCGCCCCAGCCCTCACAAGACCGGCCAGCACCGGTACCTATAGGCGCGCCAACCACACTGAGCAAGAACCGCTGCCCCACTCAGCTCACTGCGCAGCACCAAACAGCCAGCTCAGCCCACGTATCCTCCGACGCTGGACACTTGACTCCGCGTAAACCCCACCCACGGAACAGACCTACCGCTCAATACAACTGAGCAACACCAGGCCGCAACCAAGATCAATATGCAAACGCGTCAGCTACGCCACACCCGAGCCGTGGGCCACGCCACGTCGGGCGATCATCGGTTTGATACCGCGCTTCCACAGCAGGCGGCGGTACTTGTCGAAGTCGTAGCCCGGTCGGCATACAGGTGCCCCGACTTGCGGCGAGGCCGTCCTCGCAGCCCCCGGATCGGCGGGACCGCGTCGAGCAGAGGCAGGAGCTGGGTGACGTCGTGGCGGTTGCCGCCGGTGAGGGTGACGGTGAGCGGGGTTCCGTGCCGGTCGACTATCGGGTGGTGCTTGGAACCGGGACGGGCGCGGTCGACCGGCGAGGGGCCGACGTGATCCCCCCTTTGAGAGCCCGGACATGCGAGCCGTCAACAGCGCAGTGGTCAAGGTCCAGCAGCGCGGCGCGGCGCAGTTCGGTCAGCAAGGCTGCGTGCAGGCGTGACCAGACGCCGGCCTCGGTCCAGTCCCGAAGGCGGCGCCAGGCCGTCACCCCGGAGCAGCCGACCGTTTCGGCCGGGACGTCGCGCCAGGCGACACCGGTGCGCAGCGCATACATGACCCCGGCGAGTGCAGCCTGGTCGGGAACGCGAAGTCGCCCAGGGTAGCGGCGGCGCCGCTCACGAGCGGGCGGCAGCAGCGGAGCTACACGCTCCCACAGGTCATCCGGAACAAGATCAGCGCGCACCCAAACACCCTGCCCACGAAGCTCACCGGACACAAGACTTCGACTCAACTCATTCTGAAACGATCAGTAAGGAGGAAAGCCACCTGTTCGCCCGGCCTCTTGGCAGCGATTGCTTCTTGATGCGTCATCCTGTCTTGCTGGCGCGCCACTCAAGCGCTTGCGGGGTCTCGCTGAACTCCACGAGGTGTTCTCCTGCGAAGCGTTCCAGTGCGGTGCGTACTTCGGCGGGGGTGACGTAGAAGAACTCTTTCCTGCTGTTGACGCGGTTGACGCGCCGGTCGGCGAATTCTTGGTGGAGGCGGGTTTCCAGGCCAACGGCGTCCTTGCTGAAAATCAGGGCGTGGACGTCGAAGCGGAAGGGGACGGCAGCGCCGCTGAGTTCGTAGACGCGGTCGAGGGGTTCGAGACGTCGGGTCATGCCGATCTTGACGATGCTGTTTCCGAAGGCGCCGATGTTGGAGACGACGTAGACGTAGCCGGTGCGGACGTTCGCCGCCCGCGCATCGACGTCCTGGAGTGCCTGCTGGATCTCGGCGAGTTTGGCCTCCATGTCGCGTACCGCCTCGTAGTCGCCCTGGGAGCGCAGGCGTTCGAGGGCGGCCTCGTAGTGGTTGAGCTCCTTGTGCAGCTTCTCGCGTTCGCGGTCCAGCTCACGCTGGGCAGCCGCCTCCTCGCGTTCACGGGCTCTCGTCTCGCGCTGGGCTTCCTTCTCCTCGTCCTTCTTCTGCAGGAAGTCGGCCGTCAGCTGCAGTTCGCGGACGCGGGCGTCGTGGTAGGCGTCGGAGATGCGGATGTGCATGGTGGCGCCGAGTCTGGCGATGGTCTCCCGGCTCTTGTAGAGGCGGTCGACCAGTGAGGTGAGGCGGTGGGGGCGCATGGTGCGTACGGCGTAGTCGGCTTCTGCGTTGTAGGCGCGGAGCATCAGTTTGGAGAAGTCGCGGATCATCTTCCGGCCCTCGCGGGCGGAGCCGTTGACGGTCCAGTCCGTGGCTGCCAGGACCGCCTGATTATTGCGGGCGAGGTCCTTGATCTCGGCCTTGAGGGAGTCAAGGCGGCTGCGGTATGCGACTGCGTCGTGGAGCTGGTGCCGGTAGGCGTAGATGCCTGCCTGTTGCAGCAGGACGGTCTCGTCGGTGGTGACGATCTGCGCGCGCAGCTCGGTCAGACGGCTTTCGGCCTGGTAGATCTCACTACGCTGCCGCTCGGTTTCCTTGCGGGTCTTCTCAGCGTCCTTGGCGACCTGCTTGGCATCGTTCTTGATGTCTTTGACAGCCCGGCGGGCTTCCTCGACGATCGCTTCGGCCTGTTCCTGGGCCTGTGTCAGCAGCACGGCAGCTTCCTGACGTGTGCGCTGCACCAGCCCGGCGACCTGCGCGGCGTCCGCTCCGTGGGCCTGCGAGATCCACGCCCTCAGCTCTTCGAGCTCACTTGTCTCAGGCCGTCGCCGGCGGCCGAACCAGCCCCGCTTTCGGCTGGAAGGAGCCGCGGGCGGAGGCTCGTACTGGTGGGGGATGGCACCGGTCACCGGAGCGGTTTCGGGAGATTCAGCCAGCCACAACTGCCAGCCCGGCGGGGGCGGTGGCCACGAGGGATCAGGCTGCCAGCCGTCCGAGGGAACCCAGCCCTCTGGCAACAGCCAGTTCGGCGGTGGGTTGAACCGGAAACCGCTCACGCTCATTCGTCCACTCCCCCGCCCTGACACCGTTCGGCGACACACGCTGAGCAACTCTCGCGATCATGCCGCGCAGGCTGCTGGGAGGACGGCCGATCATGAAAAGCGGCGCAAAAAGCACCTTGGCTGGTCTACGAGCGCCAGAATCCTCAGACGCCGGGTGTCCAGCCCAGCGTGAGAGGGTCTCACGTCGCCGAAGAAGGGATCCACGATCGGGACCACCTCTGACGCCCCCTGGTGCGGCGACGGCACCCTCCCGTGTACCTGCCGCGCTCACCTGCCTGAACAGAACGTCATCTGCCAGCACCATCTGACCGCCTACATTGACTAGTCCGCGTGAAAAGCTCCGGGACCGCATGCACCAGGGACGTGGTGTGTGTGCTGGTGGCAGGTGCTCCTCGATGCGGTACCGCCCGAGCATCGGCCACGCGTTGCCGTGCTCGTCGGCCGGGCAGCACTGGCCGGCCCCGACTCACCTGTGCATGGGCGTGATCGTCACAGGCTGGGGAGGGCGGAGCGGTCCTGGATCGTGATGTGGAGGGTGTGCAGGGGCTGGGTTCTTGTCGGGCGGACGACCTCGAACCAGTCGGTGCCTTCCTGCAGGTGGTGGGAGAGGCTGCGGTAGTGGCTCCAGCCGAATCCGATGCCGGTCTGCCATGTGGTGTCGCTGTAGCGGCTGCCGATGACCGGATCCCCGTGCAGGTAGATGGAGTCGAGGGGGCGGGAGGCGGCTTCGAGATGGGCGAGGACGGATGCCGCGGCGCGGCGCAGCGGGCTGGTGTCGCTCCAGCGGGTGAGTGCTTCGTGGGCTGCGGGGTGGGTGGGCTGGGCGTCGGGGAGCTGGAGTTGGCGGATGGTGGCGGCTTTGCGGTCGACGAGTCCGGTGAGGGTGATGCGGACTGGGCGCGGGACCCAGCGGTCGATGCCGTCGAAGGCTTCGATCATGTGGTCGCGTGGGGCTCGGCCGGCTGTGCGGTCGGGGGTGATGGCGGCGAGCCGGGCGCGGGCGGTGTCGATGGGTTCGCCCCGGGTCCACAGCCGGGTCAGTTCGAATCCTTCCGCTTCGAGAGTCTTGCGTTCGCCGAAGTGGATCTGCAGGCCGCGGCTGTTGCCTTTCAGGGCGCGTTTCATCGAGGCGGAGGGGTCGCGGCCGTAGGACAGGGCGTGAAGGAACTCGGAGGTGAGACGGTCGTCCCTGCGGTGCTCCACGACCAGGTCGACGTCCGAGGGGTTCAGTGCGCCGCGTGCGTAGGAGCCGAAGACGAGGATCTCGTCGACGAGGTCCAGCGGCCAGGCTCCTTCCTCCAGTCGGTTGAGCATGTCGTTCAGGAGCGTGGTGGCGCGCTCGCGTTTCACGGATGACCTCCGCTGGTTGGTTCGGGTGCTGGGGGCGTGGTCTGGTGGTTTCAGCCTGTCTGCCGTGGGGTGGCGGGGGCTCGGGAGATGATCCTGCTGAGGGTCCCGGTGTAGGTGGTGCCCAGTTCGGTCACGGTCCCGGGGAAGGGGCCCGGGCCGTGCCGCAGGGCGCTGACGTAGTTTTCTGGCAGGAGCACCCGGCCGCCGACTTTGAGCGTGCCGGGACCGCTCCAGCGGGATCCGTAGCCGTCGACGGTGACGGCCTGGGCGTCATCGACCTCGAGGCGGCGGTTCTTGGCGTCGAGTGCTTCCCGCAGGGTTCGTATCTGGCGTTCAAGGTGTTCGACCTTGGCGGCCTCTGTGCGTTGTCGCCACTCTCTTTCTTGCGCCCGGCCGGTCTCCACGCCTTGCCGGTATACCTCGGCGAGGGCCTTTTCGTGGTCGGTGGTGTGCAGTTTGCAGGCGAATCCCGGACCTGAGAACTGCGCGCGGCAGGGAGTGCCGGACTTGGTGGGGCGCCCGCAGGGCCGGTGGTGTACCTCATCGAACATGGAGATTCCTCACATAGTGGTGGAACTGCGGCAGAGGTGTGAGGCGGTGGCCTACGACAGGGTGGTCGGCAGTGAGATCACCGGCTGGGAAATGGCCTGCGGGATGCAGGCGGGAGCGGTCCGGCCCGCCTGGGTGCAGGTCAGGGTGAGGAGCTGGAGGTAGCCGAGGGAGACCGGCCGTCCGGGGAGCTTGCCCGTTGCCTGTTCGAAACGCTGCAAGGTGACGGGCTTGATGCCCAGGTGGCCGGCGGCGTCGTGGAGATCGAGCCCTGCGGCTTCGCGGGCTTCCCGGAGGGGTTCGGCGTGTCGTGCCAGACCTGCGAGGCCCTCTCGGTGCTCTCCCGGGCGACACCGTCCCGGGCCGTGGCAAGGGCTGCCTGGATTCGGTCGTTCCGGGGGCCGAGCAGGAACCGCGCCAACCGGGCAGCGTCGGCCTTGCTGTCGACGCCCTGACTCCAGGGCCGGGAGGCTTCCTCGTACACGCGGCCTCGGGCGGTGGCGCAGTCCTCGCGCTCAGCGGGGTCGCCGCCGTAGGTGCGGTGCCGGTCGCTGGTGCAGGCCAGTGTGCTGTCCTCGGCGAGGTCCATGTCGCGGTCCTCGTCGTCGCTCTCGATCTTGTTGATCACCTCCCGGGCCTGCTGGCGTTCCGCTGGGGACAGGACGCTCGCGAGTGCCTCCGCGGCCGCCTGGGCTTCGTGCCGGCCGGCGGGCTCGAAGTCTCCGCCCCAGGAGTGGGATGCGTCTTCGCCCTCCGCCTTCTGGAAAGCCACGTCCATGGCTTCGAAGGTGTGCGGGCTCCAGGCGTGCATCATCAGGATGATCTCCCGCAAAGCTCCCTGGGTGGGTGGCTCCGTGTCCTGAACGGCGCTGTTGTTCTGTCGGCGCCGGGTTCCGGTCATCCAGTCGGTGAAGGTCTCGGGTCGGCGGGGATCGGACAGTTGTGCGTCGGCGAACCAGCGTGCCGCCCTTACGACGCAGGCGTGCGCGTGCTGGATGGCGGCGTACCAGCCGAACAGCGCCTGACGGTAGTCATCCACATGCCGGTCCTCGGCAATGGTGCCGGTCCGCGTGCGGCAGTGCTGTGGGCATTCCTCCTCGCTCACCCGGTAGAGAGCGGCACGGGTTTCGGGAAATGTCAGCAGAGCGGCGTCCAGGTGCTCGTATTTGGGGCCACGGTCGCGGCGCTTCTCGAGCCCGTGCTCGAGGAAGACATGGAAGCGGGGTTCCTCACGCCAGTGAGCCGCAGCGCTGCGGACACGGACATCGCTCTGCCACGCTCCGGTCGCGATGACCTCCCGCAGCGCCGAGGCCACGTCCTGGCGCAGGCCCACACCCCATTCGATCAGGACCGGCAGACACTGCGGATCGCCCCTCAGCGCGGACATCACCAGCTTGACGTCATCGTGACGGTGAAGATAGCGCTGGAACACGAACGCCCCCCGATTGACGCAGCAGACCCTGGCTCTGGCACCCTTGTGGGTGCGCGGAGCACAGGCCTTCATCCTGCACCACGGTTCGGACACCCGGCCCTGTAATCCGCTGACCGTCCAACAGAGCGTCCCACGGGTGGGGTTGCCCGCCTTTCTCCACGACCCCGGTACTCCTCTCGCGCACGGTGACTCTCGGTGCAGGACAAGCCTTGCAGAGCATCGCTTGGATGTGTCCCGCCGTTTCCTGGCCCGGCCTCGAGGTGACCGCAGGCCGGGCCGCCGGTCGGTGAAGTGCCGAGGTTTCACTGAGCCTAGTCCTGCGTGTTCCCAGCGACAGCGGTAGACCGTTCCGGTCCGTGATGCGGTGGATCTTCGATCCCACCTTGCCACGATCGGTCGGATCCGGTCCGGTCAGTGGCCCCCTTTCGCAGCCCGGATGCTGACCGGGTCGATCGCGCACCGCGACCAGTCCAGCTCACCCCGGCTGCCGAGTTCGTCCAGGATCACGCGGTGGAGCCGAGCCCATACCTGCTCCCGGCTCCCCTGGGCAGAACGCCGGTAGACCGTCGGCCAGGCCGGCCCGAACACCGGCGGCAACTGCCGCCAGGTACAGCCCGACGTAGCCACGAAGACGATCGCAGCGACCGTTTCGCGGTCACCCGCCCGCCGCCGGCCCCCGCCCTGCGGACGCCTCACCTCTATCGGCGGCACCACCCGCCGAAACAGCACCCACAACTCGTCCGGCGCCGGCCGCTCAACCAGATCCGTCATGCACCGTTCAACGAACGATCACGCCCTAAGAAACGGCGTCCAACTAGCCTCAGCCACACGTCGACGCTCCACCGTACACACCCGACTCCGCTGTGGATCGGAATGCAGTTTCGGGATCCGCGGCGACTCTCGGACCGTGTCATGCACCCAGCATCTACCTTAAGAGTCAGCTAATCTGAGGCCGGCCACCCGAGTAGAACAGCCGAATATTATAAGTACCCTCGTTCAGTAGCCAGGCATGAACAACGAATCGACGCGCTCCGCTCTGGTGCATCGGATCACTCTCGGCGATCCCAACTGCCTCTTCGCGGGAGGACGCGCGGTAGACGAAGAGACCCTCGCCGTTCCACTGCTCCTCAGCATCGTCAGCCAACGGCCCGGCGGCGAACATGATCCCGTCATTTTCCAGGCGGGTCTGGTAGGCCACGTGGGGATCCAGATTCTCGAGTACCGGGCCGAGGCCACTGGTTGGTTCGGAAATCACAACGTAGAGCCGGAGTGCCAGCAGTTCGTGTTCCTGAGACCAGGACACGAGGTCACCCCAAGGCATGCGATGTTCGGTCATACGATCCTCCAGCTGATATGAGATTCGATGAGCCTTTGGGGCCCGTCGAGGTCGAACGCCCGAGGCCGACCACGACATCGCTTGCACAGCAACGGGAACCCGCCTTTGCCCTCCTCCAGCCCCGAATACTGCCGGTGCAGACCAATACGGTCGGTTCCGCAGCCCTAAGCCGTTTCGTTCGGATCATCTGATCGTTGGTCTGGGTGTGCCGCTCATGCCGTATTTGCTGTCGTTGATCTTGAATGCGTACCACGTGACGGTGCCCTGCTCGGCCAGCGCCAGTTCACGGCCTTCCTGCAAGAATGCGGCCAGCTCATCACTCTTGCCAGGCTTTGCCTCGAGGAGAGGGAGAACTCCGAGTCGGAATTCATAGTCGTTTTCCTGTTCTGGTGAGCTACTGCAACGGTTATCCAGCCAGTCGTATGGATTCAGCTCGCGCGTCGCCTCGGGGGTAGGCGACGTAGGGAGCACTCGTTGCCGCACTACAGCGGCGGCTCTTCTTTTACGTGATCCATTCGCTGTCGATGTCGGTTACCCGGCCCGGGACCTCCGAGCAACCAGCGATGCTTCGCCAAGACCGAGGGCATCCTGGCCGCACAGTAACGCGTCTTCGCCGAACTCGACAGCTTTGACGCCCTCGATCGCTGACGTGACCTGCCTCATTGACCCGAAAGGGCAGCACAACTGTCTCAGCAGCTATTCAACCGGATCGATTTCGGGCCCAGCTAGGGCGTTTCGTTTTAATCATCGCGACCAGATGAAGATGCCGGCGAGGTAGACGGTTGCGGTCTTGTCGTATCGAGTGGTCAGGCCGCGCCATTGCTCCAAGCGGTTGATCCACCGCTCAACGGTGTTGCGCTGCTTGTATGCCTCCCGGTCGAAAGCGGGTGGTCTGCCGCAGCTGCCGCGGCGAAGCCGGGGCCGGGCAGCGAGCCGCCCCTCGGCCTCGTCGGTGAAGGAGCGGCCGTTGAACGTGGTGATCCGGTTGTCCTTGCCGAACACCGCCCCGCTCTCCGCCGCCGGCAGCGCCACGCTCGCCAGGCTGCCAGCCAGGCCGGTCTGCAGGCCCCGCTCGTCGCGGGTGTACGTCAGATCCCCGACCCCTGCCCCGCCACGGGTGTAGCCGATCGCGGTGGTGACACCAGTCCTGTCATAGCCGGTGGTACGGGTGAAACCGCCCGGCAGCGACGCCGTCCTCTCCCGGCCCACCGCGTCCAGACCGAAGGTGACCGTCTGGCTGCCCGTGGTGACCGAGGTGAGGATGGAAGACGTGTCGTAGCCGTAGTGCGTCGTGGTACCGGCCGCGGTCATTTCCGTACGACGGTCCGCCGCGTCGTAGTCGTAACCAACCGTGCCTGTCGGGCCTGTGACCGTCCTGGGCAGGTCGACGGCGTCATAGGCGTACGTCGTCGTGGACTCGGCCTGACCGGCAGATCGACACCG
Organism: Streptomyces sp. NPDC002018; assembly: GCF_042890865.1. Lineage (NCBI taxonomy): Bacteria > Bacillati > Actinomycetota > Actinomycetes > Kitasatosporales > Streptomycetaceae > Streptomyces > Streptomyces sp. NPDC002018. Next base: position 37,633 of record NZ_JBIASO010000007.1, read on the forward strand.
TACTTGGCGTTCCCGGGCCGGCCCAGCAGGTCGTACTCGGCCGTCGCCATCTGCCCCGTACGGCTCGTCACCTTCGACACCCGCCCGGCGGCGTCGTACTCGAACAGCGCCTGCGCACCGAGCGGGTCGGTGGCCGGCTTCGGGCGGTCCGCCGTGTCGTACGCCCAGGTGGTGGTGTTGTTCCGGGCGTCGGTGAGGGTGGTGAGGTTGCCGTTGTCGTCGTAGTCCAGGACAGTCGACTGGCCGAGCGGATCGGTGACCTTCCGCGCCTGGTTGAGCGCGTCGTAGGTGACCGTGGTGCGCGCGCCGGCCTCGTCCGTCATCACCACCGGCCGGCCCACGGCGTCGAGGAACTGGCTGCTCGTGCGGCCCTCCGCGTCCTTGACCGCCGTCAACTCGCCGTGCTCGTAGGTGTATTCGGTGACCGCGCCCGGCACGTCCGTGACCGTCTCCCGGTTCTCAGAATCGGTGACGGTCTCCAGGTCATCACCGTCGGCGCCGTAGGCCAGCCTGGTGATGTTGCCCAGCGGATCGGTCACCAAGGTGGGCTGGTCGAACGGCCCGTCGTACACCGCCGTCCCGGAGGAACGCGCCTGCGGCGTGCCCGCCCGCTCCTTCGCCGACGTCACATAACCGTTGGCGTCGTAACTCAGCTCCGTACGACGGCCGTACGGGTCGGTCACCGCGTCGATACGGTGGTACGAGCCACGCTGGTACACGGTCCTGCGGGCCAGACTGCTGCGGTGCGCCTGGGTGTCCGACGTACCGTAACCGTCCGCGTCGAACTCCACCCGCCGCACCGCACCGCCCGGCTCGGTCACACTCGCCGCGGTGACACGGCCCGCGCCGCTACCGGCCTTGGTGTAGCCGAAGGTGTACTTCGCGCCCTCGGTCAGCGTCTGCTCCCTGACCCGGCCGTCCGCTACGTATAGCCCGTGGTACGACGGTACGGTGACGGGCACCGGCCTGGTGGGCGCTGGGCCCCCAAGGGCGAACAGCGGCAGCACTGCTCGCCCGGCTGGAGAAGCTGACGTGGGACGAAAGGACCGGCGACCGGGCCACGCTGAAGAACGCACTGATCAAACACACCGGAGCAGCACTGGACCGAGCAGCCCGCTTCGAAGGCAAGCGCGTGCGAGACGTCTCGGACGAACAAAATCCTCGGCCGTCCCGCAGCAGGCTTCGGGGCCGGCCCCGGCAACAACGGTCCGATCTGCGAGCACAGTTCGACCGACACGGTCCGCGGACGGGAGTTCCTCTTCCCCGCAGACGGGCCGTCGAGCGTCCAGGCCGGCAGTCATCTGTGTCTCGCCGGGGACCCTGAGAGCGAGGTCCGGCTCGCCCTGCCGGTGCGAGAGGCGCTGGCCGAAGGGCGGGACCGGTCTCGCCGCGATCGGGGGCGCCTCGCCTCATTCCCGGGCGGTGCGAGGCGGTAGGTCCCGAGCGGCGAGCAGGACGTTCTCGGTCGCCCCGAAGCCGCTGGCGCCGATGATCCCGGCCTGGCCCGTGCTGTGATAGCGGGCCCAGCAGCCCGCGGCCGCCTCCCCGAAGAGCACCGGGCTCAGCACCGGGGCGATGTCCACGTACTGCGGCTGGGGACCGGCCTCGCGCGACATCTCCATCCGGTAGCGCCCCGGCTCCACGTACTCCTGGACGATGGAGTCGCCGTCGGCGAGGGCGGCGGCCACCGCCGTGCCCCACTCCTGGTCGGTGGCGTACGGGCCCAGGGTCACCTGCAGGCCCATCATGCCGATCGCCTTCTTCAGCACGAATTCGTGCCGGTTCCCGAGGAGCAGCGCGGCGAGGTCGTGGTGCCCGCGGTTCCATTCGACCTTCCGGGGGTGGACGAGCCGGGTCCAGGGGAGGTAGCGGGCGACCAGGTCCCGGTCCTCGTCGGTCATCCAGGGCTGTCCCTCGGAGATCCAGGCAAGGGTCTTCTTGTTCGCGATCAGATAGCTGCTCTGCGGGGGGAACAGCACCGCGCCCTGGGCGACGGCGCGGTGCACGGGCTCCAGGCCGATCCCCAGGTCCCGCCAGTCGTCCACCGCGAAGTAGCGGTGCAGGAGGCGGTACCGGAGTTCGTCTCCGCTCCCGGCTGTGAGATCGGCGGGCTCCAGGAACTCCGAGGCGAGTCCGTGCCGGCGGTAGTAGCCGGCTTCGAGTTCGTAGTAGCGGGCGCTCTCGGCGCCGGGCCGGTCCAGGCGGCTTCCAAGCAGGGCGACGGCAGGCGGCAGGCCCAGTTCGGCGCACACGTCGCGGTAGAGGGCGGCGCGGGCCGCGAACGGCTCGTGGCCGTGGAAGGGGGCGGTGTCGGGGCCGCCGTAGATCCGGGTCCAGGCCTCGGTGAACAGGTGGATCTCCGTAGGGCCGCCGAAGGTGCCGCTGACGTTGAACTCGATGAACTTCGGGCCATCGGCCCCGATCACCACGTCGGGGCGGGCCATCGCGGCGGCGTAGCGGATCTCGAAGTCCTCGTCGGCCACGAAAAAGGGATAGGGCTCCTGGTCGGCGTCGAGGGCTTTGAGGCGTCCCGCGCGGTGGGGCGCGGCTTCGCGCACCGCGCGTTCGAGCAGGCGCAGCAGGGCGCGGGCCGCGCTGAAGAGTTCGTCGTAGGCCTCGCGGGCGGCGACCAGCGGCTGGAGGGCGAGCACCTCCGACTGGAGACGGGTGCCGCAGTCCCGGAGCTCGTGGCGCAGGATCTGCTTGACCTTCGGTGCGCTCACCGACCGGCCGGCCGGCGGGGTGTCGACTCCGAACCACGGGTGTGTTCCTGGCACAGTGCTCTCCTTGGACGGACGGCAAGGGGTGGCTAGCGGGCCGGCCGGCCGCTGTGGAGTCCGGGCAGCACGTCGGAGGCGATACGCTCCAGAACGGCGAGGTCGCCCGCGTAGGGCGGTTCGGTGCGGGGGAAGGGCACCACCAGGTCGGTGAATCCGGCCTCTTGGTAGCGGTCGGCCGCCTCGATGAAGGAGGCGACGGAGGCCAGCGGCGGATTCGTCCGGTTGCTGTCGAGGACGAGCCTGCGCAGCGAGGCGGGTGGCCGCCCGAGGTCCGCGCAGATCTCTTCGAGTCTGCGGACCTGGCGGGCCGCCAGTTCGGGGCTGACCGAAGGGGCGACGAGGCCGGGCTGCGGCGAGAACCCGTTCGAGACCCAGATGTCGGCGTGTCTGGCCGCGGTCCGCATCCCGGCGGGGCCGCCGGCCGCCACGGCGAGCGGGAGGGCTCGCCCCGATCCGTTGCCGGGGCCGGTGCGGGCGGCCTTCGCCTGGAAGTGGCGTCCGGCGAAGTCCACCACGGGTTCCCGCAGGAGGCGGTCGGTGAGTTCGGTGAACTCACCGAAGCGTTCGGCCCGTTCGGCCGGTGCGGGCTCCGGCCGGCCCAGCGCCGAGGCGTCGTGCCCGCCGGCCCCGGCGCCGATGCCGAGGGTGAACCGGCCCCCGGACAGGTCGTTCAGGGTCAGGGCCTCCTTCACCAGTGGCAGCGGATGGCGGAAGTTGGGCGAGGTGACCAGGGTGCCGAGGCCGATCCGGCGGGTGATGACGGCGGCCGCGGCCAGGGTGGGCACGGCGGCGAACCACCGCTGGGCGGGCAGATCGCGCCATGCGAGATGGTCGTAGGTCCAGGCGTGTGCGAAGCCCATCTCGTCGGCCAGTCGCCAGGCCTCGCCGCCCTCGGGCCAGCGGGTGGCGGGCAGAATCACTACACCGACGCGCAGGGTCACCGCGGGCCGCCGTCCTTCGGCAGACCGGCCAGGAAGCCGTCGAGGTCCACGTGCCGGGCGGCGCTGATGCCGAGGCCCTCCCAGCGCAGGTCGGTGCGTGGCGGTCGCCGCGCGTCGTGGAAGTACACCGCCTCGAAGCGGCCGGGCCGCCCGAGCGCGAGCACCGGATTGGCGGTCAGCAGTTCGCGTACGGCCGGGCTGTCCCGGCGAACGCCCAGCCACAGGCGTTTGTTCGCGAAGTGGTTGGGGGGCAGTTCGACCCGGGGGTGGAGTTTGCGCTTGAACTGCAGGATGCCCTTGCTGAGGAAGGGCTCCGAACCGGACAGGTCCATCCGCTCGATGCCCTGGTCGGTGGCCCACCGCGCGATCAGCAGGTACGTTGCCATGAAGACGCCCGATCGGTAGTGCTCGGCGGCGCCGTCGAGGACACCGGCCAGTCGCAGGGTCAGCGTGCGGCGTGTGCGGTCCAGCCGGCAGAGCATCCCGGCTCGGCGCTCACCGTGTTCGGTCACGAAGAAGAGCATCCCCTGCGCCAGGATCGTGTCGTGGGCGGCCCTGGGGCCGACCGACCGGGCGGCGTCGCCGTGTCGGCGTGCCATGGTCGGCAGGTGCATGCGGCGGTAGAAGTACCCGAAGTCGGCGCTGGAGCGGGTCGCTTCGAGTGCCCATCCGCGCCGTATGTGTTCGCGCGCGAAGCGTTGGCGTTCCTTGCGGGAGACCACTACCGGCTGTGGTTGCCCGGCCGCGGCGAGCGGCAGCACCAGGTGGACCCGGAACGGCGCGATGATCGCGCCGGCCGGGGGAAGGGCCAGGGCCCGGCGGTCCGAGCAGCCCACGGCGAGGATGTCGGCCTCGGGGGCCCGGCGGCCGGCGGGCTCCGCGGTGAGGCTGCCGGTGGCGAGCCCCGCGGCCCGTGCCCGTTCCTGGAGGAAGGGCAGTACGTGGCTGTGTCCGGCCCGGTAGCCGCCGTAGGCGATCCGGAGCGGGCCGGCGTGGAACACCTGCCAGGCGAGCCTGGTGGCGGTGACGGTGTCCACCAGGTGGCGGGCCGTGGACAGAGCGCGGCTGTCGCTGCCGTCCCAGGCGAACCGGGCGCGCTCCCAGGCGGCCGTCACCGTGGTCACCGGGCGGCCCGCAGCATGGCGTCCTCGGCCGCGGCCGAGGAGGAGACCTCTGTCTGGGCGCCCGCGCGCAGCGGGGGGAGGGTCTCGTCGGTGTAGAAGCCCGAACCGTGCACGAGCAGGTCGGTCCCGGGGGCCACCAGGCTCCGCTCCACCGCCACCATCGCTCCCGCGAGGGCCTTCACGAGGGACCACTCGCGGATGTCGGCCGGGTTGTCGGGGAGCCGGTGGCCGAGCGGTGCGAGCAGGCCGGCGATCTCCTCGTAGCGCTGGAGACATTCGCGGCGCGAGACCACCACGCCGGTGCCGCCGTGCCGTCCGATCAGTGTGTTGATCTTGGCGGAGGTCGGCGGGGCGCTGGTGTAGAAGGTGGCGTCCAACCGTTCGTCCAGGGTGTCGGTGACGGCGGGAAAGTGCGGATCGTCGTCCTGTTGCCAGGGGGCGGTCCGGTTCGGGCGTCGGTACCGGGGCAGCAGGTCGCGGTCCGTGCCGCCCTTGAGGAGGCTCAGCACCATGTCGGGGGTGGCCAGTTGCTGGACCAGCAGGAAGCCCGGGTGGCGGTGCGGGGCGGTCAGTCCCCATCCGCTGTCGCGGTCCAGGAGGCCGACGCCGAGGTGGTAGCCGAGCAGACCGTAGGCGCTGGAGACCGCGTGGGTGTGCAGCCGGGGCGGGCTCTCGGGACCGATGGGGTCCAGTTCCGCCTCCGCGTAGGCCCGCAGGGTGTCGGCGATCCGGTAGTTCTCCAGATCGAGGGTGAACCACGGGGTGAAGCGGGCCGGTTCGCTGCGCAGCCGTTCGTGGAGGGACCTGGCGAGTGCCTTCACGTCGTCCGGCCGGCTCACGTCGGCGACGAGCAACGGGTTCGCCGCCCGCAGGGCCGGGTCCGCCGACAGTGGGCTGTCCCTCAGTTTGGGGCGCGAGTGGGCGGGGACGACGGTGAGCACCCGCAGTTCGTCGGGGGTGGCCAGTCCTGCGGCGTAGGCCCGGGCCACGGCGTCGCGCAGCGCCGTGCCCTTGTTTCCCGAGGTGGGGGTGGTGAGCAGCAGCCGTTCGCCGGTCTCCCTGATGTGCTGGATCGCGCGGGCCACGATGTGCAGGGACGCGAAGGTCTTCGCGGTGCGGGTGCCCGGGTTCCGCATGAGGTCGAGGAGCGAGATCCGGTGTCCGCGCCAGTTCCCGGCCCGCTGGACGGCGACGTCCGAGGCCTCGTGGAAGCGGGCCAGGTGTTCGTCCGTCACCGGGAGCCGGAAGCCGACCGGGCCCGTGTTCGACAGCCCGAGCAGTTCCGCGGTGGCGCGGAGCATCGGCTGGTAGCGGGTCATGGCGGCGGCCACGACGGTCTCGGTGCTGACGGCGGTCATGACAGCCTCTGCTTCCCCTCTGTCGTGCTCTTCACGGCGCGCCATGCCTCATCCACGCGCGTCTGTGGATCCGCGAGGCGGCTCACGAACGCCTGCTGGTGGGCGGCGAGGCGGCGGATCGTGTTCTGGGCGAACGCGGCACGGTTGTACTCGATGTATCCGTTGGAGCCCGCGGCGTCGTTCAGGTAGAGCGATGGCAGGTAGTAGCGCGAGTAGGCCTCCTGGTGCCGGGGGTCGAGTACGGCCCGGGGTGCCGAGCCGCTGGGAGCGGGGAACAGCTTGACGGTGGTCTCGCCGAAGGAGGCGGAAGCGGCGGTGTCGGTCGCTGCTTCGAAGACCCGGCCCCGGACCCAGGCGTCGTACAGGTGGATTCCCGGCCAGGGTCTGCTCTGTTCGAAGTCCGGTTTCAGGGCGGCGGCGAGTTCGGTGTACGGCAGGATGTTGCGCTGTGCCTCCACGACCGCGCTGCGGACCTGGCGGACCAGTTCGCCGACCGTGTCCTTGGGCCGTACCAGGACGGGGATGAAGATGTTGTCGAGGAAGTAGCCGAGCTGGTCGTCGTCGGCCTTGAGGTCCAGGCGGGCGACGCTGGACCCGATGACCACTCGCTCCGCTCCCCCGGTGCGGGCCAGTACCGCGGCGTACGCGGCGAGGTTGAGCATGAACGGTGTGGCCGAGTTGCGGACGGACACCTCGCGCAGCTGCCGCGGGGTGAGCGGGCTGCGGAAGTTCTCCTCCTCGAACGAGATCAGGGCGGGCGGGGTGGCCGAGTAGTCCGTCGGGAACGGCAGCCGTCCGGGCAGGGGCAGCAGCCGGTCGCGCCAGTACTCGACGCGCGCCCCGGCGTCGGCGGCGGGTCTGAGGGATTCCTCGGCGAAGTGCCGGTACTGCTGCTTCAGCGGGGCCAGGTCCTCGCCCTCGTACAGCCGGCCCAGCTGGCGCAGGAAACCGACCAGGGAGACGCCGTCGATGATCAGGTGGCTGAAGGACAGCGAGAGGACGTGCAGCGACGGGGCGACCCGCACCAGCAGGCAGCTCCACAGGGGTCCCGCGACCAGGTCGAACTCGCCGCCTTGGTCGCCGGCGACCAGGGCGCGGGCGGTGGCGGGCCGCCGGTCGCCCGGCACCGTCTCGGCCAGGTCGACGTAGGCGAGCGGCGGTTCGAGGTCCTCGGCCACCTTCTGCAGCGGCGCGGGGCCGAGATCGGTCAGGGTGGTGCGCAGCGGCTCGTGTCGTCTGATCATGAGTTTGAGTGCCCGCCGGAACCGGCCGGGATCGAGGCTGCCGGCGAGTTCCACGGCGATGGAGGGGTTGCCCCGGGAGGCGATGCTCCGGCCGAAGGAGCGGAAGCGGATTCCCTCCCAGAGGAACTCCTGCTGGACGGAGAGCGGGAACTCTCCTGTCGTGGCGGCGGAGGCGGGGTCACTCATCCCAGACCACCGGCAGCTCGTGCACTCCGTAGATGTTGACCTTGTGCCGGAAGGGGATGGTGTCGAGGTCGACGGCGAGCCGCAGTCCGGGAAACCGGCGCAGCGTCCTGGTGATGACGATCTGGAGTTCCAGCCGGGCGAGGGCGGCGCCCAGGCAGAGGTGGGGGCCCCAGCCGAGGGCCAGGTTGACTCGCTCCTTGCGGTGGATGTCGAAGGTGGCCGGGTCGTGGAACTCGCGCTCGTCCCGGTTGGCCGAGGAGAGCAGGATCATCACGCCCTCGCCGGCTCGTATCAGGGTGCCGCCCACCTCCACGTCCTGGGTGGCCACCCGGGCCAGTGAGGGGGTGATGGTCAGGTGCCGCAGCAGTTCGTTCACGGCCGGGCCGGTCAGCCGCTCGTTGTGGCGCAGTTCGTCGAGCTGCTCCGGGTGCTGGAGGAGGGTGAGGATGCCGAGGCCGATCATGTTGACCGTCGTCACGTGGCCTGCCACCAGCAGCAGGCGGGCCAGGTCGGCCGCCACCTCCGGTGTGCAGGCGCCGGTACGCACGTGGTCCGTCACCAGGCGGCTGATGATGTCGTCGCCCGGTGTGTCGAGTTTGGACTGCACCACCCGGTCCATGTACCGGCCGAGGTCGGCCACCGCCTCGTCGATCTCTTCGGCGGTGGAGGTGGCTCGCAGTGCGTCCGCGGTGCGCTCCTGGAGGAAGACGTGGTCGGCGTAGGAGACTCCCAGCAGGTGGCAGATGACCAGTGAGGGCAGTGGCATCGCCAGCGCCGGGAGGAGGTCGGAGCGGGCCGGGCCGCGGGCGATGTCGTCGAGCAGCCGGTCCGTCAGGTCCTCGATGACAGGGCGCAGTTCTGCCACCCGCCGCCCGACGAACTCGTGGTTGATCATGTCCCGGTAGCGGGTGTGGTCGGGCGGGTCCATCCGGATCAGCGTGCTGTGGGCCCGCCGGACCGGGAATCCGGGCAGGCGTGAGTCGGAGCTGAAGCGGGTGTCGGCGAGGACCTCCCTGGCCTCCTTGAACCGTGTGACCAGCCAGGCCGGCCGGTCGCCCGCGAAGGAGAGCCTGGCCGGCACCACCGGGCCCTGGGCCCGCAGCGCCTCGTACTCGGCCGGGGGGTGGAAGGGGTCCTGTCGTTGCATCGGGTAGCTGACAGCAGGGCACTCGCCGAGCTCCACGTGGTCTCCGTCCTTGTGTGCGTCGCGCTCCGCGCGGTGGGGCGGGTGGCTCATGAGGTCTCCACGGTGCGGTGGTCGCGCAGCCGGGCCCGGATCTCGCCGATGACCTCGGGGGGCCGCTGCTCGATGAAGAAGTGGCCGCCGGGGACCGACCTGATCTGGAAGTCTCCGGTGGTGAAGGCGCGCCAGCCGGCGATCTCGCCGAATCCGGTGGAGTGGTCCTGCTGGCCGGAGAAGGCGACGACGTCGGCGGCGATCGGCGGGTGCTGGACGGGCTGCGCCGTGTAGCGTTCGAATGCCCGCAGGTCCGCTCGCAGCATGGGCAGCACCACGGCCTGCGCTTCGGGGTCGCCGCTCAGGGCGGCGAGGGCGCCTCCGTACCGGTCGGCGACAGCGTCCAGGAAGCCGGTGTCCGTCAGGTCGGTCACCGGTGGGTTGCGGGGCGGCCTGCCGGGAGCCGCGCAGGCGCAGAGCACCACGGCTTCGGGGGGCCGGCCGGCCTGTTCGGCGGCTCTGGCCAGTTCGAAGGCCACCAGGGAGCCCAGGCTGGTGCCGCACAGGACGAAGGGCAGGTCCCAGGAGGGGGACAGTTCCTCGGTCAGGGCGGCCACCAGGGCGGGCACCGAGTCCAGCAGGGGCTCGGCCGGGCGCATCAGGCGCCCGGGGTAGTCGACGGCGACCACTTCCAGCCCGGGTCCGAGGTCGGACCAGCCGCGGTAGGCGAGGCTGCTGCCACCCGCGTAGGGCAGGCAGAACACTCTGGCCACGACGGGTTCAGGCATCGGGTGCCTCCGTGCCGAGTTGGTCGTCGATGAACCGGGCCAGTTCCCGCAGCGGTACGTCACCGAGGATGTTGGCCGGTGCGATGCGCACTCCGAATTCTTTGCGGATCCGGGCCACGACCTGGGTCGCGTACAGCGAGTCGCCGCCGAGATCGAGGAACTGGTCCTCTCTGCCGACCGCCTCGATGCTCAGTACCCCGGCCCAGATCGGGCCGAGCCGTTGCTCGGTGTCGCCCTCCAGGGGTGCGAAGTCGTAGCCGAGTTCGGGGCGGGTGTGTGCGAGTGTGGACTCCGTGGTGTGCAGGACGTGTTCGGCGACGACCAGGTCGTCGCCGATCGCGGCGAAGCTGCGGGCGCTGGCCAGCAGGTGGGCTCCGCCGACGGCGAGGGCGGCGTGGAAGGCCGCGGTGCCGGAGGCCGCGGTGATGCCCTCGGTGGTGGCTTCCCCGGGCCGTGCGGCCTGCTCCTGGGCGCCCGGCCGGCAGACCACGATCTTGCCGATGTGCTGGGCCCGCGACATGTAGGTGAAGGCCTCCTGGACCTCGGCGATGTCGAAGGTCCGAATCGGCAGCGGCTGGATAACGCCCTTCTGCAGCAGTGCGGCCGCTTCGGCGAACGCCTCGTCGAGGGCGGACTCGTCCTTGGGGTAGTAGGCGCTGAACGTACGGCCGGTGCTGAACAGGTTGAGGTCGAGCAGGCTGCCCTCGATGATGTCGCGCCGTCCGAGTTCCACGAACCGGCCCCGCTCGCGCAGGGTCCGCAGGCCGGCCGGGATGAAGTCGCCCACCAGGGAATTGAGGACTACGTCGACGCCTCCCGCGGCGACCGTCTCGCGCTCGAAGGCGAGTGAGCGGGAGTCCATCACGGTGCTGACGCCCTGGGCGCGGGCGAAGTCCCGCTTGGCCTGGCTGCCCGCGGTGCCGAACACCTCGGCGCCCATGTGCTGGGCGAGCTGGGTTGCCGCGAGGCCGACGCCGCCGGTGACGGCGTGTACCAGCACCCGCTCGCCGGCCTTGAGCCCGGCGAGATTGCGCAGGCAGTCGTAGGCGGTGGTGAAGGCGACCGGGATGGAGGCGGCCTGGGCGAAGGTCAGTCCGTCCGGGATCGGGGCTGTCAGCGCGGCGCGGACGATGACGTGGTCGGAGAAGCAGCCTGTGCCCAGGGCCAGCACGGGGTCGCCCGCGCGCAGTGCGGTCACTCCCTCGCCGACTGCCCGGATGATGCCGGCGCACTCGAGGCCGAATTGGAAGTCGGGGCTGTCCGCGTCGAGCATACCTGTGGCGATCAGCACCTCCTTGAAGTTGAGACCGGTCGCGAGCACCTCCACCCGGACCTCTCCGGGGCCGGGCTCGGTGCGCTCGGTCCCGGCCAGACGCAGTGCGGCCAGGTCGCCGATATCGGTGGAGACCAGGCTGTGGTTCGCCGCCGGCCCGGCCGCTGTGAGGGAGTTGGCCAGCTCGTCCGGATCGACCCCGCGCAGCGAGTAGCCGCTCAGCTCCATTACCGGGTCGCCGTGTTCGTCCTGGATGCGGACGTCGAACAGCACGGAGGAGTCCTGCCGGGCGGCCCTGCGTGCGATGTGGCTGCGGATGCGGGCCGGCATCGGGCGGTGGACGGTGATGCGCTCGTACGACATCGGCAGGTGCGGGCGGTCGCTGACGTGGCCGAGCAGGCTTCCCGCGGCGGTGTCGAGCAAGGCCGGGTGGACTGCGTAACGTCCGAGATCGCCGTGGTGGGGCTCGGGCAGTTCGGCCTCGAGGACCAGTTCGTCGGGGCCGGTGAGCACGCTGCGTCGCACGTTCGCCCAGCGCGGCCCGAAGGAGGTGAGCGGGTTGCCCGGCGGGATGTCGTCGGGGGTGTCCGCGGCGGGGATCGTGATCGGGGTGGACGCGGGGGCCGGTCCCGAGGTCCGGCCCACCAGGCCGGTGGCGTGTTCGTGCCAGGCCGGGCCGTCGCGCCGGCTGAGCAGGGTGGCCCTCAGCCGGCCGTCGCGTCCGTCGAGCCGGATGGTGAACTCGGTGGCCCCGCCCGGGGGTACCTGCAGCGGGCGGAGCAGGTCGAGCTCGCGAATCTCGACAGCGGGCACACCCAGGCGGCGTTCGGCGGCGGCCCGGATGAACTCGACGATGCCCGTTCCGGGCAGCACCGGGTGCCCTGCGACGTGGTGCTCGTCCACGACCCAGTCGGTCCCGGCGCGCAGTTCACCGTGATACTCGGCGGCGTCCTCGCCCTCCCACTCGGCGCTGAAGATCGGGTGGTCGATGGCGGTGGAGCGTTCGGCCAGCGAACGCCGGGCCTCGTCGACCGCCATGCCGACGTCCGTCCACGCGTCGTACCCGAGGCTGAGGGTTCGCCGGCCGGACGCGTCGCGCCACTGGGCGAAGCTGTCCAGGAATGCGTTGGCGCCGCAGTAGTCGACGTGACCGATGCCGCCGACCACCGAGGACACCGAGGAGCAGAGCACCAGCCAGTGGGTGTGCTCGTCGGCCACTGCCTCGTCGAGGACCAGGGTGCCCGCCACCTTGGGGGTGAGGACCCGCTCGACGTGCTCTGCGTCGATGGTGTCGATCAGTCGGCCGCTGGAGACGCCGGCCGCGTGCACGATGCCGGTGAACGGCCCGTACTCGCGGCGCAGCCGGCTCATCGCGTCCCGGTCGGCGGCGTCGGCCCGCACGGTGTGGACCTGCGCGCCGGCTGCCTCCAGCCGTGCCAGGCCTTCGAGACGGCGGCGCAGGGCGGCCGGGGTGGTGTCGTCGGCCAGCAGCCGCCGGGCCTCCTGGGCGGACGGCAGTTCGGTGCGATGGGTGAGGACGAGGGTGACGTCGGCTGCGTGCCGGGCGGCCTCCTCGGCCAGGGCCAGTCCGATGCCTCCGAGTCCGCCGGTGACGAGGTAGCGTCCGCCGCGTTCCCAGGGGGTGCCGGGGGTGTGGGCTTCGGCCGGCTCGTAGTGCAGGGTGTGGCGTTCCCCGCGGTACGCCACGGTGCCGGCGGGCCCGAGGTGGCGCAGCTCGGTGGCGAGCAGGCGGACGGCGGCCTCGGTGGCCGCGGCCGGGTCGAGGTCGACCTCGGTCACCCGGACTCCTGGGTACTCCTGCGGCAGGACCCGGGCGGGGCCGGTGAGCAGGGCCAGTTCGGGGCGTGGCCGTTCCTCGGCGGTGAGTTGCCGGGCGCCGGTGGTGGCGATCAGGACGTCGACGCCGGTGCGGCGGCGCGCCGCCAGGTCCCGCACGATGCGCAGTACCGGCCAGAAGGCCTGCGTGAGGACGTCGTCCACCAGGGTCCGCAGGGGCGGCTCGGCTCCGGCCGGGCGGTCCTTCGGTATCTGGAGCACGGTGTCGAACTCGCCGTGGTGTTGCTCCAGGGTGTCCAGGAGGGCCGTGGTGTCCGGGGTGCCGGCTTCTTCGGGGGGCAGCGCGACGACGGTGTGGCCTTCGGCTCGCAGCGCGGCGACGACCGGGTGTGCGGCGTCGGGGACCAGGGCCAGCACGCGGCGCGCCGCGGCCGTGCCGCCGGTGTCCGGTTCGAGCGGGGTGAGGTCCCAGCGCGGGCGCTGGACCAGGCCGCGCCTGTGCAGCGGCAGCGGGGAGGAGGGCAGGACCGGGTTCGTGGGGGGTGCGGGCAGGTCCGTCCAGTACGTCGCACGGTCGAAGGGGTAGCCGGGAAGGGCGACCCGGCGGCTGGAGCGGCCGGTCAGCTGCTGTTCCCAGTCGACCCGGCCGCCGTGGGTCCAGACCGTGCCGACCAGTTCGGCGGTCGATTTCGGCTCGGCGGCACGCTCCTTCTCCACCCAGGGGGTGACAGCGGCTGCCTCCGCGGCGCCGTCGGCCTGGCGGAACATCCCGCCGAGAGCCCGGCCGGGCCCCGACTCGACGATGAGGGCGGGACCGAGTGCGAGGACGGCGCGCGCGCCGTCCAGGAAGCGCACGGCATGACGCAGGTGCCTGACCCAGTACTCCGGGTCGGCCATGGTGTCGGGGCCGGCCATCGCTCCGAGGAGAGTGGAGGCCAGCGGCCGGGTGGCCGGGTGGTAGGTGGCCGAGTGTGCGACCTTGCGGAACTCCTCGACGATGGGTTCCATCAGCGACGAGTGTGCGGCGAGCGAGGTTCCGAGCACCGTGTGCAGCAGGTCGGTGCCGGCAAGCTGGTCGTCGAAGCGGGCGATGGCCTCGACGGGGCCGGACACCACGGTCTGCTCCGGGGCGTTGACGGCGGCGATGTCGAGGTCCGGCGGCAGGATGCGGCGCAGTTCCGCCTCGGGGAGGCCAACGGCCATCATGGCGCCTGGTTCGGTTCCCGTGTGCATGAGCCGGCCGCGGGCGGCCACCAGCCGCAGCGCGTCCTCGGGTGTCAGCACCCCGGCCAGTGCCGCCGCGGCGTACTCGCCGATGCTGTGGCCGATCATGACGCCGGGTTCGATTCCGGCGGCGATCAGAGCGGTGGCCAGGGCGTACTCGGTGATGAACAGGGCGGGTTGGGCGTACAGGGCCTGCCGCAGCAGTACCGCGGCCTCGGGGCGGTCGCTTTCCTCCGGGAAGAGGACGGTGCGCACGTCGAGCCCGTCGGTGGCGGCCAGTTGCCCGGACAGGGTGTCGACGGTGTCGCGGAAGACGGCGTCCGAGCGGTAGAGGCCGCGTCCGGCGTCGACGTACTGTGCGCCCTGCCCGGGGAAGGCGAAGACGACGGGGAGTTCACTGTCGGGTGCCGGGGAGGCGGCGGGCTGTGCGGCGGCCAGCAGTGTGGCGGCCTCGGTGGTGGTGTGGGCGGTGACGGCGAGCCGGTGCCGGGAGCGGCGGCGCCCGGTGGCGAGCACCCGTGCCACCTCGCCGAGCCTCAGCTGCGGGTTCTGCCGCAGATGGGCCGCAAGGGATCCGCGGAGTTGGCCGAGGGCCTGCGGGGAGTCCGCGGAGAGCACCAGCGGGGTCGGCCTGGCGTCCTCCGGCTCGGGCTCGGGGCGGCCGGGCGCCTGCTCCAGGACGACGTGAGCGTTGGTGCCGCCGACGCCGAAGGCGCTGACGCCGGCGCGCCGGGTGCCCTCCCACTCGGTCAGCTCGGTGGGTACGTAGAAGGGCGAGCCGCCGAAGGCGATGTCCGGGTTGGGGGTCGTGAAGTTGGCGACCGGCGGGATCTGGCCGCGTTCGAGGACGAGCACGGCCTTGATCAGTCCGGCGATGCCGGCCGCCGGGCCGAGGTGGCCGATCTGCGCCTTGACCGCGCCGAGCGCGCAGTAGGGGGCCGGCGCGTCCTGGACGTCGAAGGCGGAGATCAGCGCGGCGACCTCGATGGGGTCGCCGAGGGCGGTCCCGGTGCCATGGGTTTCGATGTATCCGATGGTGCGCGGGTCGATCTGGGCGACCCGCTGGGCGCGTGCCACGACGTCGGCCTGTCCGGCGATGCTGGGCGCGGTGAAGCTCATCTTCTCGGCACCGTCGTTGTTGATGGCGGAGCCCTTGATGACCGCGATGACGCGGTCGTTCGCGGCCAGAGCGTCGTCGAGGCGCTTGAGGGCCACCACGCCGCCGCCGTTGCCGAACACCGAGCCGGCGGCCCCGGCGTCGAACGGCCGCAGGTGTCCGTCCGGCGAGCAGATCGAACCCTCTTCGAAGATGTAGCCGTTGACCTGAGGGGTGTGCACGTTGACGGCGCCGGCCAGAGCGAGGTCGGTCTCGCCGAGCAGCAGGCTCTGGACGGCCAGATGGACGCCGACGAGGGCGGTCGAGCAAGCCGTCTGCACGTTGAGTGAGGGTCCGCTCAGACCGAGGCGGTAGGAGACCCGAGTGGCCAGGAAGTCCCCGTAGTTGCCGATGTCGGTCTGTAGTCCCCGGATGGATCCGTCCAGGTAGTCGGCGTGATCGAAGTGGGGCTCGATGTAGCGCAGGTAGGCGTGCCGGCCGCCGCCGGCGAACACCCCGATGTCGCCGGGATAGCGGGCCGGATCGTATCCGCTGTCCTCCAGGGCGTGCCAGCAGAGCTCCAGGAAGAGCCGGTGCTGGGGGTCCATCAGGCGGGCCTCGCTCGGGGCGATGCCGAAAAACTCGGCGTCGAAGTCGCCGGAGTCCTCGATGAGGCCGCTGACCTTGATGAAGGCCGGGTCGCGCAGTAGTTCCTCGGCGACGCCCGCCGCGCGTAACTCCTCGTCGGTGAAGGTGGTGAGCAGTTCCTCGCCTGAGCAGATCCGCTGCCAGAAGGTGTCGGCGTCGGCTGCTCCGGGCAGTCGCAGCGCCAGTCCGACGATGGCTATGTCGGTGGAAGCCGTGTCCGGCCGGTCGTCACTCACCCGTGTTCTTCTCCCGTCCCCTGGCCAGCCTTCGTCGGGCGGCCGCGGTGGCGATTCGGTTGACGTCCCGGCCAGGGGTCCCTGAGGGAGCCTCCTGCCGGGCTTCGGTGCTTCCGCCGGTCAGGAACGCGGCGAAGCCGCGGGCGGTCGGGAAGCGGAACAGGTCGTGCATGACAAAGGGCTGCTCGAATGTGGCCCTCAGCTTCAGGTAGAGCGTCAGTGCCAGCAGTGAGCTGCCGCCGGCTTCGAAGAACGAGAGGGTCGGTGAGGCGACGGGCCGGCCCAGGACTGTGGCCCACACGGCCAGTACCCGCCGTTCGGATGGTGTGAGCGCGGTTGGCGGGCCGGGTCTGGGCCGGATGGGCCGGGGGGCCCGCAGCGCGCGTGCGTCGACCTTGCCGCTGGGGGTCTGCGGGATCCGGTCGAGGAGTTCGACGTAGCGTGGCACCGCGTACTCGGGCAGCTCCGTCCGGGCGTGTTCCTGCACGGTGGCTGCTGTGACCCACGCTCCGGCGGGCACCACGTAGGCGGCGAGTTCGGTGCCGGCTCCCTGGGTGTGTACCGCTTGGACACTGCAGGCGCGCACGCCGCCGTGCCGGAGCAGCACCGCGGCGACCTCGTCCGGCTCGACACGGTGACCGCGAACCTTGACTTGGTCGTCCAGGCGTCCGGCGAATGCCAGTTCGCCGTCGGCGACGCGGACGAGGTCGCCCGTCCGGTAGGAGGAGGCGCCGTGCGCGGTGACGGTGAACCGGTCCCCGTCCGGCGCGGCCGTTCCGTCGGTCCCGAGGTAGCCGGTGGCTACCGGGGCGCCGGCGATGTGGAGTTCTCCCTGGGCGCCGCGCGGCACCGGCCGGCCGAGCTGGTCCAGGACGCGGGCCCGCACCCCTGCGATGGGCTGGCCGATCGGCGGGCGGTCCGGCCATGTAGCGGGGGCGGGGCCGAGCCGGTGGCTGGTCACCACGTGCGTCTCGGTGGGCCCGTACTGGTTGACCAGTTCGGTGCCGGCCGCTGCGCAGAAGGCCCGGAGAGTGTCGTCGACGACCAGTGCCTCGCCGGCGAGCAGCAGGTGGGTCAGCCGGGCCGGGGTACGGCCGAAGGCCTCCCAGGCGGCGGTGAGCTGGTGCAGCGCGACCGGTGGCAGGAAGCCCACCTCGATGTCCTGATCGACGAAGAAGTCGAGCAGGGCCTGGGAGTTGCGGCGGACCTCGTCCGGTATGACGTGGAGGGTGCCGCCGTGCACCACGGCTGTCAGCATCTCCTGGACGGAGACGTCGAAGGCGAGCGGTGCGAACTGGCTGACGCGGCGGGGCGTGGCGAACTCCGGCTGGGCCGCCTGCCAGGTGATGAGGTTGGCCATGGCCCGGTGCGGCATGCTCACCCCCTTCGGTTCGCCGGTGGAGCCGGAGGTGAACAGGACGTACGCCTCTTGGCCGGGGGCGGGCTCGGACCAGGTGTCCGGTCCGGCCGGGGTGCCGGACGCGGCCGGCCCCGCGGAAGGCTCCGTGCGCGCGGTGGGCGGTTTCTGCCCGGACCCGCTCGCGGTGGTGCCGGTGTGCTTCGCGCCGTCCTCGTCCGGTCCCGCGAGTACCAGCTCGGGTCCGTGCCATCCGGCCTGTTCGGCGGGGAGAGCCTGGGACCGCAGTGCCAGTGTGCAGTGTGCTGCCGCCAGCACGGCGCGGCGGCGGGCGGGCGGCAGTCCGGTGTCGATGGGGACGTAGGCCGCGCCCAGGGACCAGAGGGCGAGGAGGGCCACCAGCGGGTCGGGGCCGCGCTCCAGGAAACAGGCGACCCGCGTGGCGGGGGTCACGCCGAGGGTCTGCAGGCGCCGGCGGAGCCCGGCGACGCGGCGGGCGATCCGCCCGCGCGTCCACTCCTCGCCTCCAGCGGTCAGGAGCAGCGCCTGTGGATCCGTGCCGAGGCGCTCGGCGAGCAGTGGCACGAGTGATCCGCAGGCGGCGGCCGGCGGGCCGGGTGCCGGCTCGGCGGTGGCGCCGCGGACTTGGGCCCACCGGGCGAGCGTGCGGACAGCCGGCTCGTCGGGCGCAGCGGTCGCCTGGTGCAAGAGGTGCTCGAAGAAATCGGCGTAGCGGACAGCGAGTTCGTCGTCCGGCTGGTCGGTGTGGTGGCTGACCGAGAGGGTGGCTGGTCCGCCGAACGGGTCCTCGTGCACCGCTGCCAGCAGGGGGAAGTCGGTCTCTTCGTCGTAGCGCACGTCGCTGAGCCGGATTCCGGCCTGTGCCAGACGGTCGTACACGTGGAAGTCGGTGTAGTTGAACGCCGTCGGGACCAGCCCGGACGATCCGGTCTCCGCCTGGATGCGCTCCAGTGGCAGTCTGCGGTGGGCGTACAACCCGGTCTCGTTGTCGAAGACCGAGGCCAGCAGCTCGCGCCAGTTGCGGTCGGCCACCTGTGCCCGCAGCGGGACGGTGTTGAGGAAGAGCCCGAGTCCGGTGTCCCCGCCGGCCTCCTCCAGGCGGCCGCTGGTCACCAGGCCCGTCAGCACCTCGGTCTCCCCCGACAGGAAGGAGAGCGTGGCGAGGTGGGCGGTCAGATAGGCGCTCTTGAGCGGCACTCCGGATGCCCGTGCGAAGGCGGCGAAGCGTTCGGTGAGTTCGGCGGGCAGCGACCGCTCGGCCTCCACCAGGGGTGGCGCGGCGGCCGGGGTTCCGCCCGGTATCGGTGTGGGCCGCGCGCCGTCGAGGTAGCCGCGCCAGAACGACCGGTGCCGCTCGTCGCTCTCCGCCGCCTCCTCCAGCTCCGCATAGCGGCGCATGGTGTCGTCGGGGGTCCGGACCGGGGCGGGCAGTCCCTCCCGCAGCCGGGTGTGGGTGAGGAGGAGTTCGGTGACGAGGGAGGCGGCGCTCCAGCCGTCGAGCACGGTGTGGTGCACCGACAGGGACAGCACACTCTCCCGGTCGGCGGTGCGGTGGACGAAGATCCTCAGCAGGCCCGGCGCCGACCAGTCGAACGGCACTCGCCGTTCCTCGGCCGCCCATGCCCGCAGGTAGGCGCGCCGCTCGTGTGCCGGGCGGTCCCGCAGATCGGTGAACGTGCACGCGAGTTCGGCGGTGCCGTGGACGACCTGCAGTGGTCCGGAGGGGTGGTCGACGGCGAAAGCGCTGCGCAGCGCCGGGTGGGCGGCGACTGCCTCGTGCAGGGCGCCGCGGAGCAGGTCCTCCTCAAGGTGCTGGTTCACGGTGTAGCTGAGGACGTCGTGGTAGACGTGTGAGCCGTCTCGCACGCTGTGGAGGAACATGCCGCGTTGCAGTCGGGTGGCGGGGAATGCGTCGACCGCCCCGGCGGGCAGGCCGTCCGGCAGCGGGCGGGTGTGGTCCGGGGGCGGCCCGGCGGTGGCAGGCAGGTCCGCCGCGGGCAAGGACGCGGCGAGTGCCCGGGGGGTGCGGGCCCGGTAGATCCGTGGCAGGTCCGCGTCGAATCCGGCCGCGCGCAGCCGGGCTACCAGGCGGACCGCGGTGATCGAGTCTCCGCCGGCCTCGAAGAAGTTGGCGTCGCCGGAGATCCGCGGCAGCCCGAGCACCTGGGCCACTGCCTCGGTCACGGTGCTCAGTGCGGGAGGGTCGGTCGGCGGTGTCTGTGCTTCGGCGGGCCGGCCGGCGCCCGGCGCGTCCGGGTGGGTATGCCCCGCGGCATCCGCGAAGGGGTCGGGCAGCCGGGCGGTGTCCAGCTTCCCGTTGGGGGTCCGCGGCAGTTCCCTCACCAGGACGACACCGGCCGGCACCGCGTACCGGGGCAGCCGTGCGGCGGCGAAGTCCCGCAGGTTCTGGGGAGTGGGACGGGCGCCCGTGCGGGTGAGCACCACGGCGGCTGCGAGCAGCGGCGGGCGGTCCGGTCTGCGGATCACCCAGGCTCGGGCGGAGAGCACGGACGGGTGGGCGAGCAGGGCTGCCTCGACCTCTCCGAGTTCGATCCGGTAGCCGCGGATCTTGACCTGCTGGTCCAGGCGGCCCAGGTACTCGATGGTGCCGTCGGGAAGCCTTCGTCCCTTGTCGCCTGAGCGGTAGAGTCTGGCGCCGTCCACGGCGGAGTACGCGTCCGTGGTGAAGCGGGCCTGCTCGAAGTCCGGGGCGGCCGCGTACCCGAGGGCCACGCCGGGCCCGCCGACGTGGATCTCGCCCGGTACCCCGAACGGTGCCGGGCGGCCTTGCCGGTCCAGGACGTACACCGGAGTGTCGGGCAGGCCGGTGCCGATCCTGGAGCGCCCGTCGCGGACGTCGGCCGCGCTCAGCCGGTGGAAGGTGCTGTGCACAGTCGTCTCGGTGATGCCGTACATGTTGACGAGCGTGGGTGTCCGCTCGCCCCAGCGCTCGAACCAGGGGGCAAGGGCGGCGGGGTTGAGTGCCTCGGCACAGAGCACGGCGTACCTGAGCAGGGGGAAGGCCGTTCCTCGCTCCAGTGCGGCGTCCCGGAAACCGTCGAACGCGGTGGGAGAGAGGGTGAGCATGGTGACGCCCTCGTTCTCCACCAGGGTCACCATCGCCTCGGGGTCCCGGGCGGTGCCGGGCGGGGCGATCACCACCCGGCCGCCGTGCAGCAGGGCTCCGTATATCTCCCATACGGAGGCGTCGAAGGTGATGGCGTGGGCGTTGAGCCAGGTGTCCTGCGTGCCGAAGCCGAAAAGGTCGCGGGTGGTGGTGAAGAGCCTCACGACGCTTCGGTGGGCGACCTCGACGCCCTTGGGCCGGCCTGTGGAGCCGGAGGTGAACAGCAGATAGGCGGCGTCGTCCGGCGAGCCGGCCGGTGCGGGCCCGGACTCCGCCGTGGGTAACCGGTGCGGCAGCACTTCCACCGGTGTCCCTGCCGGTGTGACGGATCCGGTGTCGTCCGTCACCAGTACGGCGATGCCGGCGAGTTCGGCGACGACGGCCTGCCGCTCCGGGGGCGCGGTCGGGTCGATCGGTACATAGGACGCGCCTGTCTTGAGTACGGCCAGCAGCACGGGCACGAGGTGGTCGGGACGCTCCAGCCGTACTCCGACGCGCCGGCCGGGTCCGATGCCCTCCTTGAGGAGGCGTAGCGCAAGCCAGTTCGCCTGTCCTCCGAGCTCCCGGTAGGTGAGCTGCCAGGCCCCGGAGGAGACCGCGATCCGGTCGGCACGGCAGGCGATCTGGCGCTCTATCAGTTCTTCCAGGCGGGCCTCGACCGGTTCGGTGACGGACTGGCTGAGTGCCAGCAGTTCGGCCTGCTCTCGCGCACCCGCGAGGTGCAGGGTGTCGATCCGGGCTTGCGGCCGGCGCGCTCCCTGGCTGACGGCCCGTCCGGTCTGCTCGGCGATGCGGCGCGCGGTGACGGCGTCGAACACATCTGTCCGGAACTCGTAGCTCAGCCGGTCCTCGTCCGGCCGGGCGATCAGGTGGAGTTCGGTCGGGGCCAGGACCTGGCGCACTGCTCGCAGGCCGGCCGGGCCCAGCGGGTCCGGGCCGGGGCCGGGCCGGCCGAGGACCGAGACGACGCAGGCGGGGGCGGGCTGCGCCAGCCGGGCCCGCAGCCGCGCTCCGGTCAGTGCGCGTGCCTCCTCCAGCGCCTGCTCCGCGGCCGTCAACGCCGTTGCGAAGGTGGGCTCTTCGCCGAGATCGAGGTGCAGCGTCAGCAGACCCACCAGGTCGCCGCGCAGATAGGGGACACCGACCGCGACCCGCTGGAGTTCGTTGTGCCGGCTCAGCACGGCGGCGAAGGCGGCCAGCAGATGCGGTAGTTCGCATCCGTACGCGAGCTCGCCCGCCGCACGGCGGAAGGACGGGGCCGGCGCTCTGGCGGACAGGAGCGGAAAGGAGTCGGCCTCGGCGCCCCGTTCGAGGTGCGCGCTGAGGCCAGGATCGGCGAGAGTCATGTCTCCCCAGGCGATTGCGGGCGCGCCGTGGCACGGCGGGCCCGGGATGGTTTCGGGCGGCAGGCTCAGCTCGCCGCGCGGTGCTCCGTGGCGGCCCGGGTGATGACGAGGCGGCCGAGCACGAGCGCGTCCAGGCCGGCGGTGAGGAAAGTCCGCACAGCCTCGTCGGGTGTTCGCACGATGGGCTGGCCGGCGACGTTGAAGGAGGTGTTCAGCACGACCGGCAGGCCGGTGAGCTCGCCGAACTCCTCGATGAGCGACCAGAACAGCGGCGAGGTGCGGCGCGAGACGCTCTGGACCCGGGCCGAGCCGTCGACGTGGGTGATGGCGGGCAGCTGCTCCGCGTACTCCGGGCGTACGTAGCCGACGAACAGCATCTCGGCGAAACGGTGGACGTCTTCCGGCTCGATCTCGAAGAGTGTGGCGGTGGCTTCGTCGGTGACGGCCGGAGCGAAGGGCCGAAACGACTCCCGTTTCTTGACCAGTGCGTTGATCCGCTCCCGCATGCCGGCCACCCGCGGGTCGGCGAGGATGCTGCGGTGCCCGAGTGCTCTCGGGCCGAACTCCATCGCGCCCTGGAACCAGCCGACGATCCGGCCGTCAGCGATGAGCCGCGCGGTCAGACCGGCCAGTTCGGCATCATCAGTGGCGCGGCGAATGCGGAGGCCGGGCTCGGCGGCTGCCGCCTGCTCGCAGGCCTGCGGCCCGTAGGCGGGCCCGTAGGCGGTACCTGTGACGGGCTCGGGGCGTTCACCGGACTCCACGGCGGCGACATAGGCGGCGCCCAGGGCCGCACCGTCATCGCCGGAGGCGGGCTGAACATAGATGTCCTCGAACAGACCGCTGCGCAGCAGCACTCCGTTGGCGGCGCAGTTCAGCGCCACTCCCCCGGCCAGGCAGAGCCGGGCGAGACCGGTCTCCCGGCGGTAGTGGGACAGCTGGTGGAGCTGAGCGCGTTGCAGGACAGCCTGGAGGGCCGCGGCAATGTCCTTGTGGCGCTGCTCGATCGGCTCATCCGGGTCTCTGCGGGGCCCGAACTCCCGCTCGATGCAGGCCAGTGCCGCGCCATAGGTCTCCTTGTCGAGGTCGCTGACGTTCTCGAGCAGCAGCGGCACGAAGTAGCGGCCGCCGGAGTCCAGGTGCACCCAGTCCCGCAGGATGGTCCCGACGTGACGGGTGGCGTCACCGTGGGGCGCCAGCCCCATCACCTTGTACTCGCCGTCTCCGAAGGCGAACCCGAGGTAGAGGGTGAACAGCCCGTAGAGCAGTCCGAGCGAGGAGTGGGCGGGTACCTCGGCCAAGGGCTCCAGCCCGGAAGTGCCCGCGGCGAACACGGTCGCCGACTGCCGCTCGCCGAGTCCGTCCGACACCAGCACGAGCGCGTCGCGGTAACCACTGGGGTAGTAGGCGCTGGCGGCGTGCGCCGCATGGTGCGGCACGGCGCGGAATCTGCCCGTCAGGTCGATGCCCAGGTGCTGTTCCGCGACGGCCCTGTTCACTTCGGGGTCGAGGGCTGTTTCGTACAGGCCGCGGTAATAGTCGCTCTGCCCGACATAGAAGTCCCGTTCGGACCCGAAGGAGAAACTGTGTGCCACTAAGTCTATTTGCGATGCCTTGAGCCCTGCGGTTTCGAGGGCGAACTGTGCGGCACCGGCCGGAAAGGACGAGGAGTGTTTCACTCCGTCGAACCGTTCCTCGGCAGCGGCTGCGGCCACCCGGCCGCCGACTAAGAGTGCGGCTGCCGCATCGGCGCCCTGCACGATGGCGTACTCGCGCGGCTCGAGGCCGGGCCAACTGCGTTCCTTGAATCCCCTGGCCAGCGAAAGTCCGCTGAAACCTAATACAGCCGTACGGCCCATACCTGTGGTGCTCCATTCCTCTCGGGTGACGAAACGTCCGAATGGCGCGCAGGAGAACAGTTGGGCGTTGTTGATGTTGATCTGAATCATATACACGGAACATTGCCAGATTGTTGCGGCAACATGTACGAGCCAACTAGCATATATGTCACAAGTGTCCCATGTAGTGGGCATATTAACGTGGTGACAGGTCCCCCCGGCGGGCCCACGAAACCGTCGCCGTAGCACCTTCGTGAGCTGTGTACGCTTTGCTTCGCCCTACTCTGTACCGACCCTTTGAGGGAGCCTGCATGCAGAACCACACCGTTGGCGGATGGCTCGACGAACTTGCCTCCGAGTCGTCCACGCCCGGCGGAGGTGCGGCGGCGGCGATGAACGCCGCGGTCGGTGCTGCGCTGATCTCCATGGTGTGCAATCTGACCGTCGGACGGCCCAAGTACGCGGAGTACGAGAAGGAGCTGACCGCGGCGCTGGCCGAGGCGGAGGAACTGCGCGGCAGGGCTCTCCGGCTGGCCGGTGATGACGCGGCCGCCTTCGGATCCGTCATCGCCGCCTACAAGCTCGCCAAGGCCACTGACGCCGAGAAGCGGGCGCGCACCGCGGCCATCCAGCAGGCCCTGGTCGGCGCCGCCGACGTGCCGCTGCGCACCGCGGAACTGGCCGCCGAGGTGATCGCTCTCGCCCGGAGGATCCTGCCCGGTTCCAATGCCAACGTCGTGTCGGACGTCGCCGTGGCCGCCTCCTCTGCCCGGGCGGCCCTGGACGCCGCGGCGGTGAATGTGGAGGTCAACCTCGCCGCCCTCACGGACGAAGGGCACTGCGCGGCCGTGCGGGCCCGTCTCTCCTCCGCCCTGACCGCCGCCGCCGAGGCCGACGCCGTCGTTGCCGAGGTCCGGGAGAGGATCGCGAAGTGAAGCTCATCGACGGGCGGGCCGTGGCCGCCGACATCATGTCCGAGGTCTCCGCCGCCGCAGCCGAGCTGCGTGCCGCCGGCACCGATCCGACGCTGGCCATCGTGGTGCCCACCCGGGACGAGGCGACCGCCTGGTACGTGCGCTCGATCGAACGGGCCGCGGCCAGGGCCGGGGTGACCAGCCGGGTCGAACATCTCGCCGAGCCGGACGCGGAGGATGTCGCGGAGC
This sequence comes from Streptomyces sp. NPDC002018, assembly GCF_042890865.1. NCBI lineage: Bacteria > Bacillati > Actinomycetota > Actinomycetes > Kitasatosporales > Streptomycetaceae > Streptomyces > Streptomyces sp. NPDC002018. The sequence goes on from NZ_JBIASO010000007.1 coordinate 62,357, forward strand.
TGCTGAGGAAGCTCTCCGCCGACCCCACCGTGCACGGCATCATCTGCCAGACCCCGCTGCCCGATGGGGTGCTCCTCGAGGAGGTGGCGGCCCATATCGACCCGCGCAAGGACGTGGACGGCGCAAGTCCCACCAGCCTTGGGCGGCTTGCCGCAGGCCTGCCGACCTTCGCACCCGCCACCGCGGCGGCCGTCCTGGAGCTGCTGCACCGGGAGAAGGCCGTGCTCGAGGGCGCCCGGACGGTGGTGGTCGGCCGGTCGACCGTGGTAGGCAAGCCCGCCGCACTGCTGCTGCTCAACGAGCACGCCACCGTCACGGTCTGCCACTCCCGCACCGCAGAGCTGACCGCCGTGTGCGCCGAGGCCGACATCCTGGTGGTCGCGGTCGGAAGGCCCCACTTCGTCGGTGCCGAGCACATCAAGCCGGGCGCGGTAGTGATCGATGTGGGCACCAACCCCACCGATGACGGCGGCCTGGCCGGCGATGTGGACCCGGTCGGCGCCCAGGGCCGCGCCGGTTCCCTCACCCCGGTGCCCGGCGGAGTCGGCCCGGTCACCACGGCGCTCCTGCTGCGCCATACGGTGACTGCCGCCCGGGGCTGACCCGCGGGGCCGGCGAACCGCGCCCCCGGGAACACGACGAAGGAAGGAACACCGGCGCGTGCGGCGGTTGTTGGTGCTGGGGGGCTCGGCCTTCGTGGGCAAGGCGGTGGTGGAGGCCGCCCTGTCCCGGGGCTGGGCAGTCACGACGTTCAACTGGGACCGCCCCGCCAGGACCGGCGCGCTGGAGCACATCACCGGCGACCGTACGAGCCGCGAGGACCTCGCGGCCCTGCGTGGCCGGAGCTGGGACCAGGTGGTGGACACCTGGCAGGGGCCGTCAGCAGCCGTCAGGGCCAGTGCCCGGCTGCTCGCCGGCTCGGTGGAGAACTACTGCTACATCTCCAGCCTGACGGTCTACCGGCACCCCGCGCCCGCCCCGCTCACCGAGTCCCGGCCGTTACTGGCCGGCAGGTCGGACGACGGGGCGGGTTACCCGGAACGCAAGGCCATGGCCGAGCGTGAGGTGGTGGCGGCCTTCGGCGACCGGGCGTTGCTGGCACGGCCGGGGCTCGTGGTGGGCCCGTGGGAATACGTCGGCCGGCTTCCCTGGTGGCTGCTGCGGATGCACGACCACACCGATGTCCTGGCTCCCGGCCCCACCGGACGGCAGTTGCAGTACGTGGACGCCCGCGACCTCGCCGCGTGGGTGCTGGACGCGGGCCGGGCCCGGCTCGGCGGCGGGTACAACGTCGTCTGTCCCCCCGGCCACGCCACAACGGGCCGGCTGCTGGAAGCGTGCCGTGCGGTGACCGGCGGGTCCGCCAGACTGAGCTGGATCGCCGATGACCGGCTCCTCGACCGCGGTGTCCAGCCGTGGAGCGAGCTCCCGCTCTGGATTCCGCGACGTCCGGGCGAGGCGGATGTCTACGACGTGGACGTCACCCGCGTACTCGCCGCGGGCGGGCGGTTTCGCCCGGTGGAGGAGACGGTGGCGGACACCTGGGCGTGGCTGACGCACTCCCCACGGCACCGGGCGATGCTTCAGCCTCGGCCCTGGCTGACCCGGGAGCGCGAGGAGCTGCTACTTCAGGCGTAGGGGGTCCGGCTGATCCGGTGCCCCGAGCGGGGCGGCGACCGGGAGGGTCTCCGGCGCCCGTACCCACAGTGGAACACTCAGCAGAGCCCACAGCCCTGTCACCGCGAAGGCGAGGGCGAAGGAGAACCCGCTCGCCAGCGCGCCGGCGACCAGCGGCCCGACCACACTGCCGAGGTCCGCCGCCATCTGGAAGCCGGCCAGCACAGGGCCGCCACGGCCACCAGGGCCCAGCACGTCCGCCACCGCCGCGTTGAGCGGCGGAGTGAGCATGCCGCTGCCGAGACCGGCCACGAAGGACACTGCGGCGAAGAGCAGGAAATGCTCCGTCAGCCCCATGACACCGGTGGAGACGCCCGCCAGCAGCAGGCCGGCCACCACAGGCGGCTTACGGCCCCTGCGATCGGACCACACCCCCGCGCTGAACAGCACCACCGCGTTGCCCGCGGCAAAGGTGGCCAGCGAGGTGCTCGCCCAGCCGGCGCCCCGGCCGAGCCCGTCGACCACGAACAGCGGTATCAGCGAGATGCGGACCCCCGTGACCATCCAGCCGTTGGCGAAGTTCGAGACAAGGGCCGCCCGGTAGGCCGGGTGGCGGAGCGTCTCGGCGAAGCCGGCGGTCGGCTTCCGGTCTCCGCCGGCGGCGGAAGCGACCGGGCCCGGACGGGGTACCAGGGCCAGCATCAACAGGGCCGCGAGCAGCAGCGTGGCGCCGTAGACCAGGAAAGGCGTACGCAGGTCGACAGCGACCAGTCCAGCTCCGAGCAGCGGCCCGCTGATCCCGCCCATGACGAAGAACGTGCTGTACACGCCCGAGGCCCGGCCTCGCAGCCGGGGCGGTGCCGTCCGGGCGAGCAGCACGCCGCCCGCCACTGTGGACAGGGCCGATCCGAGCCCCGACACGGCGCGGAAGACCACCAGTTGCCAGTAGTCGGCCGCGAAGGCGCAGGCGCCGGTGGAGACGGTGATGACCAGGAGCCCGAGCACGTAGCTGTCACGTTCGCCGAGCCGGTTCACCACCTGCCCCGCCGGGGCCGAACTCACAAGTCGCATGACAGCGAAGACACTGACCACCGCGGTTGCCGCGACATAGCTGATACCGAATCCGCGTGCATACAGCGGTATTGCCGGCGCAACAAATCCGTACCCGATCGATACCAGAAATCCGGCCGCCACCAGTACGCGTACTTCCCGCGGAAGTTTCTCTGCCACGCTCCCCCTCATCCTGTGCACCAAATGCAGGCGTGGGCAGGATGAATGAGCCGCTGCTACGGCCGGGGGCCTGCCCTGCTTACACCTGCCGGGCTTACACCTGCCGGATGCTGCAATTCACGCACGCCGGGTGAAAGCTCTGAATCAGCGGTCACATCAACAGCTGCGACAGTAGGATGAATTCAGTCGCGCGAGGTCGAGATACCTTCGCTCGGCCAGCAGGTTGCGGATCATGACAGAATGCTATGCCGCTGTCCCATCATCGTCAACAGACTCAAAGTCGGGACCAGGAGTGGGAGTTGAATCCCGAGGAGACCTTCCCCGCCCAGTACGCGCGAACCGGCCAGTTCACCCTGGGGGTGCCCCGGGATTTCCGGATCTCGCCTGACGGTGGCCGAATTGCTTTCCTCCGCACGCGGACCGGATCGGACACTTCGACCTGCCTGTGGGTGCGCGAGACAGATACCCGGGGGGAGCGGCTGGTGGCTGATCCGGGTGAACTGCTGCGCGGCGGGCGGGACCAGCCGCCCCAGGCCGAGCATGCGCACCGCGAGCGGACCAGGGAGTCCGCCGCCGGGATCACCTCGTTCACGGTCGACAGCGCGGTGCGGACGGCCGTGTTCGCACTGTCGGGGAGGCTCTTCCACGCGGACCTCGGAACGGGCCGGATCCGGGAGATCCAGGCGGCCCCCGGCGCGGTCGGCCCCCATCTCGATCCGACCGGTTCCCAGATCGCCTACGTGGCCGACGGTGCCCTGCGCGTGACGTCGGCGCACGGACCGGATGCCGCCCTGACCGAGCCCGAAGGGCCCGGCATCACCTGGGGGCTGGCGGAATTCGTCGCGGCCGAGGAGATGGGCCGCACTCGTGGTTTCTGGTGGGCTCCCGACGGGGCGAGCCTGCTGGTCACCCGGGTCGACACAAGCGAGGTGACCACGTGGTACCTGTCCGACCTGGCCGCGCCCCACCGCCCGCCCGCACGCGTCGCCTATCCTGTGGCCGGTACCGCCAACGCCAAGGTCACGCTGTGGCGCGTCGCTCTGGACGGCACCCGCCACCGGATCCGCTGGGACGAGACCGCCCTGCCCTATCTGAGCGCGGTCCACTGGTCTCCGCACGGCCCGGCCCTGCTCCAAGTCCAGTCACGCGACCAGCGCACCCTGCAGGTCCTCTCGGTGGCGGAGGACGGCACGACCACGGTGCGGGCAGCGGACACCGACCCCGACTGGGTGAGGGTCGTCCCGGGCGCCCCGGCCTGGACCAGGAACGGCAGGCTGGTCCGCGTCGCGGTGCGCCGGGGAGCGTACCGGCTGCTGGTCGACGACAAGCCGGTGACCCCGGACGGCCTCCAGGTCCGCGCCCTGCTCGACGTTTGCGACGACGTGCTGTTCAGCGCAAGCGCCGGCGATCCGACGCAGATCCACGTCCACGTCTGCGGACCGGAGGGCGGTACCCGCCAACTGACCCGTACTCCGGGGATCCACCACGCCACCCGGTCCGGCCGCGTGCTGGTCACCGTCTCGCAGTCGCCGCACCGCCCCGGCTCGGTCGTCGAGGTGCACACCGGGGGCCGGCACACAGGCACTCTGACGAACACCGCGGAGACGCCCGTTCTCCTGCCCCGCCCGCGCCTGCTCACCGTAGGCGCCAGAGAACTCAGATGCGCGGTGCTGCTGCCCACCGGCCATCGCCCGGAAGCCGGGAGCCTGCCGGTCCTCCTCGACCCCTACGGCGGGCCAGCGGCACAGCGCGTGCTGGCGGCACACGACAAGTACCTGTTCTCCCAGTGGTTCGCCGAGCAGGGCTTCGCCGTCCTCATCGCCGACGGCCGCGGCACCCCCGGCCGGGGACCGGCCTGGGACAGGTCGATCCGCTTCGACGAGGCCCGGATGAACGTGGAGGACCAAGTGGACGCCCTGCACGCGACCGCCGCACGGTTTCCCGGCCTCCTGGATCTGGACCGGGTGGCGATCCGCGGCTGGTCACACGGCGGATACCTCGCGCTCCTCGCCGTGCTGCGCCGCCCGGATGTCTTCCACGCCGCGGTGGCCGGCGCTCCGGTGACGGACCGCCGTCTGTACAACACCTTCTACACCGAACGGTATCTCGGACACCCGGACGGCCGGGCGGAGGTGTACGCCGCCAACTCCCCGCTCACCGAGGCCGCCTCCCTGCGCCGCCCGCTGATGCTGATCCACGGCCTGGCCGACGACAACGTGGTGGCGGCACACACTCTTCGTCTTTCCCACGCCCTGCTCGTCGCCGGGCGCCCGCACACCGTGCTACCGCTCTCGGCCGCAACGCACCGGACACCGCACGCCATGATCGAGGGCGTGATGCGGTCGCAGAGTCACTTCCTCCAGCAGGCACTCGCCCCTCGTTCGAAGGAGAGCTCCGCCCATGGTCACCAGTGACACCCCCGGCGCCGAGGCCGTCGCCTTCTACCGCCGGCACGGCTGGTACGCAACCGGCACCGTCCTCCCCGAAGAGCTCCTCAACCGCGCGGACGAGGTGCTGCGTGACCTCGACGGCGACCACCGCGACATCCATATTCCGCAGCGCCTGCGGGAGTTCCTCGCCTGGCCGCCCGGAGAGCCCCGACCGACACGACTCAACCAGTACATAGCCCTGCAGTACCGGGCCATGGCCGACCTGGCGTCCTTTCCAGCCCTCGCGCAGATCGCCGCGCTGCTCTCCGGCAGCCGCCGGCTCCGGATCTTCAACACGGCGCTCATCAGGAAGCGTCCGGGCGCGGCGGAGCAGTACGCGCAGGTGGGCTGGCACTGCGACCGGGCCTACTGGGCGACCTGCTCCTCGGACCGAATGACCACGGCATGGGTGCCGTTGCAGGACACCACGGTGTCGATGGGGACGCTGACGGTGCTGAGCGGCAGTCACAGCTGGCCCGACACCGACGAGATCCGGGCGCTGCGTGCGGCGAAGACCTTCATCACCCAGGACCATGACGCGCTCTGGGACCGGCTCGAGTCCCTCAGGTCCAAGGACGTGAGGGTGGATGTCCAGCGGATCGAGCTCAAGCGCGGTCAGGTGAGTTTCCACCATCCCCTCACCATGCACGGCAGCGGTGCCAACCTTGCCGCGACCGCACGCAATGCGATCAGCATCCATTATCAGGACGAGGCCAACCACTACCGGGCTGCGAACGACGACGACGGGACCCCGGCGGCCTACGTGCACGACCAGTTCGTCAGGCCCCTCCCCAACGGCGAGCCCGACTACGCCGACCCCGAGATCTGCCCGCTCGTTTGGCCGCCCGCCGCCAAGGCGGCTCACCGATAAAGGACTTGACGCTGCGTCAGTCACGGGGATGTCCTTCCGTCCGGAGCGGCCGGCGCCCCGGCCAAAGGCGATTCGCCATCGGCGGATCCGCGACGCCACACGGCCGGTGAGGCCGTTCCGTTCGGAGGCCGGACGTGGTTCCGGCGGACAAGGCGTACTCCTCTCGCGCCGTTGGTGAGCACCTGCGCACGTGTGGTGTCCGGGCGGTGATCCCCGTCCCGGCGGACCGGCGGGGGCCACCGGCCGCGGCGCGGCAGCCGAGGCGGCAGAGCCCCGGCCTTCGACCCCGAGGCATACGAACAACGCAACAACGCAACACCGTCGAGCGGTGCATCCACCGCCTGGAGCAGTGGCGCGGCCTTGCCCACCCGCGACGAGAGACCGCCACGACCCACCTGGCCGGCCTCCGCGTCGCGGGCATCTTCCGGTGGTCAGCCCGATGATCCAGACGAAAGACCCTAGCGGTAGCGGCTCTACGAGAACAGGGCCGAGAGCTGAGCGTCGTGGTCGGTCGCGGGCTCGCATCCCCGGGGCCCTGCACCTGCGCACCGCCGACATCGCCGTCCGGGCGGCCACTCCCGCTGGCCCCCTGCCCTCCCGGTGATCACCTACTGCTGTTCGGTCGAAGACACTGGCCCGTGATCGTGGGTGCGGCGTGTGTGGCCAGAACGTCGCGCTGTCTCAGGTGGCGGCTCTCCTGGCGCGGGCAGTCGGTGTCGGGCGGGATGCTGTCGGGCGTGCGTGCCATGCGCGGCGGTTGACGCACGGGGAGCCTGTCATGGACAGCCAGGCGCGCGACCGGGAGCGAAAGCGTTTGACCCTCACGTGGCGTCATGGCACATAGTCGGGGGCGTGGAGGAGCACCTGACCGTGGGACGTGTGGCCGAGCTGGCCGGTGTGAGCGTCCGCACGCTGCATCACTATGACCAGATCGGCCTCGTGGAGCCGTCCGCGCGGACCTCGGCCGGCTACCGGGCCTACTCGGCGGGCGACGTGGAGCGACTGCGGGAGGTGCTCGCCTACCGGCGGCTGGGCTTCGGGCTGCGCGAGATCGCGAATCTGGTTGACGACCCGGCCACCGACGCGGTCGCACACCTGCGCCGGCTGCGCGGCCTGCTGCTGGAACAGCGCGAGCGCGCCGCTGCCATGGTGACGGCCATAGACAGGGAACTGGAGGCACGGGCCATGGGGATCAGGACGACGCCGGAGGAACAACTGAAAGTGTTCGGCGCGCAGTTGTACGACACCATCGGGTCCGCTTACCCAGCGACGCGGCGCACCGAGCCGCGGATCGCCGCGAAGGTCTGGGATGCGCTCGGGGACGCACGGACGGTACTGAACGTCGGGGCCGGGACCGGCTCCTACGAGCCCCCCGGCCGTGACGTCACCGCGGTGGAACCGTCGGCGGTCATGCGGGCGCAGCGTCCCGCCGGCGCGGCGCCGTGCGTGGCCGCCGCCGCGGAGAGCCTCCCGTTCGAGGACCGGTCCTTCGACGCCGCGATGGCCTTCAGCACCGTCCATCACTGGCAGGACCCGATCGCCGGGCTGCGCGAGATGCGACGCGTGGCGCGGCGCGTGGTGGTGTTCACGCACGACGCCAGTGACACCGGCTGGCGTCACCGGTTCTGGCTCACCCGCGACTACCTGCCCGAGGTCGCCGGTCTGGTCGCCGGCCGGCCCTCGGTGGACCAGCTGGCCCGCGCGATCGGGGCCCGTATGGAGCCGGTGCTCATTCCGTGGGACTGTGCTGACGGCTTCTTCGAGGCCCACTGGCGTCGGCCCGAGGCGTATCTGGACGAACAGGTGCGCCGCGCGGTATCGGTGTGGACCAGAGTGGGGCCGGAGGCCGAACAGCGGGCGGTGAACCGACTCCGCGACGACCTTTCCTCGGGCAGGTGGGCCGAGCGCAACCGCGACCTCGTCGCCCTCGACGCGGCAGAGCTCGGTCTCCGCCTGCTCGTGGCCTGAACCATCGTGTGCGAGAACGCCGCAAGGGAACTGACCCGCCGCAATCAACAGATGTTGCCGCGCGGGCCGACCACTTCAGCGTCGTGCCCGATGAGCACGCCGACTGCGAGTCCGGGTACGTCCTCGGGCGGCTGGTGGCAGTGGCGGTGGTGAACCGGTACCTCAAGCAGGGGTGCCTCGCAGGTGGCAGGGCGTACCGGCCACGGGGATCGTGGCCGGCTTCCTGGTCGAGTGCGTACAGGAGACCGGCCAGGTCCACCCGTCAGGGGTGCTGCCGTGAGCTGAGCCGGGCCGGCGGCGGCTTCGGGGACGGGTACGGGTACGGCGCCGCTCGCGGCCGGACCGCGCCGGTGAGTTGCTCCAGGCGTTCCCCTCGCTCCGGCGAGCGTTCCAGTGCATCGGATCAACCATGCGGGCCTCGCGCTCCCGTGGGTCTGTCCCGCACCCTCGCCGCTCCTGGTCGGCTCCCCCGGCCCGGCCCGGCCACGGTCACGTCCGGGCGTCTGGCGCGGTGACTTCGTCCCCTGTCCCGCCGGACGGTCCCCCTCGCGGCGCAACCGCCGGGCACGGCACAGCCCGCTGCCCTACGGGCCGGCCCGAGATGGTTCTGGGGTGCGCGAGCATCCCACGGATTCCGGTGTTGGGATCGGCCTCCGTGAACGCCTCCGGGCCGGGCTTCATCGGGGCGCCCCAAGCCGCGGCCGGCTCCGTTGGTGTCCGCCGCCCTCCTGTGGTGCGGTTGGGCCCTGGGTACCAGAGGTACGAGGGGACGGCCGGGCGAGGAGAGGGAGCAGGGTGTGGATGCGGACCGTGAGGCGGGCGGGCGGGCGATGTTCGCCGGTCTGCTGAACGCCAGCCATCTGATGCTCCTCGACGCGTTGCCGGAGAAGGTGGGCGAGCATGCCCGGGCCGCGGGTTTCACCGGCGTGCTCATCTACGTGGCGGATCTCGACCGCCAGGGACTGCATCTGCTGGCCGGCCCCGGCGGGGTGCCGCCGGACACCGAACGGGACATCCGGATCGAGGACACGGTGCCCGGACGGGCGTATCAGTACGGGCGTCTCACGTCCGCCGCACCGCGGGAGGCGGGACGCGCCGACTGGTGGGTGCCCCTGGTGGACGGTACCGAGCGCCTGGGACTGCTGCGCGTGCGCTCCGCCTACGACGATGCCCGCGCCCGGGAGGACGTCGACCGTCTCGCCGCGCTGCTGGCGATGCTGATCGTCGCCAAGCGGACGTCCAGCGACACACTGGCCCGGCTGATGCGGACCGAGCCGATGACTGTCGCGGCGGAGATGGCGTGGAACCTGATGGTGCCGCGTTCGTACGCCGACGGGCGGGTCGTGATCTCCGCGTCGCTGGAACCGGCCTACCGGATCAGCGGCGACGTGTACGAGTACGCCCTCGACGGCCCCCTGGTCCATCTGACACTCTTCGACGCGATGGGCCATGACACCGCCGCCGGCCTGTGCGCGACCCTCGCCCTGGGGGCCTGCCGTAACGCCCGCAGACAGGGCGCCGGTCTCGTCGCCCAGGGCGAAGCGGTGGAGGCCGCGCTGATCGGCCAGTACGACCGGCGGCGCTACGCCACCGGCATCCTCGCCACCCTCGACACCCGTACCGGCGAGCTGAGCTGGGTCAACCGCGGCCACCACCCGCCGGTCATCCTCCGGGGAACCCGGTGGACCAGCCACCTCAGGTGCCCCCCGGCCCACCCCATGGGCACCGGCCTCGGGCTGGCCAGCACCGTCTGCCGCCAGCGGCTGCGACCAGGCGACCGCATCGTGCTCTACACCGACGGCATCACCGAGGCCCGCGGCCCCGACGACAGCGAGTTCGGCGTCGACCGCTTCACCGACTTCCTCATCCGCCACCACGCCGAGGGCCTGCCCGTCCCCGAAACCCTGCGCCGCCTGGTCCACGCCGTCCTCGACTACCACGACGGGCACCTTCAGGACGACGCCACCGTGGTGATGTGCGAATGGCTCGGCCCCGCTCTGGACGACACCGAACCGGCGGCCGCCCTGACCGGGCTGCCCTCCCGCGACCCCGCCGTCAGCCCCGTCGAGCCCGGGAGCAGCCGGCCATGACCGCCGCGCTGCGCGTCGAGATCGCCGGCACCCGCGATCAGGCGGCCGCCTTCACGGTGGCCGGGAACCTCGACCTGCACACCGCCCCCGTCCTCTACCGCAGAGTGGACGACGTCCTCGGCGGCCATCCCACCGTGATGGTGGACCTCGCCGGTGTCACCTTCTGCGACTCCTCCGGCCTCAACACCCTCATCCGGCTCCACCGCCGCGCCCAGGAGGCCGGCGGCCGGCTCGTCCTGGCCGCACCGCCCCCGCAGATGCTGCGCCTGCTCACCACCACCGGCGCCGGGAGAATATTCACCATCCACGCCAGCCTGGCCGAAGCCTGGCAGGAGCCGCCCGCTCCAGGCGCTCCGCCCGCCACCTGACGGATCGCCGCTCCGGCCCGGGGCCGCCCCTCGCCGCTGGCGATCAGCAGGGGGACTCCGAGCGGGACGGCTGTCTCCCGGCAGGCTCTTGGTCCGGGGAGCCTTCTGAACAGCGGCCGCGGTGACGGCCACCGGTCTGAGCATGGTGAATCCGTGGTGGGCCGTCCCGGCTGCCGTCGCGGAGGTCCTGGTGGAGAACGGCCCGCGCGACGGGGGCTTCACCGTTGTCGCGCGGATCCCGCGCACACCCCCGCCGCAGCCGCCGCGGCCCCTCGCGCCCTCGGCCTCCCGAACCGGCGGCCGGCGGTTACGCCGGATCCGCCTCGTGGTTACGCCGGATCCGCCTCGGCGAGGGAGGTCATGGAGGTGAGGGCTTCGGCGCCCAGGGCCCGGACCACGGCCAGCAGTTGGGCGTTGCTGACGCCCTTGACGAGGTATCCCGCGACGCCGACCGCGGCCATCTCGGTGCGCGCGCCCTGGTCGCCATAGGCGGAGAACACCAGGATGCGCACGCCGGGGACGGCGCGGATGATCTGCTGGGCGGTGTACGGGCCGCCGCCGGGAAAGCGCACGTCGAGCACCACGACGTGCGGGCGTCGGGCGATGGCGAGCCGGATCGCCTCGTCGGCGTCGGCCGCGCTGCCGGTCAGGGTGAGGTCGGGCTGGGCCTCGACGACCTTCACCAGCACCGCGCGCAGCATGTCGTTGTCGTCGCAGATCAGCACCCGCAGGGGGCCTTTGGGTGTGGCGGGGCGGGTCACGGAGGTCCCTGGGGGGCGGTCCGGGAGTCGAAGATCCTGGTGGGTGCGCCGGGCAGGGGTTCGTCGAGCTGGCCGGCCGGCAGGTCGGGCAGCCAGAACTCGACGGTGGTGCCGGTGCCGGGCTCGCTGCGCAGCGTCCACCAGCCGCCGGCGGTCTCGGCCCGCTCGCGCATCTCCATCAGCCCGAAGTGCTCGTGCAGCGTGGGGGCGACCGCCGGGCGACCGGTGCCGTCGTCGGCCACCCGCACCAGCAGGCCGCGGTCCTCGGTGGTGACGCTGACCCGTACGGTGCGCGCTCGGGCGTGCTTGCGCACGTTCAGCAGCGCTTCCTGGACGATGCGGAAGATGGTGATCGCGGTCTCGGGGGCGGGTTCCTTCTTCAGGGTGTGTTCCAGGGAGGGCTCAAGTCCCCAGCTCCTGACCACGTCGTTGAGGTGCTGGGACAGCGACTCGACCAGGCCGTGCCGGTCGATGCCGGGCGGCTGGAGCCGGAAGGTGAGGTTGCGCAGGCGGCCCACCGCCTCGCGCACCGAGGCGTCGAGCTCGGAGAGTTCACTCGCGTGGGGCTCGCCCGCCTGGTCGGCGAGGAGCTGCAGCCGCATGCCGACGGCGACCATGGCCTGGATGGAGTCGTCGTGCACGTCCCAGGCGATGCGGCGGCGTTCCAGTTCCTGTGCCTGCACCAGGTGGGCGAACAGGCGGCGGCGTTCGCTGAGCGCCTGTTCGGCGGCGCGGCGCTCGGTCATGTCCCGGGTGACCTTGCCGAAGCCGCGCAGTTCGCCGGTCTCGTCGAAGAGGGCGGTGATCACGACGTTGGCCCAGAAGCGGGAGCCGTCCTTGCGGATGCGCCAGCCCTCGTCCTCCAGGCGGCCGTCGGCGATGGCCGCCTCCAGCTCCAGGTGGGGTTTGCGGGCGGCGATGTCCTCGGAGGGGTAGAAGACCGAGAAGTGCTTGCCGATGATGTCCTCGGCGCGGTAGCCCTTGATGCGCTCGGCGCCGGCGTTCCAGGTGGACACGTAGCCCTGGGGGTCGAGCATGAAGATGCCGTAGTCGAGGACGCTCTTGACCAGCAGGGTGAACGCCGTCTCGGCCTGGGCGGGGGTGCCCGCCTGTCCGCCGGGGCTGTTCCCGGTCATGGGAGCAGGCCCTCGCGGCGGGCCACGGTGACCGCCTCCAGCTGGGAGCGGGCGCCGAGCTTCTCCAGGACCCGCTGGACGTGGTTCCTCGCGGTGTTGAGGGCGACGCCGAGCCGCCGGCTGATCTCGGCGGTGCCCAGGCCTTCGCCGAGCAGGCCGAGGGTCTCGCGCTCGCGCGGGGTGAGGGTGGCGCCCAGGTCGGCGGTCCGGCCGGTCAGCCGGTCCAGCGCCCCGCTGAGCAGGCCCTTGCTGTAGGCCACTTCACCCTCTGCCACCAGGCGTACGGCGTCCTGGAGTTCGCCCAGGTGGCCGGCCTTGAGGATGAGTCCCGAACCGCCGGCCCCGGCGACGTCGGCGGCGGCCGCCGGGGTCGCCTCGCCGGTCAGCACCAGTACCCGGGTGCCGGGCGCGGCGGCCTTGAGCGTGGGGATGGCGGCGATGCCGTCGCCGTCGGGCAGGCGCCGGTCCAGCACCACCACGGCGGGGCGCAGCCGGGCGGCGTCGGCCAGCGCGTCCTTCACGGACAGGCTGCGGCCGATCACCTCCAGGTCGTCGGTGCGGTCCAGGGCCAGCCGGATCGCCTCGGCCACCATGTCGTGGTCCTCGACGAGCAGGATGGTGATGTGCGTACCGGTGGTGCGCGGCACGGTATCCGGTGCGGTCTGCGGTGGCGAAGGCATCAGGCGGTCCTCGGTGGTAGACGCTGCACACTCCTGGCGAACAGCTCGTCGGCGCCGGAGAGGGCGAACAGCCGGGCCACCTGCGCGCGGGCCCCCTCCACATACAGCTCGGTGCCGATCCTGTCCGCCGTGGCCTTGGCCTCCAGGAACACGTTCAGCCCCGCGCAGTCGCAGAAGCGCAGGCCCCACAGGTTGAGCACGACACGGTCGGACCGCCGCGCGAAGCAGTCGGCGAGGGCGGCACGCAAGGTCGCGGTGCCGTCCAGGTCCAGCTCGCCGACGAGCCAGAGGCCGGGCACGTCGCCGTCGAGCGTGGTGCTGACCTGGAACAACGGGTCGGTCACCATGACGTCTTCTCTCATGTGTAGTCCCTGCCTGGGTGGTGGGCACCAGTACAGAATAGTGAATCTGCACTAGAAGGGAACACCCGGGTTCCCCGGACGGATCACCACCACGCACGGGCGGGTCAACGCGCGGGCGCACGGCCCGCGGGGGACGGCGAGGCCGTGAACAGCGGCTGGGTACTCTGCTGGGTGGGGGAAGGCCGGGGGGAAGGCGCCCCGGCAGCACGACGGTGTCACCGGCAGCGGTGAGGTACCCAGGGGGAAGGGAGCCGGGATGGAACTCCCGCCGGCCGCTCCGCACGACGCCCGGCCTCCGGAGGTGTGCGTGGACTTCGACGGCGTGGCCGGCTGTATCGCCGAAGCGCGGGAAGCCGCCGCCGCCTTCCTGCGCCACCACGTCCCGGACGCCCGCACCGCCTTTCGCGACGACGTCCTGCTGGTCATCTCCGAACTGGTGACCAACGCGGTCCGTCACGCTCCCGGGCCCCTCACCCTGAAGCTGGGCCTGCTTCCCGGCGGGATCGGGGTCACCGTGCGGGATACCAGCCCCAGGCCCCCGTACTCCCGGACCCCCGACCGGACCGGCGGCCGCGGCTGGCCCATCGTCCAGAGCCTCGCCCGCCGGGTGCGTGTCGTCCCCGGTCCCAGCGGCAAGACCGTTCACGCGGAGCTGGCTTGGTAGTCCCGCGCCGGGTGACGGACCGTGATTCCCGGGAGGGTGCGCCCGCCCCGGTCCGGGACCTCTCGTGTGGATCTTGCCGGGCCCGCGTGCCCCGGCGCCCGGGAGGGTGCTCGTACGGCGGGTGCGTCGCACGCGTGCCGACGCCTGGGGGCCGCGCCGGCTGAGGCGCCCGGCCCCGCCAGATCGAGCGCTCATCCGCCGGCCGGAGCGTTCCGTCACCGCGGATTCTCCGGCGCCCGCCGCTCCGCGGCGCCGCTGAACCCCCCGTACTGGCCGCGGTTTTCCGTTCGGGGTGCGGGTCTGCCGCTCTACGGGGCAGGCGCGAGGAGAGGGCCGCGTGAGCGGCCGCGATCGACACGATCACCACGCGATCAACGAACGGAGGACATGTCATGGACTGGCGTCACCACGCGATGTGCCGGGAGGAAGATGCCGAGCTGTTCTTCCCTGTCGGCAGCACGGGTCCGGCCCTCCTCCAGATCGAGGAGGCCAAGGCCGTCTGCCGCCGCTGCCCGGTCAGGGAGCAGTGCCTTCAGTGGGCGCTGGAGGCCGGCCAGAACGAGGGTGTCTGGGGAGGGCTGTCCGAGGACGAGCGGCGAGCGCTGAAGCGCCGTACGGCCCGGCGCCGTACGGTGGCCGCCAACTGATGCTCCCGGTCTGCCTGTTGCCCGCCCGGCCCGTACCGGTCCCTCCGGTACGGGCCGAGCCGCGGGGGGCCGGACGGTCCGGCCCGTACCGCTCGGGAAGGGCGGTGACGACGGTGGCCCGCGTGCCGGGCCGTTCTGTCGGCGCCGGTACCGCCGGCACGGGTCGTCATCGCTCCTCCCCCGGGGAGGGCTGTTACTCCTGGGCCTGGGGCTTCTCCTGGACCGCCGCCAGGGCGGCCGCCACATGCTCCTCGGTGCGCGTCTTGTCGAGACCGAGCCCGCTGAGTACGCCCGCGCCGTCCTCCTGCTCCAGCAGCGCCAGCAGCACGTGTTCCGTACCGACGTAGGAGTGGCCCAGCCGCAGTGCCTCGCGGAAGGTGAGTTCCAGGGCCTTCTTCGCCCGCGCGTCGAAGGGCACCAGGTCGGGCACGGGCTCACCGGAGGGTGCCGGCAGCGCCCCGGCCGCGGCCTCACGGACCGTCTCCAGCCGTACGTTCTGGGCGACGAGCGCCCGGGCGGCCAGTGCCTCCGGGTCGTCGAGCAGGCCGAGCACGAGATGCCCCGTGCCGATCTGCGTATGACCGCCTTCGCGGGCCTTGTTCTGGGACGCCACGACGACGCTCCTGGCCCGCGGGGTGAATCTGCCGAAGTCCTGCTTCGCGTCCGGCGCCGGCTCGTCCTTGGTCACGAACCGCTTCTGGACGGCCTGCCGCGTCACGCCCATGGACGTGCCGATCTCGGTCCATGAGGCGCCCGAGCGGCGGGCCTGGTCGACGAAGTGGCCGATGAGGTGGTCGGCCACCTCACCGAGATGGTCAGCGGCGACCACGGCGCTGCGGAGCTGGTCGAGGGCGTCGCCGTGCACCTTCTTGATCGCCTCGATGAGGTCGTCGAGACGGACGGGATTGTTCATCTGAGTCGGTTCCACCATGAGGCAACCCTAGGTTGACACCCCGTCTGGCGTCAACCCGTGGTTGACACTTTGGTGAGGGGGGGTTCCCGGCCGCGGGCGGTCGGGGTGCGCATGACGGGCCTCACCGGCAGCGCGCGGACTCGGCGGCTCCCCGCTCCGGCGCCCTCGCGGACCGCGGCGCCCGTGTCGCCCCGCTGCGCGCCGGCACCGGGCGCGCGTACGGGAGCCCCTCGCGATCACCGCGTCGGAGACCCGCCGCGCGTGCCGCCTCGGTGGCCGGTGCCCCTCCGGTGGGCCGGCGGCGGCGCCCGTCAGGGCTCCCGGGCCGGCGGTTCGGCCGTGGACCGCGCGTCCCGCTCCTGTCCGGTCGTGGCGGACCAGGTGGCGAGCGGCTTCAGGCCGTCCTCGGAGGCGGTTGCGGGCGGCGCGCTGGAGACGACCGCGCTCAGACGGTCTGCACACCAGGGCCGTGAGGCGGTCGTGCGGTCGGTCCCGGGCGCGATGACGGGCTACGCCGACGTCGTCATCAGACCGACGTCTTCGCCAAGAACCCCCATGAGCTCGGCGCGTTGTACGCGCGCGCCGAGGCGGGCACCCGCTGACGACGACACGCTTCGCACGGCACACTTCGACGGCCGTGGGGCGGGCGACGGCCGTCTCGCGGTGTGGTCCCGCTTGACCCTGACACAGTGACAAGGTCTTCACTGCGTCGAGGAGGTGGTCCCGATGACCATGCGACAGGACACGGATACGGTACGGGCCCTCCAGGGGCTGGAGGACAGCCGCCCGTCTGTGCGGCTGCGGGCGGCGCTGGCGGTCGGCACGGCCCCTGACCCGCGGTGCATCGACAAGCTCATCGAACGGTGCGCGGTCGAGCCCGAGTTCTCCGTGCGCGAAATGCTCACCTGGGCGCTCACCCGCCACCCGGCGTCGATGACGGTCCCGGAGCTTCTCGGTGAAGTCCGTTCGGAGCGTGCGCAGGCACGGAGCCAGGCGCTGCACACACTGTCCAAGATCGGGAACCGGCAGGCATGGCCGGCGATCACACGGGCGCTGCTGTCCGACGCCGACGACGAGGTGGCGCGGAGCGCCTGGCGGGCAGCGGTCGTGCTCGTGCCCGACGGTGAGAAGCCCGGGCTGGCCGCGGTGTTGTCCACACAGCTCGGACGCGGCGGACGCGAGACACAGCTGAGCCTCAGCCGGGCACTGATCGCACTCGGTGAGGTGATCTCGCCGGCTTTGCACACCGCGATGACGGATCCCGACCCCCGCGTCCGCGCGCACGCGAACGCCACGGAACGGCTGTTGCGCGACCCGGAGGCCGGATTCGAGTTCGCGATCGAGGAGGCGAAGCGCGTCGTGGCCCTCGGCGGGACCGGCCAAGAGGGGTGACAGGCCGTGTTGATCGGTGATGTGGCGCGACGGTCCGGGGTCAGCACCCGCATGCTCAGGCATTACGACTCGCTCGGCCTGGTGCGGCCGACGGGTCGTACCGGCGCCGGCTACCGGGAGTACTCCAGCGAGGACATCCGGCGGATCTTCCATGTCGAGAGCCTGCGGTCGCTGGGGCTGTCGCTGCGTGAGGTCAGGCGCGCGCTCGGTGATCCCCGCTTCACGCCCTCGGAGCTCGTCGACGACCTCATCCGCCAGACGCGGGAACGCATCGCACGGGAGACGGAGCTGCTGACCCGGCTCCGTCGGATCGGTGCCGCGGAACCCGCCGGCTGGGAGGACGTCCTCCAGATCGCCGCGCTCCTCCAGGCATTGGGGTCCAAGAGCGCCGGGAAGCGCCAGCGCGCGGCACTGTCCTCGGTCGAAGAGGTTCCGGTGCCGGTGGAAGCGCTGGTCGAGGCAGTGCTGAGCGAGACGGACCCGAACGTCGCCGGAGCCCTTCGGTGGGCTCTGGCACAGTCGGACGACGGCGGATGGGCCCTGCTGGCGGAGGGTCTCCGCTCGCCGGCGCCCGAGGTGCGCAAACGTGCCGTCCAGTGCCTCGCCGAGATCGCGAACGGGGAGGCGACCGCACTGCTGCGGGACGCCCTCGCCGGCCCCGACACCGTGGTGCGCAGGTATGCGGCTCTGGCGCTCGGGGCACGCGGAGTGGCCGACGCCATCCCGACGCTGATCGACATGGTCGTCGAGGAGACCAATGACGCCGATGCGGCCGATGCGCTGAGCGCGCTGGCGAGCCGTCCCGCGCTGGCCGATCAGATCGCCGCCGGGCTCGTCGCCTGCCTCGCCCGCACCGCCGTCGGACCGTCCGCACGCCGACGGCTGGCACAGGCGCTCGCGGACATCCCGGGCATCACAGCGTCACGTGCTCTCGCGGATCTCTCCCACGACGAAGACCGTGGCGTCGCGCTCACCGCGGCCTACATCCTCGGAATACGCGACGCGCGATAACGGATCTCGTCGCTGGCCGGCACCGGCGCACAGCCCCCGTCCGGCAGCCGACGACGGCGAGGTTCCCCAGCTCAGCGCGGGCAGAACCGCGGTGCGGGAGCCCGCTGTCCTGAGTGGCCACGGCCCGACGTCGAGTCTAGCGTTGGGGAGTGGCAGTCCGCTCGCGGCCCGGAGAGCCTCGCGGAGCCCGGCGGCCCGGCCCCTTCGCCTCCCCGGCCTCGGCCCGGGATGTCACGCGCAAGCACCATACGCTCGGGGAATTCCCCGGAGGTCGACATGCCCCCCACCCACCACCGCACGGCGACGATCGACGGCCAGCAGGTGTTCTACCGTGAAGCCGGCCCCGCCGACGCACCGGTCGTCCTGCTCCTGCACGGATTCCCCAGCAGCTCCCACATGTTCCGCCACCTCATCCCCGCACTCGCCGACCGCTATCACGTGATCGCCACCGATCACATCGGATACGGCGAGTCGTCCATGCCCAAGACCGACGAGTTCGCGTACACCTTCGACAACCTGGCCACCATCACCGCGGGCCTGCTCGACAAGCTCGGGATCAGCCGTTTCTCGGTCTACGTCCACGACTACGGAGCCCCCATCGGCTGGCGGCTGGCCCTCAACCCCGCCTACGACGTGACCGCGATCATCTCGCAGAGCGGCAACGCCTACATGGAGGGCTTCACCAAGCCCTTCTGGGACGACCTGTTCGCCTACGCCTCCTCCCCGGGGCCGGACACCGAACCCGGCGCGCGAGCGAAATTCAGCGCCGAGACCACCCGCTGGCAGTACGAGAACGGAGCCGAGGACAGAAGCCTGGTCAGCCCCGACACCTGGCGGCACGACCAGAGCCTGCTGGACCGGCCCGGCAACGACGAGATCCAGCTCGCGCTCTTCCGGGACTACCCCAGCAACATCGACGGCTACCCCCGCCTCCAGGAGTACTTCCGCACCAGCCAGGTGCCCACGCTCGCGGTCTGGGGCGAGCGGGACGAGATCTTCGGCCCGGACGGCGCGCGCGCCTTCTCCCGTGACCTGCCGGACGCGGAGGTCCACCTCCTGCCCGCGGGCCACTTCGCCCTGGAGACGCATCTCGACGCCATCAGCGGTTACATCCACGGATTCCTCGGCCGCGTCCTCAACTGAGAGCCCCCCTGAGGGGTCACCGCGACGCACGCCATGTCCGGCACGGACTCGGCGCCGTCGCCCTCCCTCTTCCCGGCGCCGGCGGCCGTCGCCGCCCGCACCAGCCGGGTGCGGCTCGGCACCGCCATGGTGCCGGCGAGTCTCACCCACCCGCTGCGGCTCGCCGAGGACGCGGCCGTCACCGACCTGCTCTCCGGCGGCCGTCTCCTCCACCCGGATCCTGACCGCCGACGGCCCCGCGCACGGCATGGCCGTGGAGGCACTGCCCGGCGGCCCGCTGGAGCAGCTCGCCTCCTACGACCACGCCGGGGACCCGGCGGGCTTCGAGAAGACCCTGCTGTCGCTGGTCGCGGAGTACGCGCCGGAGCCGCGCGAGCGGATCTCGGACAGCGAGTCCGGGATCCGCCGGGCCGGCGACGTGATCCAGGGCGGCCTCACCCCGACGGTGCGCCGCGGCTGGGCCACGCCCGGCTCGGGACGCATCGCGCCGGCCCTCGGGGACGCCTGGATCGTCAACGACCCGCTGGCCGGACAGGGCGCCCACCTCGGCTCGCGCTGCGCGTCCGAACTGGCCGAACTGGCCGAACTGGCCGAACTGGCCGAACTGATCGACGGCGCACTCCCGGCAGGGGCGACGAGGGCGGCTCTTCAGTTCGCGTCCGGCGGAGCCGTCGTCCCGGCGAGTCCGACCGCGGTCGCTTCCAGAAGGAAGCCGAGCCTCGGGGCGAAGTCGAGGGCGACATGGCCCCAGCGCGGTTCCTGCTCGTACAGGGCG
Source organism: Streptomyces sp. NPDC002018 (assembly GCF_042890865.1). Classification (NCBI taxonomy): domain Bacteria; kingdom Bacillati; phylum Actinomycetota; class Actinomycetes; order Kitasatosporales; family Streptomycetaceae; genus Streptomyces; species Streptomyces sp. NPDC002018. Next base: position 82,414 of record NZ_JBIASO010000007.1, read on the forward strand.
GCGAGCGTCGGGGTCGGGTGTGAGACCTGCCAGAAGCCGGCCGCGAGCGCGACCGCCGTGGCCAGCAGGCCCTCGATCTGTCCGACCGTCAGCGTGCCGGCGCGATCCAGTGTGCTCGCGATCTCGTCGTGAGCGGCGAAGGCGTGGGTCTTGTACCGGCGGGCCCGTTCGATGCCGACGTCGCCTTCGAGGGACAGCGGGACATGGGTGAGCAGGTCGCAGAAGACGGGCAGCGAGGCGAGCGTCCCGGCGACCACCGCCGCGATCTGCCGGGGCCCGAGCCCGGTGCGATCGCCGACCTCGTCCTTGACCGCGTCGCGCCACCGGTCCCATCCCCGCTCGGCCAGTTCGAGGAGCAGTTCCTCCTTGCTGGCGTAGTAGCGCCGCACGCCGGTGCGGTGCAGGCCCGCGCGTTCGGTGACCGGCGCCAGGGTGATGTGCCGGACGCCGCCGAGCTCCAGGGCGAGCGCCTCGGCGGCCGCCAGCAGGTCTTCGGAGCGGCGTGTCTTGTCCTCGGCCGATCGGGCTCTGCGGTGCATGCCCGAACTCTAACGCTCGCGAGGTGCGCTACTCCCGGGCTCGTGCTACGTTCGCCGTAACGCATCACAGGGTGCGTTACGGCGTGGGTCCCGGGGGGAGACCGGCGCCGGGCCGCCGTGTCCGGCGAGTCCGCCGGCTCCTGGAACGCGGCCTTCAGCGGCAGTGCGCGCGGAGCAGCGCGAGAGAACGCGAGGGAAAAGGAACCGTCATGAAAGCCGTCCACGTCACACGATTCGGCGACCCCACCGTGCTGGAGGCCGTCGATCTGCCCGATCCGCACCCCGGGGCCGGGCAGGTCGCGATCGACGTCACCCACGCCGCTGTCGGGCTCATCGACGTCTTCTTCCGCCAGGGGCTGTTCAAGGACCAGGAGGGGCTGCCCCGGCCGCCGTTCGTTCCCGGCCTCGAGGTCGCGGGCACCGTGCGCGCGCTCGGCGAGGGGGTGACCGGCCTCACGGTCGGCGAGAAGGTGGTCACGCTCTCCGCCACCGGCACGGGAGGGTACGCCTCGGTGCTCGTCAGCGACCAGGCCCTCGTCATCTCCACGGAGGGCTCCGGCATCGGTCCCGCCCTCGCTGTCGCAGCCGTCCCCAACGCGGCGATGGCCTACCTCGCGCTCACCCGCGTCGCCCGCATGTCCGCGGGTGAGAGCATCCTCGTCCACGGCGCCCTGGGCGGTTTCGCATCCGCCTTTCCCGGCATCGCACGGCAGCTCGGCGCGTCACGGGTGGTCGGTTCGGTCCGCACCGGCAAGCTGGCGGCGGCCGCCGCCAGCAGACTGCCCTACGACGAGATCGTCGACTCCGCCGAGCTGCCCGACGCCCTGCACGGCCAGGCGTTCGACGTCGTCATCGACCCCGTGGGCGGCGCGGTCCGCACCCGGAGCCTGGACCTGCTGGCACCCTCCGGCCGTCTCCTGCTGGTCGGCAACGCCAGCGGCGACTGGGGCGATCTCATCGACAGCAACCGGCTCTGGCTGGGGGGTCTCACCGTCTCCGGGTTCTCCGCGGGCTCCTACATCCCGGCACACATGGAGGAGCTCGGGCCCGCGGCCGAGGCCGCGCTGAGGGCGGTCGCGGACGGCCTGGCCGACACCGAGATCGACATACTCCCGCTGGCCGACGCCGTGAGCGCGCACGAGCGGATGGAGACCCGCTCGGTCGGCGGCCGTATCGTCCTCACCCCCTGAGCCGCGACGCCGCCCGCCGCGCGGGCTCCCAGTGCGCCCAAAATGCGGGGCAGCCCATCGGCCACCGGTGAACAGCCGGTCATGTTCCGCCAACAGGTCAGTGTTCATGGCTGCTTTCCCCTGCTCAGGGGCCGGTTCCGCTGCCGCTCCTGAAGGCGGCCGGGCGCCGAGAGACGGAGGGGACCTAGGGTCTTTCGTGTGGATCTGGCTGGGTCAGGGAGCGGGGTGCGGTGCCGTGGATCGCAAGGCGGAGGAGGGAGCCCACGCGGAGCGTCGGCTCCCTCCTCCGCCGTCAACGCCGCGAGGCGCGGTGCCGGGGCACGCGAGCCCAGCAAGATCCAAACGAGAGGCCCTAAACGCACGCCCGGATGTGCGCGGCGGCCTTCTCCGCGATCATGATGGTGGGAGCGTTGGTGTTCCCGCTGGTCACCGTCGGCATGACGGAGGCGTCCACGACGCGCAGACCCTCCACGCCGTGCACCTTGAGGCGGGGGTCCACCACGGACTGTTCGCCGCGGCCCATCGCGCAGGTTCCCACCGGGTGGTAGCACGTGGCGCTCCATCTGCGGATGTGGTCGTGCCACGCCGCGTCGTCGAGGGAGTCGAGGTCGGCGGTGTCCGGAAGGTAGGGGCGGGCGAGGTGATCGGCGAAGGGCGGACGGCGGGCGATGCCGGTCACGGCCCGAAGCCCCTCGGTCAGCAGGCCGAGGTCCGCGGGATCGTCGAAGTACCGGGGATCGATGAGCGGATGGGCCCGCGGATCGGCCGACGCGAGGCGGACGGTCCCGCGCGCCGCCGGATTCAGGACGGTCGAGTTCATTGTGAACACCGGTCGGCCGGGCACCTCCTCCCCGCTGAGGATCAGCGCCGTCGCTCCGCCGGCCAGCTGGATGTCGGGCCTGCGCGCGCCCTCGGTGGAGCCGAGGAACGCGCCGACCTCCCCGTAGTTGGAGGCGAACGGCCCGCCGCCCGTGGTGCGCCACAGGTCCAGGTGCTCCGGGGTGAGCAGGTCCCGGACGATGTCGGTGGCATTCCTGGTCTCCCACACGACGGGGGCCAGCAGCTGGTCCTGCAGATTCCGGCCGACTCCCGCCAGCGGCACCCGCACATCGATGCCCAGGTCCCTGAGGTCGTCCGGGGGCCCCATCCCCGACAGAAGCAGCAACTGCGGCGAGTTGACGGCTCCCGCGCTGACGACGACCTCCTCGTCGGCGTACGCGGTCTCCCGCGCCCCGTCCGCGAGGTAGGAGACGCCGGCCGCCCTGGAGCCCGCGAGGACGATCCGCGTCACCAGCGTGCCGGACCGCACGGTGAGATTGGGGCGCGTGAGGACCGGGTGCAGATAGGCGTCGGCGGTGGACCAGCGGCGCCCGTTGTGGCACGTCACCTGGTACGGACCGGCGCCGAACGGTGACGGCCCGGCGAAGTCGTCGTTGTAGCCGAGTCCCCAGTCCAGGGCCGCATCCACCCAGGCGCGGGACAGTTCGTGGGTGTAGAGGCGGTCCTCGACATGCAGCGGACCGTCCGACCCGTGGTAGGGCGGGCGCAGGCGGCGGTGGGATTCGGATGCCACGAAGTACGGGAGCACCTCGTCGTAGCCCCAGCCGTCCGCCCCGAAGTCGTCGCGCCAGCCGTCGTAGTCATACCGGTTGCCGCGGATGTAGATCATGACGTTGGTGGACGACGATCCGCCCAGTGTCCTGCCCCGGGGCCAGTAGAGCGTGCGGCCCGGCGGTGACTGCTCCACCGTCCGGTAGTTCCAGTCCACGTCCGACTTGAACAGCGTCCCGAGGGCGGCCGGTATGTGCAGGCTCTCGCCGGTGTCGGGGCCTCCGGCTTCGAGCAGGAGCACACGGGCGCGGCCGTCGCCGCTGAGGCGGTTGGCGAGCACGCACCCGGCGCTCCCGGCGCCGACGATGATGTAGTCGTAGCTTTCCGTCCTGGTCATGGGTGGTCCCTCGGGCCCCGCGCCGGGTCACCGCACCCCGGCGCGGGTCACGGGTCACGGGTCACGGGTCACGGGTCACGGGTCATGGGCAGTAGATCGACTGGAACTCCTGGTACGCCTGGAGCCCTTCGGGGCCCAGTTCCCTGCCGAGTCCGCTGGCCTTCCTGCCGCCGTAGGGGGAGGTGACGTCGGGGAGATAGCCGTTGAGTCCCACGGTCCCGGTACGGATACGCCGGGCCAGACGGGCGCCCCGGTCGAGGTCGGACGTCCACACCGTGCCCGCCAGGCCGTAGGCGGAGTCGTTGGCGAGGCGTACGGCCTCGTCCTCACCCTCGTACGGCGTGATGGTCAGGACGGGACCGAAGATCTCCTCCTGGGCGACGGTGGACGCGTTGTCCACGTCGGCGAATATCGTGGGCTCGACGAACCAGCCCCGGTCGAGTCCGGCCGGCCGGCCCCCGCCCGTGGTCAGCCGGGCGCCCTCGCTGAGGCCCTTGCGGATGTAGCCCTCCACACGGTCCCGCTGCCGGGCGCTGACGAGCGGGCCGATCTGCGTGGCGTGGTCGAGCGCGTCGCCCACGACGGCGCCCCGCGCCATCGCGGTGCAGAGCTCCACGATCTCGGGATAGCGGCTGCGGGGGGCCAGGATCCTGGTGCTGGCGAAGCAGGTCTGGCCGTTGTTGACCAGGCTGGCCATGAAGAGCTGGTCGGTGTGGGCGTCCAGGTCCGCGTCATCCAGGACGACCGCGGCGGACTTGCCTCCCAGTTCCAGGGTCACCGGCCGCAGCAGCGCCGCGCAGGCGGCGGCGATCCGACGGCCCGCCGCGGTCGATCCGGTGAACGACACCTTGTCGACCCCGGGGTGGGAGACCAGGTACGCGCCTGCCTCGGGCCCGCCCGGCACGATGTTGATCACGCCTTCGGGCAGGCCCGCCGTCCCGATCGCGTCCGCCAGCAGCGCCGGGTCCAGCACCGTCTGCGGCGCCGGCTTGAGGACGAGCGTGCAGCCCGCCGCCAGTGCGGGAGCGATCTTGAAGAAAGCCATGGTCTGGGGGAAGTTCCAGGTCATGACGGCCGCCACCACACCCACGGGCTCCCGGCGCACCACCGTGCTGCCCCGCGGCAGGCCGACACGGCGTTCCTCACCGGACGCGCCGGCGGCCAGGCCGGCGTAATAACGCAGCAGCAGGGCCGGGACCGCGCCCTCGAAGGACTCGGCGGTGGAGATCGGCATGCCGTTCTGCGCGCTGACGGTGCCCGCCATCGCCTCGCGTCCTGCGTCCAGCGCGTCCGCGAGCCTCACCAGCGCGGCCGCGCGGCGCTCCGGCTCCCAGGCGGGCCACCCGCCCGGCGCGTCGAACGCGGAGCGGGCCGCCCGGACGGCGCGGTCGATGTCCCTCTCCACGCCCGCCGGGGCCGAGCCCAGGTACTCGCCGGTGCTGGCGGAGGTGACGGTGATGGTGTCGCTCCCGGCGGGTGCCGTCCACTTCCCGCCGATGAACAGGTGATTCACCTTCATGGCACGTGCATCTCCCGGTTGCGCTGTCGTGGGCGCGCCCTGTGAGCGGGGTGGGACGAGAGGTGCCTCCCCGGCCGGCACGCAGGGTCTTCGCGGTGCGGAGGACAGGCGGGCGCACCCGGTTGCGGCGGCCCACCGGCGGGCGGCGACGACCCCACCGGATGGCGATTTGTCTTATTTGTTCCTGATGTTGTCGAGGGTACACCCATCTGATGACGCGTGCCGTCAGATGGGGTCCGGGTGCGGCCGCCGCACGGGACGGACGCGCCGCAGCCGCCCTGGAGACGCCGGGCCGACGAGCGCCGGGCCGCCGCTAGCATGGAGCCTGAGGAGTCCGGTCGCATGAGAACTTATGACGGTATGACCGCCGAGGAGCGCGTCTCGGCGCGGCGCCGCCGCATCATGGAGGCCGGGCTCGATCTGTTCCACGCCCAGGGCTACCCCCGGACCTCGATCCGCGCGGTGCTGCGGCGCAGCGGGCTCCAGGGCAGGTATTTCGCGGAGAACTTCTCGTCCCTCGACGAGCTGATGGCGGAGATCCTCAAAGAGGTGAACCGGGAAGAGGCCGCGAAGTGCCAGGAGGCCCTTGATGCGGCCGGAACCCGCCGTGACAGGGCGCGGGGCATACTCGACGTCCTGGCCCGAGGGGTCACCGACGATCCGCGCAAGGGGCGCGTCAAACTCATCGAATCCCTCGCGGCGGGCCCGCTGGCGGCGCGGGAACGGCGGCGCGGGATGGGGCAGATGGCCGGCCTGGTGCAATCGCTGCTCCGCGAGGACTGGCCCGACCCGGGGATCGATGTCACCGCGATGTCCCTGGCCGTGGTCGGCGGTGTGAACCAGATTCTCCTGAACTGGGCGGACGGCAGCTTTCACTTCTCGCGCGAGGGCGTCGTCGACCAGACACTCCATCTGTTCGAGGCCGTGGCGGAATTCGGCGGCGCACCGCACCGCGCGTGACCCGGCGGACAGGTGGGGCGAGGCCCCGCCGCGCACCACGGACGGGCCGGCCAGGAGGCCGGCGGATCTCGCGCTCACGCCGGAACACCGGCGGGGCCACGGGACCTGATCCACGGGTCCCGTCCTGCCGATCCGGCCCCGGACCGCGTGCCGCGTGCCGCGAAGGGCACGGACGGGTAGTGCGGATGATCTTCCGCTGGGTAGGGTCGGGGCTCCGCGCGTGCCGCCGGCGCCGCGGGAGGCCGGAAAGTGAGCAGGCAGATGCAACCGACGTTCGTACTGGTCCACGGAGCCTTCGCGAACTCCTTCTCCTTCGCGCCGCTCCAGGCCGAACTCGGCCTCCTCGGACACCGTTCGGTCGCCGTCGACCTGCCCGGCCACGGATTCGGGGCGGCCTACCCGCGCGCCTACCAGGCCCCGCAGGATCTCGAAGGGCTCGCCACCGCGCCCGGCTCGCTCAAGGGCGTCACGCTCGCCGACAACGCCGCGCACCTGACCGGGATCCTGGAACGGGCCGGGCGCAACGGGCCGGTGATCCTCGTCTCCCACAGCCGCGGCGGCATCACGGCCACCGCCGCGGCCAACGCACGGCCGGACCTCATCGACCGCATCGTCTACGTGTCGGCCTGGTGCCCGGTCGCCCTCGACGCCGGCGACTACTACTCCGAGCCGGAGATGGCCACGGTCGACACCGCCTCCCTGGCTGCGGCGATGGCCGGGAACCCGGCCGAACTCGGCCTGCTGCGCACCAACTTCCGCACCGCGGATCCGGAGGTCCTCGCCGCGCTCAAGGCGGCCTTCCTCGCCGACGGAACCGACGAGGAGTTCCTGGCCTTCCTGAACACCTTCCAGCCCGACGAGAACCTGGACACCGGCACCCGCGCCGACCGGGCGCAGGCCGCGACCTGGGGACGCATCCCGAAGACCTTCGTACGCCTGGCCGGCGACAGGAGCCTGCCGCTCGCCCTGCAGGACCGGCTGATCCGCGAGGGCAACCGGCTGACGCCGGACAACCCGTACGACGTCCGCACGCTCGGGGGCAGCCACCTGAAGTGGCTGCTCGACCCGGCGCCGGCGGCCCGGGTCCTGGGCGAACTCGCCGCGCTCTAGGGCCTGTCACGAAAGCTCCAGCCCCGCCCGGCCCGCGCGCGGACGGCGCTGCCCCCGCTTCCTGCCGGGCGGCCGGGCGCCGCCGGCCGGGCGCGGCCCGTACCGGGGCGGCCGGGACCGGCGGGCCGGCGCACCGCGGGTGGTGAGGCGGGTCCGGGCGGTATACGTTCGCGGAGAGAGGGCGAGGGGCCGGCCGCGCGGTGTCGCGAGGGCCGCTCCCGGCCTTCCGGGCCCACGCCGGGAAGGTGCTCCCATGAAGGTCCGAGGATCCGTCGCGTTCGTCACCGGCGCCAACCGCGGGCTGGGCGAGCAGTTCGTGCGGGCGCTCCTCGACGCCGGAGCGGCCAAGGTCTACGCCGGGGCCCGCGACCCCGCGAAGGTCACCGTGCCCGGGGCCGTCCCGGTCGCGGTGGACATCACCGACCACGGCTCCGTCCGCGCGGCGGCCGGCCGGGCGCGGGACGTGACGCTCCTCGTCAACAACGCCGGTTCCACCACCCGGGCGGGCATCCTCGCCGCCGGCCTGGACGCGTTCCGCACGGAGTTCGAGACACACGTGATCGGCACACTCGCCATGAGCAGGGCCTTCGCCCCGGTTCTCGGGCACAATCGCGGCGGTGCGATCGCCAATGTGCTCTCCGTGCTCTCCGTGCTGTCCTGGCTGTCGATCCCGGCCGGCGCCGGATACGCCGCGGCCAAGGCCGCCGAATGGTCGGTGACCAATGCGCTGCGGGTGGCTCTCGCGGAACAGGGCACCCAGGTCACCGCCCTGCACGTCAGCTACCTCGCGACGGAGATGGCCGCGGCCGTGACGGGGCCGAAGTCCGATCCCGCCGCGGTGGCCCGCGCGGCCCTCGACGGTGTCGAGGCCGGATCGCACGAGGTGCTCGCCGACGACATCAGCAGACAGGTGCGGGCAGCGCTCTCCGGAGGAGCGCAGGCACTGTATCCGCAGCTGAGCGGGGGCCGGTCGCTGGTCTGACCGCACCGGAGAAACCGCGGCCCGGCCCGGCGGCGCCGCATCCCCGGCCCGGCGGCGCCGCGGGTTCCGGCCCCGCCCGGGTTCCGCCCCCGCCGCGGGTTCCGCCCCCGCCGCGGGTTCCGGCCCCGCCCGGGTTCCGCCCCCGCCCCTGCGGGCCGCGCAATCCGCGGCGGGGCAGGACACACCGTCAGCACACCGCCGGCCCGCACCGGGATCCCCCGCCCGCCGCGGGCCCTCCCGGGCGGCGCGTTGCCGGAGTCCGGAGGCCGGGCCGGCCGTGTCCGCGGGGGCACCTGGCATCGCGCCGCCGCGCCCGGCACAGGCATACTCGGCCCAGCGGGCACGCGGGTGCCCGCGCGCAGCGGGAGGTACGCGATGGTGTCGTCGTCGGGAACGCAACCCCGCAGGATCACGATCCATGACGTCGCCCGGTCCGCCGGAGTGTCCCGTCAGACCGTGTCGCGGGCGCTCAACGACAAGGACGAGATCGACGGCTCCACCAAACAGCGTGTGCTCGACGCCGCCCGCGCGCTCGGCTACCGGCCCAGCCGGTTCGCCCGCGGCCTGGTCCGCCAGGACACCACCACCATCGGCCTGGTCATCCCGGACCTGCTCAACCCGTTCTTCACCGAGGTCGCCGCGGCCGCGCTGGAGGCGGCACGGGCCCGCGGCTGGCACGTCGTCGTGTACGACACCGCGGACAGGGCCGAGGAGGAACTCGGCACACTGCAGGTGATCGCCTCACAAGTGGACGCGGTCGTCGGCTACTTCCGCTGCTCCGAGGACGATCTGGAGCGGTTCACCCGCGGCGCCCCGGTGGTCCTCATCGGCCGCGAACACCACACGGCGCGGTTCAGCTCGATCCGCATCGACGGCGAGGAGGGCGTCCGCGCCGCGGTCGCGCACCTGGTGGCGCGGGGACACCGCCGCATCGGCATGCTCGACCACGACGGCCGCGCCGAGCCGAGCATCCGGCGCCAGTGGTTCACGACGGCCGCGGCGGCCCACGGGATCGACGCCGGCCTGGCGGTCGGCGCGGACCAGTCGGCCGACGGCGGCGGAGCGGCGCTCAGGACCCTGCTCCACGCCCACCCCGACGTCACCGCGGTCTTCACCTTCAACGACATCATCGCGATCGGCGCCCTGCGCGAGGCGCGCCGGCTCGGCAGGAGCGTCCCGCGCGATCTCGCCGTGATCGGCTTCGACGGCCTGCAGCTGGGCACCCTCGTCGAGCCCCCGCTCACCAGCGTCGCCCTCGACACCCGCAAGCTCGGCGCGCTCGCCATCGACCAGGCCGCACGGCTGCTGACCGGGGTGAACCCGCTCGGGGCCGACGACCTCGTCGTGCGGGCCGAACTGCGGCCGGGCGGATCCGCCTGACCTCCCGGACCCGTGCACGCCCCCGGAAGTCTTGACACTCGACCGCACCGGAGCGCACACTTCCGAACAATTCACCGCTCCCGTGAGCGCTCCCGTGAGCGTTCACGTGAACGCTCACGGGCAGGGAATGCATGGTTTCCCCGCGCCCGCCCCGGCGCTCGGCGCCGCACCGGCACCGTTGCGTCCTGTCCATTCCCACCAGGTCCATTCCAACCAGAAGGCATCCCCCGCCTGAGTGTCAACGTCGACCCGTCTAGCGCCGCCGCTAGTCGTCCTCTGGAACGGAAAATATGAGCAGCACCGTCACGCGCATCCGCCTCGCCGCCGTCGCCGCGGCGGCCGGCATCGCCGTACTCGCCGGGTGCTCGTCGCCCGCTCCCTCGGGTAACGCGTCCGCAGCCTCCTGCGCGCCCGCGAAGGGCAGAGTCACCCTCCAGTACTGGAACACCGTTCCGGGCATGGACCAGGTCGTCGCCCTGTGGAACAAGAAGAACCCGGACATCCAGGTGGAGATGAAGAACATCTCCAACGACCAGTACGGCACCCTCGGCAACGCCCTCAAGGCGGACAAGGCGCCGGACCTCGCCCAGGTCGGTTACGACGAGCTGCCCGCCCTGCGCACCCAGAACGCCTTCGTGGACGCCTCGGCCTGCCCGGCCGCCACCGCGGCCAGGTCGAAGTTCGTGCCGTGGACCTGGTCGCAGACCAGCTTCGGGGGCACCGGCGTGTTCGCGTTCCCGCAGGACACCGGCCCGATGGCCCTCTACGTGCGCAGCGACCTCTTCGCGCGGCACGGCCTCACGGTCCCCAGGACGTGGGACGAGTACGCGGCGGACGCGCAAAAGCTGCACCAGGCGGACCCCTCTCTCAGCATCACCTTCTTCGACCCGAACAACGCCGAGTGGTTCAACGGGCTCCTGTGGCAGAACGACGCCGAGATGTACAGCTACTCCGGCGGCAAGTGGCATGTCACCGTGGCGTCCGAGCAGAGCAGGCAGGTCGCCGGGTACTGGCAGAAGCTGATCGACGACGGTCTCGTGCGCACCGACCTCGCCCACGGTTCGACCCAGATGTACGCCGCGTACCAGAAGAACCAGATCGCCAGCTACGTCGGCGCCGCCTGGGGGTACAGCATGTTCCGCGACAACCTGCCCGACCAGGCCGGCAAGTGGTCGGTCGTGCCGATGCCGACGTGGGGGGCGAACGCCGCGTCCGGCGACTGGGGCGGCTCCACCGTCGCGTTCATGAAGGGCAGCACGCACCTGTACGAGTCGGTCAAGTTCAACTCCTGGCTGAACACCGACCCGCAGGCCCTCGCGCTGGAGAACAAGCTGGGCGGCCTCTACCCGGCGGCCACCGCCGGCCTGGACCTTCCCGCGCTCTCGCAGGGCGTCCCGTACTACAACAACGAGAAGATCTTCGACGTCTTCGCCGGCTCGTCCAGGAACATCGACACCGGCTTCACCTGGGGCCCCACCCAGAAGACGGTGAACCTGGCGCTCCAGGACGCGGTGGCCAAGGCCGCGGCCGGCAGCGGCACGCTCACCGACGCGCTCTCGGCCGCCCAGCGAGCCGCCCTGAAGTCGATGAGCGACCAGGCGATCCCGGCTGTCGCGGGCAAGTGAGCGCCCTGTGACGGACACCGCACCCCGCGCGGGCCGCGCTGCGGTGGCGCCCGGGGGCCGCCGCCACCGCAGCGGCCCCCGGGCGGGCACCATCGCCGCGTTCCTGACCCCGTTCTTCCTGCCGTTCGTGCTGTTCTACCTGGTGCCGGTCGGCTACGCGATCTGGCAGAGCTTCCTCGTCGTACGCCGCACCGGCGGCCAGTACGGCACCTCGTACACGGCCTTCGGCGGTGTCGAGCAGTACGCGCAGGTCTTCCAGAACACCGAGTTCTGGGCCAGCATCGGGCGCATCGCGCTGTTCGGCATCGTGCAGGTGCCGGTCATGCTGTTCGTCGCGCTGATCATGGCGCTGCTGCTCGACACCCCCCTGCTCAGGCTCAAGCCGTTCTTCCGCATCGCGGCGTTCATGCCCTACGCCGTGCCCGGCGTCATCGCCGCGATCATGTGGTCCTACCTCTACTCGCCGCAGCTCAGCCCCCTGGTCGACCTGCTGAAAGGCATCGGCCTCCAGCCCGACTTCCTCGGCCCCGGCGCCGTGCTGTGGTCGGCGGCGAACGTCTCCACCTGGCTGTGGACCGGCTACAACATGCTGATCATGTTCTCGGCCCTGCAGTCGATCCCGCAGGAGCTCTACGAGGCCGCCCGGCTCGACGGCGCGAGCAACTGGGCGATCGCATGGCGGATCAAGGTCCCCGTCATCGCCCCCTCGATCGTCCTGACCACGGTGTTCTCGATCATCGGCACACTCCAGCTCTACGCCGAGCCGGCCGTCCTGCGCCAGATCTCCTCGAACATCTCCAGCACGTTCACACCGAACATGCTCGCCTACGCGGTGGCCTCCGGGAACAACTACCAGCAGGCGGCGGCGGTCTCCGTGGTCATCGCCGTCATCACCTTCGTCCTGAGCTTCGGATTCATGCGACTGACCTCGAAGAAGGCCGGACTGTGAGCGACCAGAGCCCGATCCGCGAAAGCCGCGTCAGCCGCACGGCCGCCATGGCCCTGATGCTCCTCCTGGCCCTCTACTTCCTGCTGCCCGTCTACTTCCTGATCGTCGCCGCGACAAAACCGCAGGGCGACCTCGCCGCCACCAACGGGCTGGCGTTCTCGCACTTCAACCTGTTCGACAACCTGCGCACCCTGTTCACCCGCAGCGACGGCGTCTTCGGACGGTGGGCCCTGAACAGCGTCATCTACGCGGTGCTGGGCGCGGCCGTGGGAACCCTGATCTCCGCGCTGTGCGGCTACGCGCTCGCCAAGTTCACCTTCCGGGGCCGCGAGTTCCTCTTCTCCGTCGTCCTGGGCGGCGTCCTCGTCCCCACCACCGCACTCGCCCTCCCGCTGTTCCTGCTGTTCTCGGCGACCGGGATCGTCAATACCTACTTCGCCGTGTTCCTGCCCAGCATCGTCAGCCCGTTCGGCGTCTACCTCGCCCGTATCTTCGCCTCCGCCGCCGTCCCCCAGGAGATCATCGAATCGGCGCGCCTGGACGGCGCCGGCGAGTTCCGCACGTTCTTCTCGGTGGCGATGAGACTGATGACACCCTCGCTGGTGACCATCTTCCTGTTCCAGTTCGTCGCCATCTGGAACAACTTCTTCCTGCCGATGGTCATGCTCCAGAAGGAATCGCTCTTCCCCATCACCCTCGGCCTCTACCAGTGGAACGGCCAGACCGCCCGCGCGCCGCTCCTCCAGGAATCCGTGATCACCGGCTCGCTCGTGTCGATCGTCCCCGTGATCATCGTGTTCATCCTCCTCCAGCGGTTCTGGCGCACCGGACTCGCCACCGGCTCCCTCAAGTGACCCCACACCCCCGCCCCCGCCCCCGGGCCCCCGGCCCTGCCTTCCCCGCCTCCCCCGCCTCCCCCGCTTCCGCCGCCTCCGCCGCTTCCGCCGCCTCCGCCGCTTCCGCCGCTTCCGCCGCCGACACAGAAGGTCAGGTCCCTCTCCCCATGCAGAACTCCGCGGTCTTCGTGCCCCACTTCCACTGGGACCGGGAATGGTACGAGCCTTTCCAGGTGTTCCGGCACCGCCTGGTCACCGCCCTGGACACCGTGCTGGAGACGGCCGAGGCCGACCCCGACTTCCGGTTCACCGTCGACGGGCAGATGGCCGCGGTCGAGGACTACCTGGAGATGCGCCCCGCCCACCGCGACCGCGTCGCGGCCCTGGTCGCCGACGGCCGCCTCGCCATCGGGCCCTGGCTCATCCTCCTCGACGAGTTCCTCTGCTCCGGCGAGACCATCGTGCGCAACCTGCAGATGGGCTGGGCCGCCGCCACAGCCCTCGGCGGCCCGATGCCCGTCGGCTACCTGCCCGACATGTTCGGCCACATCGCACAGATGCCGCAGATCCTGGCCCGCGCCGGAATCGGGCACGCCGCACTGTGGCGCGGCGTGCCCGGCTCCGTCGACGGCCACGCCTTCCGCTGGCGCGCCCCCGACGGCTCCGAGGTGCGCACCGAGTTCCTCTTCGACGGCTACGACAACGGCCTGGACATCCTGCTGGTGCCCGACCGGATCGGCGGCGCCCTGGACGAATACACCCGGATGACAGCCGCACGGTGGGGCCGGGACCCGGTGCTCGCCATGGCCGGCACCGACCACAACGCACCCGACCCGCACCTCGCGGCCTGGCTGCGGCGCGCGTCCCGCGACACACGGCCCATCACCCTCGCGACACTCGACGAGTACATCCGCACCCACGCACGCGACGAGGTCCCCGCCGTCGTCACCGGTGAACTGCGCAGCCACGTACGCGGCAACATCCTGCCGGGCGTGCTCTCCGTACGGCTCGCGCTCAAACAGCGGATGGCCGTCGCCGAACGCACCGTCGACCACGCCGAACGGCTGAACGCCCTGTGGTCCCGGCGCGACGACTCCCCCTTCCTCTCCCTGGCCTGGCACAAGATCATCGAGTCCAGCGCACACGACTCGGTCGTCGGCTCCGGCACCGACGAGACCGCCGCCCAGGTCGAAGCACGGCTCGCCGAAGCCGCGCACACCGCGCGCGCGGTCCGGGACGCGGCCCTGGCCGAACCCGCCGCCCGCGTACCGGGCGACGGCTACCTGGCCGCCAACCCGCTGCCGTTCGCGCGCACGGCCCTGGTCGAGGTGGACGTCGCGGCCCCCACCGGGAACACCCCCCTGGCCGCGACCGCCGCCGACGGCTCGACGCACCCCGTCCAGCTCCTGGCCACGGCCCCGACCGTACTGAGCGACGAACGCATGGACGCCTCACAGCTCGAACGCGTCCTGCGCCGCATCCACCGCCGCGAACTCTTCGGCCGCCTGATCGACCACTACGAACTCACCCCCGGATCACTCGTCTTCCACCTCGCCGAGGTGCCGGCCGGCGGACCGTTCGACCTGCTGACCCTGCGCCAGGAAACCGCCGCCGCGGCCGCCGCACACCCCGGCCCGTGGAGAGTGCTGACCCTGGAGGAAGCCCGCGCGAGCGCACTCGTGCCCGTGCACGTCCCCGCCGGCGGACTCACAAGCTTCCGGGTCGCCCCGGCCGAGCAGAGCGCGGCCCGCCCGGCGGCGTTCCCGCCCGCCACGGCGACGGCCCGCACCCTGTCCAACACGCTGGTGCGGGCCACGGTCGCCGACGACGGCACCCTGGAGGTGACCGGCGCCGACGGCACCGTACTGCGCGGAGTCGGCCGCCTCGTCGACGGCGGTGACCGCGGCGACAGCTACAACTACGCCCCGCCGGCCCAGGACCTGCTCGTCTCCCAGCCGGCCCGGACCACCGTCGACGTCCTCGAAACGGGCCCGCTGCGCTCACGGATACGGATCACCCGCCTCTACGCATGGCCCGCCGCCCTCTCCCCCGACCGCGACCTGCGCAGTACCCGGACCACACCGACCACGGTGGAAACCCTCGTGGAAGTACGCGCCGGCGAACCCTTCGTCCGCCTGACCACGGCATTCCTGAACCAGTGCGCCGACCACCGGCTGCGCCTCCACGTGCCCCTGCCCCGGCCGGCAGCCCTCTCCGCGTCCGCCGGACAGTTCGCCGTCACCGAACGCGGACTGACCGCCGAGGGCGGCTGGGGCGAATACCCCCTCCCGACCTTCCCCGCCGGCTCGTTCGTATCGGCCGGCGCCGCCACCGTCCTCCTCGACCACACCACCGAATACGAACTCCTCGACGAGGGCCGCGAACTCGCCCTCACCCTGCTGCGCGCGATCGGCTCCATCAGCGTCAACATCCACCCCCTGCGCGACGAACCCGCCGCCACCGAGATCCCCGCACCCGGCGCACAGGATCTCGGCACACGCATCGAGAACCGGCTCGCCCTCATCCCCTCGGCGGCCGGCTGGCAGAACGCGAACGCGGTCGCCCTCGCCGAAGACTTCCGCAACGACGTACTCGTCACCCGCGGAACCGCACCCGCCGGCGGCCTCCTGCCCCCCGACACGGCCGGCCTGCGGGTCGAGGGAAGGGACATCCTCGTCTCCAGCATCCGCCGCGTCAGCGACGACGACCTCGGCGCCGGCACCGAAATACGGCTGACCGCCATGAGCGGCACGCACACCACCGCCCGCGTGAGCGGCACCTTCACCCGGGCCACCACCGTCGACCTGCTCGGCCGGCCGCTCTCCACCACCCCCGTCACCGCGGACAGCCTCGAACTCACCCTCGGCCCCTGGGAGATCCGAACGGTCGTGGTCCGCTAGACAACAGCGGCCACACACCACACACAGGACAACCCCCACGGCCACCGGCACCCACGGCGACCGGCACCCACGGCCCACGGCGACCGGCGGACCCACACCCCCCGCCGGCCCGCAGCCGGCGTCCGGCCCCTTCCGTTACCGAGAAAGAGTGGTGACCTCGTGCCCTCCGACCCTTCCGCGTACGTCTCGGACACCACACCAGGGCGCGGCGCGCTGCGCCCGGCGCGCTCGTGGCTGCACTCCGACGCCCCCTCACGTTCGCTGAACGGACCCTGGCGTTTTCGTCTCTCCCCCACGGCGCGCGCGGCACAGGACTTCACGGCCGAAGACTTCGACGACAGCGGCTGGGACAGCATCCCCGTGCCCTCCCACTGGGTGCTCCAGGGCGACGGGGCCTGGGGCCGGCCCATCTACACGAACGTCCAGTACCCCTTCCCCCTCGACCCGCCGCACGTCCCCGACGAGAACCCCACCGGCGACTACCGCCGCCACTTCGGCATGCCCGCCCACTGGTCGCGGGCCGAGCGCGTCGTACTGCGCTTCGACGGCGTCGAATCCCTGTTCACCGTGTGGGTGAACGGCGACGAGATCGGCAGCGCCGCCGGCAGCCGCCTCGCCCACGAATTCGACGTGACCGCATCCGTACGGCCCGGCGACAACCTCGTCGCGGTCCGCGTGCACCAGTGGTCGGCCGCCAGCTACCTCGAAGACCAGGACCAGTGGTGGCTGCCGGGCATCTTCCGCGACGTCACCGTGAGCGCACGGCCCGCCGGGGGCATCGAGGACCTCTGGCTGCGCACCGGGTACGACCACGGGCGCGGACAGCTCGACACGCAGATCACCGCCGGCCCGGCGGCGTTCCCGCTCACCCTGCGCCTGCCCGAACTCGGCATCGAGCAGGTCTGGGCGACCGCGGCCGACATAGCCCCCCTCACCATCGACGGCGTGCGGCCCTGGTCGGCCGAGCAGCCCCGCCTCTACGACGTCACCGTCTCCAGCGCCGCCGAGACCATCACCGTGCGCACAGGCTTCCGCACCGTCGAGATCCGCGGCGGCCAGTTCCTCGTCAACGGCCGCCGCGTCGTCTTCCACGGCATGAACCGCCACGAGACCCACCCCGAACGCGGCCGCGTCTTCGACGAGGAACACGCCCGCGAAGACCTCGCCCGCATGAAGCGGTTCAACGTGAACGCGATCCGCACCAGCCACTACCCCCCGCACCCCCGCCTCCTCGACCTCGCCGACGAACTCGGATTCTGGGTCATCCTCGAATGCGACCTCGAAACACACGGCTTCGCCGCACTCGACTGGACCGGCAATCCCAGCGACGACCCGGCGTGGCGCCCCGCCTTCCTCGACCGCATCGAACGCACCGTCGAACGCGACAAGAACCACCCCAGCATCGTGATCTGGTCACTGGGCAACGAAGCCGGAACCGGCAGCAACCTCGCCGCGATGTCGGCATGGGTCCACGCCCGCGACCCCGGACGGCCCGTCCACTACGAAGGCGACCACACCGGCGAATACACCGACCTCTACTCACGCATGTACGCGTCGGTGCCCGAGACCGAACAGATCGGAACCGACGGCTCCCGCTCCCCCCTGCTGAACTGCACCCCCGCACAGGCCGCCCGCCAGCGCACCAGACCGTTCCTGCTCTGCGAATACGCCCACGCCATGGGCAACGGGCCCGGAGCACTCGACCAGTACGAGACACTCGTACACACCCATCCGCGGCTGCACGGCGGCTTCGTCTGGGAATGGCGCGACCACGGCATCCTGACCACAGCCCCCGACGGCACGCCCTACTACGCCTACGGCGGCGACTTCGGCGAGGTCGTCCACGACGGGAACTTCGTCATGGACGGCATGCTGCTGAGCGACGACGTCCCCACCCCCGGCCTGCACGAATACAAGGCCGTCACCCAGCCGCTCCGCTTCACCTTCGACGCCGGCCACGTCACGATCACCAACCTGCGGCACTCGGCCGACACCCGCGACCTGCGCTTCCGCTGGCGCGCCGAACACGACGGCACCCCCGTGGACCACGGGAACATACGGGTCCCCGCCATCGCGGCAGGCCGCACGGAACGGGTCCCGCTCCCCGCGGTCCCGCTCTCACCGCACGGGGAAACCTGGCTCACCATCGACGCGGAACTGGCCGCCGCGACCGCCTGGGCACCCCAGGGCCACATCATCGCGACCGCCCAGCTCGACCGTTCACCCCGCCGCCCCGCACCCCCCGTCCGCCACCACACCTCCTGGCGGCCCAGCGAGGGCACACTCACCCTGGGAACCGGCGAATTCACCGGCGGATCCCTCGTACGCCTCGCCGGCCGCACCGTGAGGGGCCCGCGCCTGGAACTGTTCCGCGCCCCGACCGACAACGACGAAGGCACCTCCGGACAGACCGAGGAGAGCGACACCGCCACCGCCTCGCTCTCCCACGCCCACCTGTGGCGCCGCCACGGCCTCGACCGGCTGACCACACGCCGCATCCGCGTGGAACGCACCACCAACGCCCTGCGCACCACCACCCGGGTCGCCGCCGCGAACTCCGCCCTGTCAGTGATCGTGGAATCCCTCTGGTCACTCGCCGAAGACGACACACTCGAACTGCGCGTGGACATCGAACCCTCACGAGGCTGGCCGACAATATGGCCGCGGATCGGAATCCGTTTCGACCTGCCCGACGGCACAGCCCCCGTCGACGGCGCCGAATGGTTCGGCCTCGGCCCGCACGAGTCCTACCCCGACAGCCTCCACGCGGCACGCACCGGCCGTTTCTCCTCCACCGTCCACGGCCTCTCCACCAACTACGCCCGGCCCCAGGAAACCGGCCACCGCTCCCAGCTCCGCCACCTGACACTGACCAGCGGCAGCACACACGTACTGCACCTCACGGCCCTCCCCGACACCCACGGACACCGCCCCGGCTTCACACTCAGCCGCCACACCCCCCAACAGATCACCCGAGCCGCACACCCCTTCGAACTCCCCCACTCCACCACAAGTCACCTGATCATCGACGCCGCCCAGCACGGCCTCGGCTCACGGGCCTGCGGACCCGACGTCTCACCCGAGTTCACACTCCGCCCCCAGTCCCGCACGATCAGACTCCGCATCACACCAGGCCACCAGCCCTGACCGAACACGACACCAACCCGACCCGGCCCGGCCCGCCCTGACCAGTGCCGAGCAACGCGCGGCGCGTACCGACCCGCGTGCCGGAGACAACAGCGGCGCGCAGGCCCACCGGCCCGCCCGAAACACCGGCCACAACGCCCGTCCGCAGGAGGAGCCCGGTCCGCAGGAGGAGCCCGTCCGTACGAGGTGCCGGTCCGTACGAGCGGGCCCCGGGCCGCATTCCCGGCCCCCCTTTTTTCAAAGCCTCCGCGGCACATCACCAGGGTCATGGAGCGGGAACCGGCCGGCCGGTCCGGTCACGGATCCATAAAGACTCCACGGGGAGTTCCCGATATACCCGGCCGACGGCGCCGGCCAGCCCCTCCGGGCAGTTCCCGGCCGCACGCGGAGAAACCCGCGGACGCGGTGCGGACTCGTCCAGGACACGCATCCCCGTACTCCATTTCCCGAAAGCAGGAATGCCCCGGCAGCACGAATGCCCCGGCGCGCCGGCTCCGCCCGGTCAAGGTCACGCCGGTCAGGCCACGCGCGCCCGAGCACCCGCCACACGGCACAGCACGGGCGATCCGGATCCACCGAAGGAACTTTGCCCGCCAGATCCCGCCAGGTCCCGCCAGGTCCCGCCGGGTCCCGCCGGGTCCCGCCGGGTGCCGTATCCGACGGGCCGTATCCGACGCCGGACCCGTGCCATCGCGCCACCGCTCCCCCCGCCTGCGGACCCGGGCGGCGGGCCGCGCGCCGGCAGCCTCCGCCCGCCGGCCACGGCCCCGCGCCACCGCCCGCCACCCCGCACCCGAGTTGCTCCCCCCACATACAGGGGAAGGCCAACAGCCCCACCACCAGGGCAGGTTGAGGTGATATGTACCGGTAAGTCCTGTCCGGTCGCCCTGGCTGAGCCATTCGAGTGATGTGCTCTCGCAACTGTTGCTGTCATATGCCATGCGGGTGGATAACTACTCGTATCCAAACCGGTGGGCTGCCCATCCTCTCCGGGGGAGCGGCCGCTCATTTTTTCTCGGGACTGCCGCGATGGGCACCCCTGTGGGAGGGGTTTGGATCCGCCAGTCGGTGCCGGTGACGGTGCCGGCTGGCGTGCCGGCGGCCGGCGCCTCCGCCGGCCGCGGCGGCCGCCCCGGATCTCCCCGCCTCCGGCGGGGCCGCGCCGGCCGTCCGCCCCCGCTCACCCCCGCCCGGCCACCGCGTCCGCGGCGCGTCCGGCGTCCGCGCGCGCCCTCACGCCCGGCCCGCTTCCGGCCGCCGGCCCGCCCGGCACTGCACTGCACTGCACTGCACTGCACCGAAGCGGCCCGTGGAAAAGATGTCATCAAGAATGCATTCCGTGTGCGGGGCCGTCTCCGGCCAACTCCCAGGAAAAACGATAAAGTAATCCCCGGCGATTCCGATTGACCTCCTTTCTCATATCGTCACATATTACGTAGCCCCTGTCCGGGCCTTCTCAAGAAATCCCGTCAAGCCTTCCGTGGGTAATTTATTTCTGCTTCACTCTAAAAGAGTGAGAAGTGACCCTGCGGTCGGCATCTCGATGGCGGCGACGGTCTCTCTGTGCCGTGGCCGAACAAGGGGTCTCCCCCGCGCCTCGCCAGGGGCGTGAGTCCAGGAGGCGTCATGAACTCTCAAAAAATCCTGAGGACCGCGGGCTCCGCCCGCCCCGTGCGGTCACGCGGACACCACGCTCCACAGCGGCACTCACCGGGCGGAAGGACACGGCCCTCCCGTGCCCTGTGCGCCCCGCGGTGCCGCGATCCGCTGGGCACCGGCCGTCCGCCCCGGCGAAGAATCCCGCGCCCGGGAGCGCCGCTCCCCGGCCGCCGCGGCGTCCCGGGCCCCTGACGCCGTGCCACCGCACCCGAACCCCGCCCCGGACCGTCCGCGCGGGGCGCGCCCCGGGCCACCCGCGGACGCCCGACAGCACCGGCCGTACCCCAGCCGGCACCGGCCGTATCCCGGACGGCTCCTGCGCGCAGTGCTGAAACCCCGCGCCCTGCCCGTCACCGAAACCCGCCCGGTTCCCGGCGCGCCGGCCCCCTCGGTCCGCGTCCACCGCGGCCACCGCGGCCACCGCGGCCACCGCGGCCACCGCGGCCGACGGGCCGTGCCGCGTCCCGTACGGGAGCGCGCACCTTCCTTCTTCCTTCACGCCACCCGCGTACACCCCAGCACGAGAGGAACAGCCATGCTGCCGACCGCACAGTCGGGGGCACAGGTCGCACTGTCCCCCTTGGAGATCGAGCAGTGGCCGCACACCCTGGCGGCCCGGTACCTGACCCGTGCCTGGCCCAAGGGACGGCCGGCCTCGTTCCGCGTGCCGGCCCTGGAGCGAGCGGTGCCGGTCTGCCGGGACATGACCCGGATGTGGATGGACGCCGGGGGAATAACGGAGGACAACGCCCGGCGCACGGTCCTGCTCGTGGTCTCGGAACTCATGACCAACGCCATCATCCACACGAACAGTTCCACGATCAGCGGCCGCTTACGCAAGGCCGGCGAACGGCTCGTGGTGGAAGTCCGGGACGAGGGAAGGACATCGGCCGTTCCCCGCGCGCGCCGCGCCGACGACACCGAGTACGGCCGGGGCCTGGTACTGGTGATCAAGTCCGTCCAGGCGCTGGGGACACGGCTGGAGACCGACGGCAGCCGTACGGTCTGGGCGTGGATGCCGACACCCCGGTGAGGAACACCGCGACAGCGCGCCGCGGACCGGGCGCCGACCCCGCGAACGGGGAACCCCGGTCCGCGGCCCCCGCACGGACAACCGGCCCCGGCCCCGGCACCACGCCGGCCCCCTCACACCACGGCCCCGTGACACCGCCGCCCCGTGACACCGCCGCCCTGTGAACGCCGGGCAGGCCCGTGACACCGGACAGGCCGGGGGACCAACACGGGCCGCCGGCGGGCGGGCCGGGGGGGCAGGCGCGGGCCGGGGGCGGGGGGTGCGGGCGGGGGTGGGGGCCGGTCGCTGGCAGGGCCGGCCCGTGGGAGGGATCCCGCGGGCCGGCCCTGTTCACACTCCCGGACGGCCGGTGTGACGGCGTGTCGGGGAGGGGCGGTGACGGAGAGAGCGTCAGACGTAGGTGTAACCGCCCGGGACGGTGGCCGTGCCGCTCGTGGTGGTGACCACGACCGGGGCACTGCCCGCGGCGCCGGCCGGGACGAGGCCGAACACCGCCGTTCCCGTGCTCCCCAGCACGGTGGCCGGAACTCCGTTGAAGGTGACCGTGGCACCGGTCAGACCGGTGCCGGTGATCACGAACGGGCTGCCGCCGGCGACCGGTCCCGAGACCGGGTTGATGCCGGTGACCGTGGGCGGAACGGGCGGGGTCACACCCACGTAGGTGTAGGACGCCGGGTTGCTCGTACCGCCGCTGGTGGTGACGGTGACCGGTACGGTGCCCGCGGCGTGCGGCGGGACCAGGACCGTGACGGTGAGCCCCAGCACGTCCTGGGAGACGATGGTCGCCGGCGTGGTGCCGAACAGAACGCCCGTGGCACCGCTGAGACCCAGCCCGAAGAGCTGAACCGTGTTGCCGCCCGCAGCCGGTCCCGAAGGGGGCAGCACCGCCAGGAGCAGCGGGCCGGAGGGGAAGGGCAGCTGGGGGGACGCGGGGCTCTGGTCGGAGTCGAGTCGGGGTGCGGACATGATGGGTCCTCCTGAACAGTGAGGGTGAACGCCGGACCGCTGCGGTCCATACGTGGATGAGCCGGGGCCCGGTGCGTGAGCGCCCGGGACCGCGGACCGTGCCCCAAGCCGGGAGTCCGGGGCGGGATCGGACAGACCGGAAAGACACCACCGCCCGGGAGACAGAAAGGGGCGGTGGCTCACAGTGACGCGCCCCGCTCGGACGGGAGGCGGACCTGACGGAACCGGTGGCCGCCGGCCTCGGCCGCGGCGTGCGCATCACCGGGCGGCTCCGCCAAGGAAAGAGGGGGCCGCTGCGCCGGTCACGCCGGACACGCTCACCGGCCGGTGGCGTGCTCCGGGCAAGCCCACCGCGGTGCGGTGCAGCTCACCAGGCCCTGCCCGTGAGGAGGGCGGATCGGACGGGCACGCTGCCGGGCTTCCCGGAGAGGGACGGGCGGCCCACCGGTTCCACGACTCCAGTAACCGCAATGCGCGACACGACATCAACCCCTTTTGACGGTGAGTCACCCGATTGGCGCAGCGGCACCGGAACACGCCGTACGGGACCGGCCGGCCGGGGCTGTGCGGACGGGGCTGTGCGGACGGGCGGGTCGGCCGGAGTTGTGCGGGCGGGCGGGTCGGTGGCCGGGCGGACGGTGAAGCGGGCGGGGCCCGGGACCGGTTCGGGAAACCGGCCGGGGTGCCCCTGGTCCGCCCCGGCCGGCCTGTACCGGGCATTTCGCAATTCATTAACCATGTTGCGCCATACGGGTGAACCATTGATGATTCCATTGCGGGATTATCCGCCTCTGGATAACTTCATGCATCCATACCGGTGGGCTGCCCTCCTCTCCGGGGGCACGGCAACCGATGTTCCGTCGCAGAGCAGCCCCGTCAGCTCCGGGGCGGCCTGGAACGTTCTGCCGCGGCAAACGCCCCCGGTCGGGAAGCGGTGGCTCGCATCAGCCTCGTCAAGGGGAATCATGCGAGCGTCCTCTCCTCCTCGGTCCTTCATCAAAATCTGTCTTTTCGCATCGGAACTGGCCATGATTCCGGTGATCGGCTGGACCCGGGCCGGGCACTGCGCCCAGACCGTGGTCCAGGCGGTGAAAGCGGCCGCCGGCGCGATACACGCGCCGGCCGCCCGCGGCCGGCCGCACCCACACCCCCCGCCCCGGCCAGGCCTCCGGCACCGTAACCGGCCCCGGCCCCGGCCCTGTTCCTGGCTGTGGCTCTGGTTCCGGCCCTGGTCCTGCTCCTGACCCCGGCACCGGGGCCGGTGCCGGGGCGGGCGGTCCCCGCCGTGCCCGCTCCTGTCGCGCGATGATGTCCCGCGCCGCGCCCGTACACGAATACGCGGCGAACCCTGTGATTCCGTTTCGCTGGCTGGAGAGTGCTGTGTCTCAACGGATCCGTGTGATGCTCACCGAAGGACCGGAGGGAACTCCGGAAAAATGGGACGTGGAGTCACTGAAAAACGAGCCGAGAGTGAGAATTCTCCTCGGCAACCGCTACGAGCATTTCGAGTTCGCGCATTGCTATACGGAGTCGGGCGGCGAGTTCCTGCCCGTCTACCGCTGGTCCTACCGCACGTACATCGCCGAATAGGCCCGCACGCAAGCCGTCGGGCGCAGCGCGGATCATCTTCCCCTCTTCAGCAGGACAGGGCGGGCTCCGCGCGGGCGTGAACCGACTTCCGAGGGGATCGACATGATGACTCTTCTGCCGCACGCAGGCGCGTTGTGAGCGGGTCCGCCGCCCGTCCGGGCGGCCGACGGGCACGGGACGTGGTGGTCACGGGCCTCGGGTTCTGTCTTCCCGGTGACCAGGGCCCCGTCTTCACCGCGGACGACCTGTGGAACGTGGCGTCCCGGGGTGCTTCCTGTCTCATGAAGGACGACGTCTACTACGGGTCGGTGGGCCTGTCCGAGGAGATGTTCGACGAGCGTCTGCCCGGCCTCCCCCCGTTCTTCGCCCGTCACTACACCTCGGCGCACCGGTTCGGCCTGGTCTCCCTGGCACAGGCGTGCGCGGACGCCGGGCTCGATCCCCGCTCGGGGGACCTCACCGACGCGGCGGTCCTGGTCGGGCGCGGCGGGGTGGACGCGAACATCGACAGCTATCTCGCCGTGCTGCGGGCCGATCCCGACGCCATCCCCGCCGCGGACGCGATGGAACTGTTCGTCGCGGCGGAACAGGCCGTCACCCCCTCCGACGTCGCCCTGGTCCAGGGAGCGCTGACCGGCTCGAAGGGCCCCAACTTCACGGTGTCGTGCGGCTGCGCGTCCTCCGCCGTGCAGATCGGCAACGCCCGGCGCATGATCGCCGACGGGGAGATCGACCTCGCGGTCGTGACCGGTGTCGACGTCTTCAGCGTCACACTGATCCGCAACATCCAGCGTCTTCTGCAGGGCGCGCAGAACACCTACGACGCGATCCGGTCGGACGACATGCCCGCCCTCCTGCCGTCCTTCGACTCCCTCATGCGCCCCTACGACCGGCGTGCCGACTGCATCAACCACGGAGAGGGATCGGTGACCGTCGTCATGGAGAGCCGGGAACACGCCGCACGGCGCGACGCCCGCCTCTACGGCCAGGTCCTCGCCCAGGCCACCACCCGCGACGGCCTGGCCAACCCCCTGGCGTGCGAGGAGAGCGGCAGCGAGCTGGTGGCCGCCGTCCGCCGGTGTCTGGGCGAGCGCTGGAACATCGGCCAGGTGCCCTACATCCACGGCGGCAGTGACGGCAATGTGGTGGTCACCGCCTTCGAGGCGAACGCGGTCAGGGAACTGTACGGGCCGGCCGCACGTGACCTGCTGATGTCGTCCCAGGAAGGCTGCTTCGGCCACAACGGTGCTCCCGCGGGCTGTCTGGGCGTGGCCCTCACCCTGCTCATGATGCAGCGCGGCGAGGTGTGTCCCACCGCGAACTGCGAACAGCCGGCGGACAATCTCACCTTCGACCCCGTTCCCGGCGTGCGGACCCGCTCCCTCGACTTCGACCTCGCGCTGAGCTTCAACTACCAGGTCGGCGGGGTGAAGAGCGCGATCCTCCTGGGAAGCCCCGACGTCTGAGCCCCCACCCCACCCGGCCCACCCGGCCCCGCCCGGCCTGCCCGGCCCGGTCAGCCCAACCCGCCCGTCCCGCCCGGCCCTTCCCGTCCAGCCCAGCCAGCCCACCCCGTCCGGCCCGTCCGTTCCGGCGGCCCCCGGCCCCGAGCCGTCCGGCCGCTTCCGCGGCCCCCGCCCTGTCCGCCCCGCCCTGTCCGCCGCCCGCCCCGGCGGCCCCCGCCCCAAGCCGTCCCGCCCCGGCGGCCCCCGCCCCGTCCCGCACCCGCCCCGTCGCACCCGGTCCGGTCCACCCCGTCACCCGGTCCGCCGGTCCGTCCCGCACCCGGTCCGGTCCACCCCGTCACCCGGTCCGCCGGTCCGTCCCGCACCCGGTCCGGTCCACCCGGTCACCCGGTCCACCCAGTCCACCCGGTCCGCCCGGTCACCCAGTCCACTCGGTCCACTCGGTCCGCCCTGTTTCTGTCCGGTCCGGCTGTTCCGGGGGGCCTGGTCCGCCGTACGGGCCGGGCGGCGGCACAACACCAGCCCCCTGCCCGGGGCCCCCGAGCAGGCCGCCCCGCGAAACCGCCCGCCCGTACCCGGCACCCCCGCTCCGTACCACCACCCCCCGTCCCCGTCCCCGTCTCCCGCTCCACGTCCCGTACCCCGTCTCCCGTACCCCGTGTCCCGTGCTCCGTGTTCCTCGTTTCGTGCTCCTACCGCATCCATGCGTGCCCCTATTCCGTATTCCGTCGAGAGGGAGAACTCCCGTGGGCCGACACAGGCATTCCTCCGGAACAGCGATGGCATCAGTGGCCGTGATCGGCATGGGCTGCCGGCTTCCCGGCGACGCCGACTCCCCGGCAGCCCTGTGGCGGCTGCTGGCGGAGGGACGCGACGCGGTGGGAGCACCCCCACCGGGACGCGAGAGCCCGCCCGCCCCCGGGGACCGCGCCCCGCACCCCGGCCGGCCCGCCCCGCCCGAGCTGGGCGGATACCTCAGCGACGTGTCACAGTTCGACGCGGACTTCTTCGGCGTCTCCGGCCGCGAGGCGGACGTCCTGGACCCCCAGCACCGGCTGCTGCTGGAAGTGGCCTGGGAAGCACTGGAACACGCCGGACTGCCCCCCGGCCGGCTGGCCGGCTCACAGACAGGAGTCTTCACCGGCCTCAGCTACAACGACTACATGGACCAGCTCGCCGGCCGGCCCCAGGAACTGGAAGGCTCCATCCTGACCAACGGCCACTGCGTCGCCCCCGGCCGTATCTCCTACCTGCTGGGACTGCACGGCCCCAGCATCGCCCTCGACACCGCCTGCTCGTCCTCCCTCGTCGCGTTCCACCTCGCCTGCCAGGCACTGCTCCAGAAAGAATGCGACCTCGCCCTCGCCGGCGGTGTCACCCTCATGCTCCGGCCCCGCACCACCCTGTCCTTCGCCAGAATGGGCATGCTCTCCCCGACCGGCCGCTGCCACACCTTCGACGCCGCCGCCGACGGCTTCGTCCGCGGCGAGGGCTGCGGCGTCGTCGTCCTCAAACGCATGGCCGACGCCGTACGGGACGCGGACCGCATCCTCGCCGTCGTCCGCGGCTCCGCCGTCAACCAGGACGGCCACTCCGACGGCCTGGCCGCCCCCTCCCCCAGCGCCCAGCGCGCCCTGTTCCGCCAGACACTCCAGCGCGCCGGCGCCGACCCCCGGGACGTGGGAATGATCGAGGCCCACGGAACGGGCACCCCCCTCGGCGACCCCATCGAATTCGCCAGCCTGGCCCACGTCTACGGAAAAGGCCACGGCCGGTGCGCACTCGGCTCACTCAAAACCAACCTCGGCCACCTCGAACCCGCCGCCGGAATCACCGGACTGATCAAAACCGTCCTGTGCCTCCAGCACGGACTCATCCCCCCCAACCTCCACTTCACCCGCTGGAACCCCGCCATCACCCCCGACAACACCCGCCTGTTCGTCCCCACCGAACTGACCCGCTGGCCCGTACGGGACACACCGAGACTCGCCGCGGTCTCCTCCTTCGGATTCGCCGGCACCAACGCCCACGTACTCCTCGAACAACCCCCCGCGACCACCCGCCGCACCACCACCACCGCCGCCGCCACCGTGCCGCGGCCACGGCGCACCCCGCCCCCCGCACCCGAAGTCATCCTGGTCCCCGCCGGATCCACCGCCGTACTGCCCCACGCCGCACAACGCCTGGCCCACTGGATGGAAAACGACGGCGCGGACGTACCCCTGCGCGACATCGCCCACACCCTCGCCCTGCGCCGCACCCCGGGACGAGGACGCCTCGCCGTCGTGACCCGCTCACGGCGCGACACCCTCACCGCGCTGCGCTCCTTCGCCGCCGGCCGCACCCACCCGGCCACCACCGCCTCAGCAGCGGACATCACCGCCGCCCGCCGCCCCGTCTGGGTATTCTCCGGACAAGGCTCCCAATGGCCCGGCATGGGACGCGGACTCCTGGACCACGACGCCGCCTTCACCACCGCCCTGACCGAAACCGACGCCCTCATCCGCGCCGAATCCGCACTCCCCGTCCTGGACCTCGTACGCTCCGGCGAACCGGTCACCGGCTGCGCCGCCGTACAGCCCGTCCTGTTCGCCCTGCAGATCGCCCTGGCCGCCACCTGGCGCGCCCACGGAGTCCAGCCCGCCGGCGTCATCGGCCACTCCATGGGAGAAGCCGCCGCCGCCGTCGTGGCCGGAGCACTCTCCCTCCACGACGGCGTCCGCGTCATCTGCCGCCGCTCCGCGCTCCTGACCCGCATCGCCGGCACCGGCGCCATGGCCAGCGTGAGCCTGGACCGGGCCACCGTGGAAGCCGACCTCGCCACCGCCGGCACCACAACAGTCTCCGTAGCGGTCCTGGCCGCCCCCCACTCCACCGTCGTCGCCGGCGACACCACAGAAATCGCACACCTCATCACCGCCTGGGAAGCCCGCGGTATCCCCGCCCTGCCCATCGCCGTCGACGTCGCCTCCCACAGCCCCCAGGTAGACCCCCTGCTCGACGAACTCCACACCGCCCTCGCCGGCCTGACACCCCGCACCCCCGACATCCCCTTCTACTCCACCGTCCTGGAAAACCCCGGCGAAACCCCAGCCTTCGACGCCGCCTACTGGTGCGCCAACCTCCGCAACCCCGTCCGCTTCCACCCCGCCGTCACCGCAGCCGCCGCCGACCGCAACCTCGTCTACATCGAAATCTCCCCCCACCCCGTCATCACCCACGCCCTCACCCACACCCTCACCCCACCCACCACCACGACAGAACCAGCAGGACCGGCACGACCGGCAGGTACGGCGCGTCCGGCAGGACTGGCGGGACCGGCGGGTGCAGCAGGCACGGCAGGACCGGTGGCGGGTACGGCGGGTAAGCCGGGCTCGACAAGTCAGGGCGGACCGGACGGACCAGCAAGCTCGACACGACCGGACGGACCGACAGGCTCGACAGGTACGGCGCGTCCGGGCGGACCGGCAGGACCCGGCGGACCGGCGGGACCAACTGGTTCGACGGGACCGGCGAGTACGGCGAGTACGGCGAGTACGGGCGGACCGGCAGGACCAGCGGGTACGGCGCGTCCGGGCGGACCAGCAGGACCATCGGGTTCGACGGGTTCAACGGGTTCAACGGGACGGGCAGAACCGGCGGGTCCAGGCGGACCGGCGGGTTCGACGGGACCGCGCGGACCGGTGGAATCAGCAGGACCTGGCGGACCGACAGGTTCAACGGGACCGGCAGGACTGGCAGGAGCGGCGGGACCGGCGGGACCGGGTCAACCGGCAGGCTCAACAGGCTCTACAGGTTCGACGGGACCGGCGGGACCCGGCGGCCCCACAGGCTCTACAGGTTCGACGGGGCCCGCAGGACTGGCGGGACCTGGCGGACCGGCAGGCTCTACAGGTTCGACGCGACCTGCGGGTACGGCACGTCCGGACGGACCGGCAGGTTCGGCGGGACCGGCAGGTTCGACGCGACCTGCGGGACCGGGCGGACCGACAGGTTCGGCGGGGCCGGGGGGGCCGGTGGTTCTGCCCACCCTGCGCCGTGACGAGGACGAGCCCACCACCTTCCGCACCCAGCTCGCCGCCCTGCACTGCGCCGGAGTGGACATCGACTGGTCACCCCTGTACGCACACGACAGCCTCGCCGACGTCCCCACCATCACCTACGACCGCAAACACCACTGGGCCGACACCACCCCGCCCCCCACCCCGGAAGAACACACCACCACAGCCGCACTCCCCGGCCGGCACCTCGAAGTACCCGGCAACCCCGTACGCCACCACTGGCGCGCCGACACCGGCACCACCGCACTGCCCTGGCTCGCCGACCACCGCGTCCACAACACACCCGTACTGCCCGCCGCCGCCTCCTACGCCCTCGCGCTGACCACCGCCTGCCACGCCTTCGACGCCACCCCCACCGAAATCGAAGTCACCGACATCTCCCTGAAGGAAATGCTCCGCCTCGCCGACCACACCGACCTCAACACCACCCTCACCATGACCGCCCCCGACCGGGCCACCTGCGAAATCTTCGGACGCGACAACAACGGACAATGGCAGGCCCACGCCACCGCCCAACTACGCCGCCTCCCCACACCCCCCCGCACCCGCGCCGCCTCCATCACCGCCCTCACCCGCAAACACCCCCTCCCCATCGACCCCGTCGCCCTCTACGGAAACCTCCGCGCCCGCGGACTCCAACACGGCCCCGCCTTCGCCGGAATCACCGAACTACGCACCACCCGCACCCACGACAGTTTCTGGGCCCGCCTCACCATCCCCCCACCCGCACGAACCCCCCACACCCTCCACATCCACCCCGTCCTCGTCGACCTCTGCCTGCAACTCCTGGTCGCCGGACCCGCCGAAGAAACCGGCCACGGACTCATCCTCCCCCTCCACATCGGTCACGCACGCATCCAAGGCGACCCCGCCAGCGCCCTCTACGCCCACGCACGCATCACCACCACCACCCCCGACAGCGCCACCGGACACATCCGCCTCCTCGACGAAAACGGCAAACCCGTCCTCGCCCTCGACGACGTACGCTTCGCCCGCCACACCCCACCCACCACCCACGACACCACCGACCAGTGGTTCCACGAAATCACCTGGCACCCCACCCCCCACCCCCCACCCCGCACCACCCCGCCCGGCAACTGGCTCATCATCAGCGAAGAAAACAACGACGCCACCACACTCGCCGCCCTCCTCGACCAAACCGGCGCCCACACCGAAACCTGGAACCCCCCACCCACCGAACACCTCGGACAACTCAACAACACCCTCACCGAACACCTCGCCACCACCCCCCACCCCCCACACGCCATCATCATGCTCTGCCCCACCACCAACCCCACCACCACCAACGGCAACGACCCCACCACCAGCGGCAACGGCCCCAACACCAGCAGCGACGGCCCCCGCACCGGCGGCGATCCCACCACCAGCGACAGCCCCACCACCAGCGACGTCAGCGCCAGAAACCGTCCCAGGACCAGCAACGGTCACAAGACCGGCAACGGTCACAAAGCCAGCAGCAGCCCAGGCACCGGCCACAACCCCAGCACCGACAACGACCCCACCACCGGCCACACCCCCAGCACCGACGACGGCCCCCGCACCGGCGACGGCCCCACGACCAGCGACAACCCCATTACCAGTAAGGCTCCCAGCTCCAGTAACCGTCCCCGCACCGGCAACGGTCACAAGGCCAGCGGCAGTCACAAGGCCAGCAGCAGCCCAGGCACCGGCGACAACCCCAGCGCCGACGACGGACCCAGGACCAGCGACCATCACGGCGCCGAGAACGACCCCCGGACCGACGACACCCACACCACCAGCAGCCCTTCAGGGACCGGCGACACCCCCACCAGCGGCAACGCTTCCAAGACCGACGGCACCCCCACCAGCGGCAGCGCTTCAGAGGCTGGCGGCACCCACACCACCGGCAGCGCTTCCGGGACGGGCGGCGACACTCACGCCGACGGCGGTCCCAGCGCCGAGGACAACCCCGCCACCGGCCACACCCCCAGCACCGGCACCGGCACCGGGGCCGGCGGCGCCCCCGCCACCGGCAGCGCTTCCAGGGCCGGCGGCGCTGTCGCCCAGGACGATCTCACCACGGGCGCCCTGCGGCGGACCCGGCGCCTCCTCGGCATCGCCCAGGCAATCGCCCACAGCACCCACCCCCCACGCCTGTACATCGTCACCCGCAACGCCCGCGCCGTCACCCCCGGCGAGACCACGGACCTCGGACAGAGCGCCCTGCGCGGCGTGGTACGCGTCCTGGCCCTCGAACACCCCTCCATGCGCCCCACCCTCATCGACACCGACCACACCGGCGACCACCCCCCGCACCACCTCACCGCAGAACTCCTCGCCGACACCGACGAAGACGAAATCGCCCTGCGCGGCACCACCCGCCACGTCGCCCGCCTCGTCCGCGCCCCCCTCACCCCCGCCGAACACAACGCCGCCACCACCCGCACCGTCCACTACGGAACCGACGGATTCCGCCTGCGCACACGACACCCCGGCAACCTCGACAGCCTCGAACTGACCACAACCCCACGCCGCACCCCAGGACCCGGCGAAGTCGAACTACGCATCCAGGCCGCCGGCCTCAACTTCCGCGACGTCCTCACCGCCATGGGCCTCCTGCCCGGCGAAGACGACATCCGCTACCGCATCGGCTTCGAATGCGCCGGAGTGATCACCCGCACCGGCCCCGGCGTCGACCACCTCAAACCCGGCGACCCCGTCCTCGCCATCCACCTCCAAGGCGGCACCTTCGCCTCCTTCACCACCCTCCCCGCCACCGCCGTCGCCCCCATCCCCAACCACCTCGACCCCACCACCGCCGCCGGACTGCCCACCGCCTACCTCACCGCCTGGTACGCCCTCCACCACGTCGCCCGCCTCACCCCCGGCGAACGCATCCTCATCCACTCCGCCACCGGCGCCACCGGCACCGCCGCCATCGCCGTCGCCCGCCACCTCGGCGCCGACATCCTCGCCACCGCCGGCACCGAAGAAAAACGACGCCACCTACGCGCCGCCGGCATCAAACACGTCATGGACTCCCGCACCCTCGACTTCACCCAGCAAACCCTCACCGCCACCAAAGGCACCGGCGTCGACGTCGTCCTCAACTCCCTCGCCGGCCCCGCCATCCGCGCCGGACTCCAAACCCTCCGCCCCTTCGGCCGCTTCATCGAACTCGGCGTCCGCGACATCCTCGCCGACACCCCCCTCGGACTCGCCCCCCTCCGCCACAACATCACCCTCAGCACCATCGACCTCATCGAACTCCAGCACACCCGCCCCGACCTCTTCACCACCGCCCTCCACGAAGTCCTCACCCACATCACCCAAAACCATCTCAAACCACTCCACACCACCCCCTACCCCCTCACCCAAGCCACCCACGCCTTCCGCCTCATGGCCCGCGCCGGCCACACCGGAAAACTCGTCCTCACCCTCCCCGACCAAGGAAAAACCACCGCCGTCCTCCCCGACGGACCCCCCACCGTCCACACCGACGGCGCCTACATCATCACCGGCGGCCTCCGCGGACTCGGCCTCGCCACCGCACACTGGCTCGCCGCCCAAGGAGCCCGCCACATCATCCTCAACGGCCGCACACCCCCCACCCTCACCGCCGCACGCGCCATCAAAAAACTCGCCACCAAACAAACAAAAATCACCGTCATCCTCGACGACATCACCAAACCCGCCACCGCCCAACGCCTCGTCACCACCGCCACCCAGAACAGAACACCCCTACGCGGCATCACACACAGCGCCATGACCCTCGAAGACGCCACCCTCACCAACATCAACGACCCACAACTCAACCACGTATGGGCCCCCAAAGTCACCGGCGCCTGGAACCTCCACCACGCCACCACCCACCACAACCCCGACTGGTTCCTCCTCTACTCCTCCATCACCTCACTCCTCGGCAACCCCGGACAAGCCACCTACGCCGCAGCCAACTCCTGGCTCGACGCCTTCGCCCACTGGCGCACCCACCAAGGCCACCCCACCCTCACCATCAACTGGGGCCCCTGGGGCGAAACAGGCACCGCAACCCACTACACCGACCGCGGCTACCACACCATCCCCACCACCAAAGGACTCCACACCCTCCACACCCTCCTCACCCACCAACGCACCCAAACCGCCGTCATCCCCGGACCACCCCACACCTGGATCCCCCCCACCACCCACCCCACCCCCCTCTACACCACCCTCACCCCACCCACCCCACCCACCACAGACACACCCACACCCACACCCACACCCACAGACAGCACACCCACCACAGACAGCACAAGCAGCAACACACGCAGTACAGGCACCAACAGCGCGAACAGCACCAGCACAAACACAGACACCAGCACAGACACAGGCACCAGCCCCGGCGGCACCGGCACCGGCACCGGCACCGGCAGCGGCACCGCAGACAGCACAACCAGCACCTACAACACCACCACCAGCAGCCCGGAACCCGACCTCCGAACCCGCCTCACCCACCTCACCCCCACCGACCAACACACCACCCTCGAAAACTACCTCACCAACCACATCCACCACACCCTCCGCCTCTCCACCACCACCCTCGACCCCCAAACCCCCCTCAAACAACTCGGATTCGACTCCCTCCTCACCACCGAACTCCGCATCCGCCTCGAAACCGACCTCCACATCACCCTCCCCGCCAACTACATCTACCAACACCCCACCCTCACCGCCCTCGCCCACGCCCTCACCACCCACATCAACCAACCACCCACCACCCCACCCACCACCTAACAACACACCAACACACCAACACACCAACACACAACATCTGCAATGGTTATCGATACGGGCTACAACTCGGGCGACAGGGTGGCAGAGCCATCCCCGGAAAGGCGCACGCCGAAGAACAGAAGACTGAACCAGAGCACGTCCTCGACGTTGTGTATGAGAGTCGGCGCCAGCCCCA
Organism: Streptomyces sp. NPDC002018; assembly: GCF_042890865.1. Lineage (NCBI taxonomy): Bacteria > Bacillati > Actinomycetota > Actinomycetes > Kitasatosporales > Streptomycetaceae > Streptomyces > Streptomyces sp. NPDC002018. The sequence continues at coordinate 117,207 of NZ_JBIASO010000007.1, forward strand.
TAAGGAGGTGCGGCGCATCGGGGGCCCTGGACCACGGCGGCCCGCAGGACGAGTGCTGTGTCCAGACCGGGTGTCATGGTCAGAAGCGCGGCAACGGCAGCGAACGCCCCGATCCCGACAGTACGCTCACTCTTCTTCCTCTTACGGACAAAGAATCACCGCAGGGTGTCGGTGTTTTCTCTCGCGCCGTCACCACGACACCACGTCACCCGTCACCGCATCACGGCGGGGCGGTGGGGCGGCACGCGCGCGGGCCCGGGGCCGGGGCCCGGGGGCCCGGGGGCTTTCCACAAGGTCCGGGACGACCTCACAGGTCCAGGACGACGCCGTCCGTGTCCTTCGCCGGCACCGAGCAGCAGATCAGGACGTTGCCCTCGGCCGGCGGCTCCACCGGATCCGGGGAGTAGGCGACCGCCCCGGAGAGCATGGCCAGCTCGCAGGTGTGGCAGACGCCCGTACGGCAGGACCACCGGACGGGCACGTCACATGCCTCGGCCAGCTCCAGCAGGCTCGCCCGGTCCGGTTGCCAGCGCACGGTCAGGCCGCTGCGGGCGAAGACCACCTCGGGGCCGGCGCCCGGTTCTCCCGCGGGCTGGTGCGGGGTCCGGGCAGCCGCCGGGGCGCTGATGCCGGGAGTGATGCCCGCCCCCGCCCCGAACAGTTCGGTGTGCACCCGCGACGGATCCAGACCCGCCTCGGTCAGGGCGGCGGTGAGGTCGTCCATGAATCCCTGAGGCCCGCACACATACGCGTCCGTGTCGGAAGGCAGCCCGAGACCGGCGACACGCGCGGGGGTGAACCGGCCCTCGTCGGTGTAGTCGACGCCCTGCCGGTCGCCCTCGCCGGGCCGGCTGTAGAAGATCCGGCACACGCCACGCGGCAGTGCCGCCAGCAGTTCCCGGCTCTCCACGGCGAACGGGTGCTCGGCACCGTTGCGCGCGCCGTGCAGCCACCAGACCTCTCGGGCGGAACCGGACCGCGCCAAGGCATGCAGCATGGCGAGCACCGGGGTGGCCCCCACACCCACGGAGATCAACGCCACCGGGCCCGCGCCCGCCACCAGCCGGAAGGTGCCACGCGGCGCCGCCACCTGGAGTTCGCCGCCGACGGCCGCATGAGCATGGAGATACGCGCTCGCCACGCCGTGAGGCTCCCGCTTGACGCTGATCCGGTAGACGCCCGTCCCAGGTTCACCGGACAGGGAGTAGCTGCGTACGAGTGGCGCCGCATCCGGAGTGGGCCGGAGCTTCGCCGTGACGAACTGTCCCGGCAGCGCGGCCGGCAGCGGCGCCCCGTCCGGGGCGGCCAGCGTCAGGGACAGCACGCTGCTGCTCTCCAGCCGGACGCCCGTGACGGTCAGCGGCCGGAAACCCTGCCACGCGGGTGGCGGAGCGGCGGCACCGGTCAGGCCCGCGTTCCCGCTCGCCGGGGCGGAGCCGCTCCCGTCGCCCTCCTGGTCGAGCAGCGCACGCATCGACGCCTGCCAGCCCGGACTGAGCGCGGGGATTTTCAGCGCCCGCTCGACCCGCTCGCGGCTGTGCCCCGGCAGATAGAGCAGGCCGTCCATCTCCCGTACGGACATCGCTTCCGGACCGGAGGCGACCTTGACGACCTCCTGACCTGCCTGTACCTCGCCTTCCTCGATCACCCGGAAGTAGAAGCCGGGACGCCGGTGCGCCACGAGCAGCGCCGCCATCCGAGGCTCCCCGAGCCGCAGGCCGACCCGGTAACAGGTCACCCGCGGCTGGGTGACCTCGAACACCGCGCCGCCGATCCGGTAGCGGTCGCCGACGCAGACCTCGTCGTCGGACAGGCCGTCCACGGTGAAGTTCTCACCGAAGTGCCCCGGCCGCAGGTCGTCGCGGCCCAGCTCCCGCGCCCAGTAGCGGTACGAGTCGAGCTGGTACACCAGCACCGCGCGCATCTCGCCACCGTGCCCGGCGAGGTCGCCTTGGCCGTCCCCGTCGATATTCAGCCGCCGCACCATACGGGCACCCGTCACGGGCCGCTTCCACACCCCGGTACGGACCGTGCGGCCGTGCCACGATACGTCCGCCGGCAACCCCACGTTCACCGATACCAGCGTGGCCATGATCCACCTCGTCCGTCATCCGCTCCCGGTCATATCCCCCAGCTTTCCGCCGCGGCGCGAAGTCGGCACCCGCAGTCCTGTCCCGAAGCCCTGAACGACGGGATGCCGCTCCATGCCATGGGTCCGGCGTCCTCCGCACCAGGCCCCCTCGGCGCGTCGGCGTCCTCGGCGCGCCGGCGTCCTCAACCCGCTCGGTGCCGTTCACCGGTGCTCGTGGAAGAACTCGGTGAGGTCGTGTGCGAGGAGTTCCGGCTCTTCGTGAGCGGCGAAGTGTCCGCCGCGGGGCATGAGGGTGTACCTCGTGATGTTGTAGGTGCGCTCGGCCCAGCTACGGGGCGGCCGGGTGAGGTCGGCCGGGAAGAGGGCGAGGGCTGTGGGCACGTTCACCCGCTCAACCCGTCTCGTCAGGCCCCGGCCGTATTCGTAGTAGGGCCGGAACGATGTCGAGAGGGTGTGGGTGAACCAGTAGAGCGACGCCTGCGTCAGCAGGAAGTCGTCGCTGAACCGGGAAGAGAGGTTGCCCTCGCAGTCGCTCCACGCACGGTACTTCTCGACGATCCAGGCGAGCAGCCCGGTCGGCGAGTCGGCCAGCCCATAACTCAGGGTGACGGGGCGGGTGCTCTGTTCCTGCAGATACCCGCCCTCTTCCGCGGACCACGCCACGACGGAATCGAGGTACTCCTGCTCCTGCGGGGTGACACGGGAGGCGTCGTAGGAGACCGGGCCCGCGACGGCCAGCAGGTGGATGCCCACCAGGGCGTCGGGGTGGGCTTCGCCGAGCCGGGAGGTGATACCGGCGCCCAGGTCGCTCCCGTGTGCGGCGTAGCGTTCGAAGCCGAGTTCGTCGTGCATGAGCCGATGCCAGATCTCGTGCGTCTGCGGCGGCTCCGTGAGCGAGGGCCGCTGCGGTGAGAAGGCGAATCCGGGCAGCGAGGGGACGATGACGGTGAACGCGTCGGCGGCGTCGCCCCCGTACCGCGACGGCGTCGCCAGCCGACGGGCGAGGACGGTCAGTTCGAGGAAGGTGCTGGGCCACCCGTTGGTCAGGACGATCGGCAGGGCGCCGGGATGTTCGCCCTCGAAGCGGAGGTAGTGGACGGGTGTTCCGTCGATGTCCGCGACATGGGACGGGAGTGCGTTGATGGCGGCTTCATGAGCACGCCAGTCGTAGCCGGAGGCCCAGTGGGCGACGAGGCGCCGCAGTTCGCCGGGGTCGGTGCCGGCATCCCATCCGCTGGTGGGCCAGGGGGTCGGCCACCGTGTGTGGAGCAGTCGTGAGCGCAGCTCGTCCAGCTCGGCGTCGGAGACGGCGATCATGGGGGTGTGGGGGGTCACAGGGATCTCCTCGGTGCCGTTCACGGGTTCCGGTCCCGGATCCGTTGTCGGGGTCTCCGTTGCCAGGCTCCGCTGTTGGGGCCCGGTTCCAGGTTCCGGTCTCGGGTCCGTTCTCGCCGTTCTCATGCTGACCGGAAAGCGGCGTCGAGCAGGCCGACCTCACTCTGAACGGGCCTGCCGGTGCCGGTTCGTCTCCCCCGCGCGCAGCGCCCCCGCCGTCGACGTTGCCCCCGTCGCCGTCAACGTTGTCGGCGCCATCAACGTCGCCGTCGCCGCCGCCGTCGGACGTTCATGTGATGTCCAGAACGGCTTTGCCGTGCAGGCGGCGTTCCACCAGCGCACTCACCGCTTCGCCGGCCTTGTCCCAGCCGTCGCGCCAGGAGATCTGCGGGTCGAGGACTCCGGCCGCGACCTGCTGCGCCAGCCAGGTGAGGTCCATGGCCAGGTCGGGGCAGTCCGCCAGGAAGAAGGTGACGATGGAGCGGTTGTGCCTGCCGCCGTCCCCGTTGAAGGCGCCCGGCGGGAATGACTCGGGCCGCCCTGCCACGTGGCCGACAGAGACCAGAGTGCCGTGCGCCGCCAGCTTCCCGAAGGCCTCGACAAGCTGCGGACCGCCCACGACGTCGACAACGCCGTGCACGGGCGCCGTGATCCGGTCCGGCCCGGCGAGCACCTCGTGCGCCCCCAGTGCGCGTAGTCCGTCACCCTGCGTCTGCGGGTCCGAGACGGACGCGAGCACATAGGCGCCGCCGAGGCGGGCCAGTTGCACGGCATAGCGCCCCACGCCGCCGGTCGCTCCGGTGACCAGGACGCGTTTGCCCAGCAGCGGCCCGATCCGGTGCAGCGCGCGCAGGGCGCTGCCCGCCGCGACGGGAATGGTGCTGATCGCGCCGGGGTCGGCGCCCGGAGGGACGATGCCTAGCGCGGCCGTGTCGGCCGCCCGCAGCTCCGCCCAGGCACCCGCCGCCCCCAGGCTGACGACGGGGGTTCCCACGCCGGGTCCGCTGCCGTCCGCCGCCGCGCGTTCCACCACTCCGGCGGCGTCCCAGCCCGGCACGGCGCCGTCGGGCGCCTGCGAGAGCGCGTATCTGACCTCGCCGGAGTTCAGCGAGGCGGCGGTGACCCGAATCAGCGCCTGATGCGGAGCGGGTTCGGGATCGGGGGCCTCACCGAGACGGAGGCCGGAGGCTTCGGAGTGGTCGATCAGCAGAGCACGCATGAGGTCAGGCCTTTCCGGAGGGAGGCGACAACCCAGTTATGCCACCGAGTGGCATAAAGATGCAAGTGACATTTGCCCCCGCGCTACACTCTCTTCATGACGTTCTCCACCGCCGACGGCACGGTCACTCCGCCAGGGGTTTCACTGCGGGAGCGCAAGAAGCACCGGACGCGTCAGCTCCTGATCGACACTGCTCTCGACCAGTTCACGCGGCGTGGATTCGACAGCGTGACCCTGGACGAGCTCTGCGACCGGGTCGAGGTGTCCAAGCGCACGTTCTTCCGGAACTTCGCCAGCAAGGAAGACGTCGCGATGACGCCGTTCCAGGACTTCTGGGAGACGTTCCTTGAGGAGTTGGCGGCCGACGCGCCCGTGGGCCAGCCCGTTCTGGAACTGATGCGGGACGCCGTACTGACGGCACTGGAACGCCTCGGCGACGAGGAGTGGGCCCGCCGCATTCTGCTCAGCTACCGGCTGACCGAGCGGAACCCGGCGGTGAACGCGCACAGCCTCCACTTTTGCGAACGCACCACAGGGGCCGCGATGGAGATCCTGGACCGACGGCTCGCCGCGGACGGCCCGGACGATCCTCGACCCCGACTTGCCGTGGACATGATGATCGCCGCGTTCCGCTACGCCCTCGCCGGCTGGGAAGCCGGCACACCCACCCAGGACGGACGGTTCACGCCGGGGAGTCCGGACCCCGAGGCTCTCGCCACCCGTTTCCGCGAGGCCGTCGCGGCTCTCCCCGGCAGCCTCACACTCCTCACCCTCGCCGACGACGGGGCTTCCGCGTAGCCGGTCAGGTCTCTTCCCACGCGCCACCTCGCCGCACAGCCCCGCAGCCCCGCAGCCCCCTGGGAGACTCTCGGGAGCACGACCTGTACTGCTGGATGGCCTAGCATCCCTGCCGTCGCCGCGCGGTCCCGCCATGCGAACCAGGGACGAGATGGTTGCGGGCACCGGTGCTCATCGTGGTTTGTGAAGGCAACGAACGATCAAGCGGTGGCCGCAGCACAGCGCAGACCCGGCCCGGTGGCAGGATGCATTGGCCTGATGACCCGGATCGCAGGTCGTTTCGCGACCACCGGCTCAGTTGGTCCGGCTGGCGACGCCGACACCAGGCCCGATCCCCTAGGGGCCTCTCGTTCGGATCGTGCTGGGCTCGCGTGCCTTGGTCCCGCGCCTCGCGGCGTTGACGGCGGAGGAGGGAGCCGACGCTCCGCGTGGGCTCCCTCCTCCGCCTTGCGATCCACGGCACCGGACCCCGCTCCCTCATCCAGCCTGATCCAAACGAAAGACCCTAGCCGGTCGCTATCAGCGGCAAGCCACTGAAGCATGCAGATCTCGATCTGCAGCCGGAGCACCAATGCATTACGTACACGGATTTCACCAAGGCTGCTTTATCAGCGAGTTGGGTGACTCAAGATCGTTTCGTGGTACGTCTTCCCGCGGCTCATTCCGAGCAATCTGGCGATGGGCCGCAGCGTGAGAGCGGTGGCGATCGAGTCGCCGATGTGAGGTGACAAAGCCTCGCCGAGCAGCAGCATATTAGCCGTTCGTGGCAGCACGACACGTCGCTTCCCACGCCGGACCGCAGCCACCACGGCTCGCGCGACATCTTCCGATGACAGCGGAGTCATATGTCGGAACGGGGGAGGCATCTCATCTTCCTCCGCCTCCCTCAACAGGTCGGTGGCGGTGAGCGCTGGATGGATCACCGAGACCCGGATATTTCCGCCGACCACCTCCTGGCGAAGACTGTCCGAGAATGCGGAGACCGCGTGCATCACGATCGCATAGGATCCGAATCGGGAAAAAGCTTTGCGCCCCATTACGGACGACATATTGACGATCGCGCCCGACCCCTGTTGCCGAAATGCCGGGAGTACGCGTTGCGTTACGTTAATCATCCCGAAAAGACTCGCCTGCAGTGTTTGACGGACGTCGTCTTCGAACCCCGCCGATTCAATAGCGCCCACCTTCCCGATCCCTGCGTTGTTCACCAGCACGTCGATTCTTCCGAATCGGTGCATCGCAGCGTCTACCAGGGCTGCCACAGCACCATGGGAGGTCACGTCGGTCGGCACCGACAGCACTTCTGAACCCAGATCGCGAACCTCTTCCTCCACCTGGGCGAGTCGGTCGACCGAGCGAGCAGCGAGAACCAGCTGTGCTCCTTCTCGGGCAAACGCGAGCGCGACAGCTCTGCCAATCCCTCGCGAGGCGCCCGTGACCAATACCACTTTGTTCGCGAACAAAGCTTTCATAGCCTTCTCCCTCCTCCTGATGTATATGCAACATGTGCCTATTGTGATGCGTTTGAGTCAACGTCTGTCCACCTAGGCACCTGGCGCATACCCCATACCGTTCGCAATACTCTGCACCGCGTTCACGCCCGTCACCCCAAGAAGCTCCGCGGCCTTCCGCTGGGCCTGCCGCCATTCGGGCATCACGGACTCGATTTTGGCCTGGCCGACACGGGTAAGCGCAACCTCCCGCATTCCTTTCGCATCAGACGACAAGACCTCTATCCAACCGTGGGTCAATAGCAGATTCAAATTCCGACTGACCGTGGACCTCTCCAGTTGCAGCACCTCACCGAGCTTTGATGGCGCGCACGGACCGACCTTGCCCAGAGCGGCCAAAAGGTTGACCTGGGCAATGGTCACACCATGACCATCGAGGGCACCGTCGTAGAGGCTCGTGAGAGCCCGACCGATCAGCCGGACGCGCACCGCCAGGCAGTCGCCAACAATCTCGTCTATGGAAGAGGTACTCACACCTACAGCGTTGTATATGCATCATGGTGATGTCAACCCCCGCTCAGGCGGGCGGAACAGCACCCGGCGCGGTGAGGCCCTCGCCGCCCTCGGCATCTCGGAACGCGACCTCACCCGCGCCGCTCCCGACGGCGGGAAACGGCTTCTGCCCCGCCGTGCGCGTCGAAGCCTGGAACGAGGAACCACCCGGCGAAGACACACCGTGGGACGTGGAAGACACACCGTGGGACGTGATCGAAGACGCGGATATCGTGACCGGTTCCGGTGTCCTGGGCGTGCGTACCTGGGACGGGGGACCTGTCGGGGACGCGCTTGGCCTGCCGCCCGGCCCCTGTCACGTACGCGTCCACTGTCGCGCCCGGGCCGAGGCGGCCGCCCTGACCGGGCAGGAGCTCTACAACGACGGCGTGGAGGAGGCTCGGAGGAATGGCTGCTCCAGATCCGGCCCTCCGCCGCCCGGCCCCGCGCCTGACCGGGGCCTTGGCGAGGGCTTCGCCGAGAGCGCGGCGCGGCGGAGGCCCGGCGGGCTTTCTCAGGCCTTCATCGCGGCGATGATCTTGACGGTCAGGCGCTCGACATAGCCGTCGTCCACCGGGGTCCTGATCACGGCCAGTCGCCAGTACGCCGGGCTGACCAGGAAGTCCAGGCCGAGTTCGATGTCGGTGTCGGCGGGCAGTTCCCCGCGCTCGATCGCCCGGTGGAGGACGAGGGCGGCATTCTCACGCCGGGGGGTGCGGATACCTGAGAGCAGGGCATCGGCCAGCTCTTCGTTCCGCGCGGTCTCGGCCAGCAGGTCGGGAGCGATACGGGAGACCAGCGGATGGCTCAGAGCGGTCATGGTCTCGCGGATGAACTGGGCGATGTCCGCGTGCAGGCTTCCCATGTCGGGGGCGCGCACGGCCTTGAGGGCGGCCTGCGAGGCGAGCTCGACGGTCATGGCCTGCTTCGAGGGCCAGCGGCGGTAGACGGCGGCCTTGCCGGCGCCGGCCCGTCGTGCGACGGCCTCTATCGACAGCTTGCCGTATCCGACGGAGGCGAGCTCTTCGAAGAAGGCGGTTTCCAGGGCACGTGTCACGTCCTGCTGGAGGACGGGTCCCCCCGGAGGCCGTTTCCCGGCAGGTGCAGGTCTGCTGGTCATGCCTCCGACCGTACACGAGACGGAACGGTTGCGTCTCGCATACCCCCGGAGTACCGTCGGGCTCAGGCGAGGCGGAACGGGTCCGTCTCGTGTAGCACTCGGATAGCAAGGGGATGTGTCCGGTGAAGTTCCTTTTCGACAACGAGTCCTTCTCGTTCGAGACGCTGCGCACGGCGGGGTTCGCCAACTACGGCGGCGCCGACCTCGGCGAGATCATCGCCACCGCGCGGAACATCACGGAGGGCGACGAGGAAAGCTGGCACCGGTCCTGGAAGGCGACGGCCGAACGGGTCCGGGGCATCGGAGAGCGGGCGCTGGCAGACGGCCACCGTGTGAGCGCACGGGAAGCGTTGCTCCGGGCGTCGAACTACTACCGTACGGCCGAGTTCTTCCTGCGCGAGAACCCCGCCGCCGACCCTGAGGTGACCCTGCTGTCCACCCGTTCACGGGACGCCTTCGCCACCGCGGCCGGGCTGTTCGACATGCCGGTGGAAGCGGTGGACATTCCCTATGAGGACACCACCCTGCCCGGCTACCTCTATCTGGTCGACGGATCCGGCACGCCGCGCCCGACCGTCGTGTACACCAGCGGCTACGACTCGACTCTGGAGGAGTCCTACTTCGCCGTCGGGGCCGCCGCGCTGCGCCGTGGCTACCACGTGCTGGCCTTCGACGGGCCGGGGCAGGGCGCCGTGCTGCGGGAGCAGAAGCTGGTCTTCCGCCCCGACTGGGAGGCGGTGACCACTCCGGTCGTCGACTACGCCGTGAGCCGTCCCGAGATCGCCGGCGACGGGATCGTCCTGTTCGGCTACAGCCTGGGCGGCTATCTGGTCGCCCGCAGCGCGGCGTTCGAGCACCGCGTCGCCGCGCTCATCCTCGACGACGGCGTCCATGACTTCCACGCCGCCTTCGACCGGATGCTCCCGCCCGCGCTGGAGCGGTGGATCGACGAGGAGCGCGACGACGTCGCGGTTCCGGTGCTGACGATGCTGTCCGGCACCGGCACCGGCACCCAGGTGCGCTGGGCGCTGCGCAACGGCGTCTGGGCGATGGGGGCCGCGTCCTTCGCCGACCTGGTCCGCAAGACCAGGGCGTACACCCTCGACGGCATCGCCGACCGGATCACCGCCCCCACACTGATCATGGACGCCGAGAACGACCAGTTCCTCAAGGGCCAGCCGCACCTGGTCGAGAAGGCCCTCACCAACGCCTCCGCCACCCTTGTCACCCTGACCGAGGCCGAGGGGGCCGACGAGCACTGCCATATGGGCGCGATGGGCCGGGCACACCAGGTCATGTTCGACTGGCTGGACTCCACCCTCGCGGCCACCGCCTGACCGCCGGCGAGCCGGGCCGAGCCCGCCGGCGCGGACGGGGCGGCCGGGCCCGGTCGCATGCGCCGGGGGCCGGCGGGGGCCAGGCCGGGCCCCGCATCCGCCGGCCGGGTTCCGAGCGAGCGGACCGGATTGCGAGCGAGCAGGCCGGGTTGCGAGCGGTGCTGCCGCGGTCACCGCGGTAACCGCTCCGGACGGGGTGAGGACAGCGGCAGGAGCGACGGCTGGGGCAGGACGGGACGGGAGATGAAACCGAGACGGCTCACCCTCCGGTGACTGCACAGGAGGGGACGTCGCGACGGTGTCAGGCGTCGGCTGTGCGGCGGGGCGGGGTGGCCTGGTGGCGCAGTTCTTCGTTGATGCGCCGGGCTTCTTCGAGCTGGTCCTCAAGGATGACGATACGGCAGGCCGCCTCGACCGGGGTTCCCTGGTCGACGAGTTCGCGGGCGCGGGCGGCGATCTTCAACTGGTAGCGGGAGTAGCGGCGGTGTCCGCCCTCGGAGCGCAGCGGGGTGATGAGACGGGCTTCGCCGAGGGCGCGCAGGAAGGCGGGTGTGGTGCCAATTATTTCTGCGGCCCTTCCCATGGTGTAGGCGGGGTAATCGTCATCGTCGAGACGGCCGAACGAGTTTTCTGCGGTCATGTGCACCTCTGATCGGGGAACGCGTCGAGGGGCCCTGATGCCGTACAGCACCAGGGCCCCGAGGGATTTGAACACCATCTGCCGGCTTACTGCGGTGCCGGGCTTCTCTTTCCGCACTGTCGCCCGGGGGACGGGAGCGAGTGCGGGGATCGCGGATGCGTGACCGTGGGACCACCTTCCGTTCCGGGGCCTGCGGTACCCGGGCTGTTACGTCCTCACCCGGGCGATCCTGATGGCGTCTGCCTCCTTCTTCCTTCCTGCTGGTCGAACTGCTTGCTCCTGCGTGTCCTGCGTACTGCCGACGGCCTCCATCAGCCGCCCGGCCCGGCGGTCAGCGAGGGGACCCCGAGATCCTTCCGGCCCCACCACTCCACCGCCGTGCCACATCCTGCTTCGGTCCCGCATGTGCGGCAGTTCGTCTCTGCCGCACCTCATGGACTCCTTGGCTACATGGAAGACACTAACCCCGGTAAGCGCGGATGTCTACCGCCGCCGTGACAGATTTTCTATGAGGAGGAAGAGCGGGGTTCTGTTGTCCATCGGTCCGACTCCGCGTTCCGGACCTCCGGCACGTGAGCGCGGACCGCGTATCCCCCGGTGCCAGGCCGGAGGGATCCGTGACGGACACGCGCCGCGTTCGTTGACGTACGAGAGACCGGCCTTCACACCCGCGTCTCCGGGCGAGAATCAGCGATCCGTTCGGGAAACCGGCCGGGGCGTTGCCACGTCCCTTTGATGAGAGGGGAGTTGATGGCGTATGAACTGTCCGTCCTGCGGGGCGTCCGCCTCCCAGGCGCCCGACGGGTCCTGGTCCTGCTCCGCGCAGTGCGGATGGAGGACAGGGGTTGCCGCTGCCTGTACGGCGGTAGTCTCCGGCCATGAGCGCGTCGAGCGGACGGCCCCTGGAGGTCGAACCGGTGCCCACCCCGGCGTCTGACGGCGGCCCGCAGATCACCTACGCGGAGTGCCGGCGCTGCGGCACCCAGATCGCCGGGTTGGACGGCCGCTACAGCTGCGGCGTGTGCGGCTGGGTCAACCACCACTCCGAGGGCCACCGCGAGCTGCCCACCCCCGCGGACGATCCCGACGCCGCCAACCACCGGCAGAACCCGGTCGAGTGAGCGGACCCGCGCCCGCCGCGTGCCGCGATCGGCCCGTCACAGGTCGGCGCGGTACGCCTCCAGGCGATCGGCCAGTTCCTTCGGGTGGCCGAGCATGGGGCAGTGATCGCCGGGCATCTCGTCCGGCCGGAGACCAAGGCGCTCGGCGACCATCCCACGCATGAACTCAGGGGGGAAGAACCGGTCGTCGGACGACATCAGGAACCTGGTCGGTACGTCCGGCCAGGCGTCCAGCGGCCACGGCTCCCCGAAGGGGGTCGGTGCCTGGTTCCGCTGATGCTCCGCCACGAACGCGGCGGCCAGGTCGACCGGAGTGTCGTGCAGCACGAGGGAGAGTACGTCCTCCTCCGTGCCCTCTGCGACACCCCTACGACGGTCGGCCTCCTGCCGCGCCGGCCCGTAACCGGTGTTGTCCCACCACTGCCCCGGTGACTCCCCCGGTGCCGGGACCTGGGCCTGGAGCATCACGAGCAGATCCGCCGACACCCGCTCGCACACCAGGGGGCCGGTGAAACCTCCCATCGAGTGGGCGACGACAACAAGACCGGTGTGTCCGCCGATCGCCCGGACCACCGTGTCGGTGTACTCCGCGAGTCCGGCCGACGCGTCATCACACGGCAGGTCCGGTGCGACCACCTCGTGTCCGCGGTCGCGCAACTCGGCGGACAGCGGCCCCCAGTACCACGCGTCAACCGCCGCGGCATGGATCAATACGTACGTCGCCATGGGAACGGGATCCTCCACCGTCGGATCGAGCGACCGACTGGACATCACAAACGCGATCTGCCGATCAAGGTTATCGGGTGTGCCGAGGTTGTGTGCCGAGGTTGTCGGACTCGAAGATCATGAGCAGGCGGCGCCTGCTCACCTGCTCAGTCGACGGCTTGACCCCGGCGGGTGGCATCGATGGACCCGAGCAGGGCGAGAGCGTCGGCGCTGGGCGAGCCCGGCGGCGCGGTGGCGACGATGAGCTGCTGGCCAGGGGCGTCGCGGACGTCGAGGGTCTGGTATGAGAGACTGATCCGCCCGACATCGGGGTGGTCGATCACCTTGTAGGTGATGGTGAGGCCGGTGACCTCGTGGTCGTCCCACAGGGCGGCGAAGGACGGGCTCTCGCGGCGCAGGCGTTCGACGAGCGGTCCCACCTCGGGGTGCGCAGGGGTGTAGCCGGCGGCGAGACGGAGGGCGCTGACGGCGGCGCGGGCGACCACCTCCCACTCCACGAAGTACGCGCGGGCCGCGGGGTTCAGGAACAGATAGGGCATGGCGCCCGCGTCGAGTTGTTCGGGCCCGATGAGCGCGACGGCGGTGGCGTTGGTGGCGAGCACACGGAAAGCCGGGTTGACGACGTAGGCGGCGCCATGGGCGAAGCCGTCCATCAACTGGACCAGTTCGGGGCTGATCGTCTCACCGGTGGCCCTCGTCGACGGGGCGAGCCGGGCGAGGCGGTAGGCGTGGGCGCGGGCATCGGGGCTCAGCCGCAGCGCCGTACAGGTCGCGTCGATCACCTGGGCGGAGGGGGAGCGTTCACGTCCCTGTTCGAGGCGTGCGTAGTAGTCGGCGCTGACGCCCGCGAGTACGGCGACCTCCTCGCGGCGCAGGCCCTTGACGCGGCGGCTGCCGATGTCGGGCAGTCCGACATCGCGGGGCGAGACGCGCGCTCGCTGGGCGCGGAGGAACTCTCCGAGCGGGTTCTCGTGCGCGGGCATGGTTCTCACGCTACCTCGGGTCGGGGAACAGGTACGGATGTGCGGTCCCTCCGGCCACGGGCGGGGGGTACCAAAGGGCCTCCACGCGCGGGGCTTCCCCCGCGCGTGGGGCCCCACGAGGTCAGGCGAAGGCGGCCGGACGGATGATGATCTCGTTGACGTCGACCTCGGGGGGCTGCGCGATCGCGTAGGCGACACCGTCGGCGACGGCGGAGGCCGGAATGCCGTTGTCGTCCGTGAGGCCCTTCATATAGGCGCGCGTGTCCGCACCGGGGATGTGATCGGTGAGCTCGCTGGCCGTGAGGCCGGGGCTGATCACCGTCACCCGGAACCGGGTGCTCTCCTGGCGCAGGCCCTCGCTGATCGCGAGGACCGCGTGCTTGGTCGCCGAGTACACCGCCGAGGTGGGATCGACCTGGTGGCCGGAGACGGACGCGATGTTCACGATGTGGCCCGCCCGCTGCTCTTCCATGGCCGGCAGGACCGCGGCGATGCCATGGAGCACACCGCGCAGGTTCACGTCGATCATGCGGTTCCAGTCCTCCACGCGGAGCTCGGCGAGGTGGGAGTTCGGCATGATCCCCGCGTTGTTCACCAGAACGTCGATGCGGCCGAAGCGGTCGAGCGCGAGCCGTGCGAATCGCCGGACACTGGCCAGGTCGGTGACGTCGAGCTCGGTGAATGCCACCGTTCCGCCGGTGACGTGGATCTGCTCCGCGAGGACGGCCAGCCGGTCGGCGCGGCGGGCTCCGACGACAACGGTGTGGCCGTCGGCGGCCAGACGCCTCGCGGTGGCCTCGCCGATGCCGCTGCTGGCACCGGTGATAAGGACGATCTTGGAGTCGGTCACGTGGTCGTGTCTTCCTTTTCCGTGTTCACCATGTGGAATCGAGTGCACCGGCCGGCCTTGTCGAAGGCGAGCGTCCAGAGGTTGTCGAAATCGCCGAGCCGTGTGTAATGCCCCACTCCGTGGACGACAGCGGTGGCACCCTCGACGGAACGGATCTCCCACTCGAAGCTCCAGCCGCCCTGCTGCCACTCCCAGCGGTCGCGCCAGCCGGTCACGATCTCGTCGCGGCCGACCCAGCGCGTCGTATAGGGGGTCTCGTGGTACTCCGCGTCCTCGGCGAACAGCGCGGCGATGTCGGCGGGATCGTTCGTCCGCCAGGCGTGTACGTAACGCTCCACCCACGCGTCGACCGCTTCCCGGGCGATCTCGGGAGCGATGGTCTCTCTCTGCATGACGTCCAGTCTTCGCCGTACGAGGACGGCGGAGAAGGGTGTATGAGCCTGGGTGCGGCGCACCCACCCAGCACACGCCTGCGTGGAGTGCGTGTGCCCGCACCGGGCCGGCCGGTGCGTCGCCGCAGGTGGTGTGCGCGGTCCGTCATGTGCCCGTGGGGCAGGTCGAGCGTGGAGACTGCCGGAGATCTGCGTATAGAGTGATTAGTCTAGAATTTGCTAGCATGCGGGGGTGAAAGCGATGCTCGGCGCGACCCGGGAGTCGTTCCGGCCGCGAAACCCGGCTCCGGAATCGTTGGGAAGGTAACGCGATGGAAAGCAGCGCCGCTCCGCAGCGGCTGACCCGCAAGGGGCAGGCCACACGCAGCCGTATCGTGGCGGCCGCGGCGAAGCTGATGTTCGAGCGGGGCGTCGCGGGCACCACCACCGAGGACGTGGTGAAGGCCGCCGGGGTCACCAGCCCTTCGCAGCTCTACCACTACTTCGGTGACAAGCGGTCGCTCGTCCAGGCCGTCATCACCCATCAGACCGCGTATGTCCTCGACTTTCAGCGCCCGCTGCTGAGCCGGCTGGACACCTTCGAGGCGCTGGAAGCCTGGCGGGACGCCATCATCGAGGTCCAGCGCGCCGGCGACTGCCAGGGCGGCTGCCCGATCGGATCCCTGTCCGCCGAACTGTCCGACCACGACCCGCAGGCCCGTGCGGAGATCGTGGCCGGCTACAGCCAGTGGGAGGGCGCGATCCGTGACGGTCTCGTGGCCATGCGGGGCCGGGGGGAACTGCGTGAGGACGCCGACCCCGACTATCTGGCCCTGGCGCTGCTCACCGCGTTGCAGGGCGGTCTGCTGATGACGCAGGCCCGCCGCGACACCGTCGCTCTGGAAGCCGTCCTCAACGCGATGATCGACCGTATCCGCTGCCACGCCACCGCGTGATGCACCGGCCCGTCGCCACCTGACCGCCTTCGAAACCACCACCGACGCACCCTCCCCGCCCGCGAGCGGTCCAGCCACAACGCTGGACCGCTTTTGCTTTTTGCGTGCCTCGCCAGCCGTGGACCCGGCGCGGGATGGGGGCGGGATACGGCGCGGGATACGGGTGGCACACGGCGCGGGATACGACGTCAGGAGGGGCGCGTTTGACAGGGATACCCCGCCGCCACACTATAGAGTGAGCACTCTAAAACATGAGGCGGCCATCGCTCATGACCCCGTAAGGCGCAGGTCAGCGGCCCAGAACCGCTGACGAAGCGTCCGCGAGGTCATGCCTCGCGAGGACTGTGCGACCGGCAGCCGCCGCGTACGGCCGCCTGCCGCACGGCGTGCGGCAGGCGGCTTGGCGGGCCTCGACTACCCGAAGGAAGTCACACCATGGAACTGAAGGATCAGGTCGCACTCATCACCGGCGGGACGGCGGGAATCGGCCTGGAGGCCGCCCGGCTGTTCGTCCGCGAGGGAGCCACTGTGGTCATCTCGGGCCGCAACGCCGAGCGTGGCGCCGCCGCCGTCGCCGAGATCGGGGACGGCCCCGGCTCGGTGCGCTTCGTCGCCGCCGACCTGGGCGACCTGGAAGCGGTCGGCGCGCTGGCCGAGCAGGCGGGCCCGGTCGACATCCTGGTCAACAACGCCGCGGCGTTCCCGGTCGCCACGACCGTGGAGCAGAGCGTCGCCGCGTTCCAGCAGATGTTCGACACCAATGTGCGCGGCACGTTCTTCCTCACCGCTTCCCTGGCACCGGCGATGCTCGCCAAGGGCGCCGGCAGCATCGTCAACGTCACCACCATGGCCGCCTCCATGGGCGTGCCCGGAGCCTCCGGCTACAGCGCCACCAAAGCCGCGCTCGCCTCCTTCACCCGCACCTGGGCGGCCGAGTTCGGCCCGAGCGGTGTCCGCGTCAACAGCGTGGCCCCCGGCCCGACCATCACGGAAGGCGTGCTGGTCGAATGGGGCGACGGTGTGGCCGAACTCGGCAAGGGCCTCCCCCTGCGCCGTACCGCCGAACCCACCGAGATCGCCGAGGCCATCCTCTTCCTCGCTTCCCCCCGCTCCAGCTACGTCACCGGCTCCATCCTCGCGGTGGACGGCGGTGCCACCGCCATCTGACGTCCACGCCGGTGATCGGTGTCCCAACAGGTGGCGCGAGCAGGACACGGGCGGAGCGACTCCCGACGGGCCCGCGCGGCTCCGCCTGTCGGACGGCACGTCAAACCGCTCATACGGGGGAACCGGACGGCGGCGGTGCGACGTCCCCTGCGGTGTTCCTGTCGTCCTTTGCTGGAGGTGCACCGTATGGGGGGCGTTCTGGGCCTGCTCTTCGCCGCCGTACCCCTGATCGCGTGGGGGAAGATGGCGCGGACCCCGGGAGTCGGCTCCGCCGTCGGTGCCGCGTTGCTGGTCTGCGCCTGTCTGCTGATCGCCGTGCAGCATGGCCGGGTGTTCGCGTACAAGGCCGAAGCCCACGCCTTATACGCCGTCTTCGCGGCGCTGCTCATCGCCTTCGGGAGAAAGCTGGAGCGTGATCGCGAAGCGCCCGGGACCGCGGAAGGGAGTCGCCGATGGAACTGGGCCGTCGGCCTCCTGCGGCTCCATCTGGCATTCACCGTCTGCGGTTGTCTGCTCTATGCCCTGTTGCAGACCGAGGCGTCGATGCCCTCCTCCCGTGACATTCCTCCGCTGCCGGCCGGCCTCACGGTGCTCTCGCGGGGCGGCCACTGCGGTTCGTCGAGCTGCGCCCACTTGCTGAAAATCGGCAGTACGACGGGGCTTTCCCGCGATGAGATCCTTCGGAAACTCAACCGCCCCCACGAGACCTGCCGCCCCAACGGCTGGCTGCTGGACCGGCGCGACCTCTGCATCGGAGTCCAGGAGGTGTCGAATCAGTACGGCACGGTCGACGACCCGGGCGACCATGTCCGCCTCTATGTCAGCCTCAGCGGCCTGCTGGACTGACAGGCGCGTTCAGCGTCCGCCTGGGCCACGCGTCATATGAGCCATGCCTCACGCGGCAGCAGCCGGCCTCGTATCCGCTCGGGACCTCAGGCGGCCTGGGTGAGTTCGGCCCGGCCGAAGAGGAGTGCGTAGCCGGTGGGGAGCTGAGCGAGGATGCGGTCGAGCAGTCCGGGCCCTGCGAGGTGGGCGACGGTGGCGAGGACGGCCCCGGTGTCCCAGCGTGTCGTGGCGGGGGTGCGGCCCGTGCGGGCAGCGAGGTCTTTGACGAAGCCCCAGCCGGTGAGTGGTTCGGTGTCGGGGATCTGGGAGGTGAGGGCGAGGGCCGCCTCGGCGGGGAGACAGGCGGCGAGGTCGACTCGTTCCTCGCCGGTGAGCTGGCGGCCGAGGGCGGCCAGGACGGAGCGCGTGACGTCCTCGGCTCGTTCACGGGTGGGATACGCGCCGTCGTAACGGATCCGTTCCAGCATCTGGTCGAACGTCATGCCCGGTGCGACCGGGGCGGGCTGGGGCAGGGACAGCATCGGAGGAACGGTTGCCTTTCTCGGCCTGAGGCCTCTCGTGGGCGGACATGGAACTCGTGGACGGACAGGAAACGGGGGCGGGGACCCCGGCCTGCCCTGCTGAGCCTGCTGCCGAAGGCCGGGCCGGGTGACCTGCCGGGGGGACGGGTGACTTCTCTTGGGGTACCAGGTGTCCCCATTCCTGGGGTGCCAGGTGTCCCCGTCGCACGGCCACCACCGGCCCCTCGGGTGCCCCCTCGTGCTGACGTGGTACGACGTACGCAGGACGGGACCGGAAGGGAAACCGTTCCCGTCCTGCGCCGTCGGCACGGGTGAGTCGGGACTGCGTGCTCAGCCGCTGATCTGCCGGTGCCCGGACGTCCCGCCGATGGCGATCTTGCGGGGCTTGGCTCGCTCGGCGATCGGAATCCGCAGGGTCAGCACCCCGGCGTCGTAGTCGGCACTGATGCGCTCGGTGTCCAGGGTGTCGGCCAGGACCAGCTGCCGGGAGAAGACGCCCAGGGGCCGCTCGGAGAGTTCCATCTGCACGTCATCAGCCTTGGCGACCGGACGGCGCTCGGCCTTGACGGTCAGCATGTTCCGCTCGACGTCGATATCGATCGCTTCCTTCGCGACACCGGGCAGATCGAAGGCGATCACATACTCCTCGCCCTCGCGGTACGCGTCCATCGGCATCGCCGAGGGCCTGGACCACGTGCCCGTGGCTCCGGTCAACTGCTGGGCGATGCGGTCGAGCTCGCGGAACGGGTCGGTGCGCATCAACATCGCGAAACACCTCCAGAAGGTTCGGGCAGTAACTGCCAATGCGCTTCACCTGACACCGTTGTAGCATGTCATCCAAACGATGACAAGCGCGATGTCGTCAGAAGGGTGACATCCAGGGGAGGACGTCCATGACCGCAGCCGACCAGCCCAACGACCCCACGTCCTTCTTCGCCGCCGCGGCGGCGTTGAGCACGATCAGAGAGGCGGTGAGCACCGCGCAGAGCCCCCCGGCCGGAGAGCGTGCCCAACCCGGGCAAGCCAGCTCGGAACAGGCCCTGGCCGCCCTGCTCCTGCTGCGAGAACTGCGTGAGCAGCTCGCCGGATGGGAGCCGGGGCTGATCGAGACAGCCCGTGCGGCCGGCGCCAGTTGGGCCGAGCTCGCGCCGTCCCTCGGCGTCGCCAGCCGTCAGGCCGCCGAGCGCCGCTACCTGCGCGTACGCCCCGGAACCCCCGGCACCACCGGCGAACAGCGTGTCCAGGCGACCCGCGGCCGCCGCGCCGCCGACCGCAGCATCACCGCCTGGGCCCGCGACAACGCCGCCGATCTGCGCCAGATCGCCGGCCAGATCATCGCGCTCACCGACCTCCCCACCGCCGCCGACGGCCCCCTCGCCAGACTCGCCGAAGCCCTCGCCGACAACGATCCCGCCAACCTCGTCGGACCGCTGACCGACACCTACATCCATCTGCCGGCCCACCACACGGATCTCGCCGCCCGCGTCGCCACGATCGGCCGGCACACCGGCCGGCTCCGACAGAACAACGGCGACCACCACCTCCCCACCACCGCCGGCACCGACACCGACACCGACACGCGGCAGCCGCCCACGCCACCGCGATAAAGGGACACGGTCCACGGGCCGGGGGGGGGGGGGCGGGGGCCCCCCCCGGGCCCGCCCCCCCCCCCCCCCCCCCCCCCCCGCCCCGGGGCCCGGGGGGGGGGGGGGGGGGGCGGGCCCGGGGGGGGCCCCCGCCCCCCCCCCCCCGGCCCGGCCCGGCGGCCGGGGCCGCCGCACAGGGCGGTCACCACTGTGTGCGGGCGCCCGGCGCCCGGGAGTCTCACGGGCCCCGGGGCGCCGGGCCCCGGACCGGCCAGCAGTCCCCCGCAGCCCCGGTGGCCCCGGTGGCCCCGGTGGCCCCGGTCAGCCTGCCGTGATCTCCAGCGACAGGTCGTTGTCGACCGTGTAGTAGGGGCGCGCATGCAGGCCGTCGAGTGCCGTGGCCGGATACACGAAGACCTTCTTGCGGTCCGCGAGATCGTCCAGGAGCCGGGCCACCCGGACCCGAGGTGCGTCCGCGGAGGGGCGTACGAACACGTCCCACACCGCCGGGCCCGCGCTGCCGCCCGGCGCGCCCAGCAGGTCCCGGTAGCCGACGACGAAGGAGAAGGCGTGCTCGCCCTCGGCGGTCAGCTCCGCCTCCCGTACGGTGCCGCCCTTCCCCCGGCGGCGCAGCAGTGCCGCCGCTCCGGTGTCCAGTCCGGCGCCGAAGAGCCGGCCCCGTACCGTCATCCCGCCGTCGGCGACCCGGATACGGTCCACTTCCGCGTGCGTGGGATGCAGCCAGGCGCGTACGGCGAAGTAGCCGTCCAGGGTGGCGTACGGGATGCGGACCGCCAGGGGCGAGGCAGTCCGGTCGGGAGCGCGATCCGTCAGCAGGGCCCGCAGGTCACGGACGCCGGACAGGAGCCGCCGGCGCGGTTCGCCGGGCGCGGGAAGGACGTAGGCGTCCCACCGGCCCTCCGCGAAGGCGGGCGCCGGGTCGATGGTCGCCTGCCAGCGGTCCTGGCCGGGCGCCGGTTCCAGGTCGAACACGCGCCTGACCTCTTCGGGCCGCCCCTTCGGCGGGCGCAGGCGCAGCAGCAGTCGGGGCCGGAAGGCCGCAGCCGGGGCGGAGGCTGTCGCCGTGGCCGGGGCGGCCGGGGCGGTCAGCCGTATGACGATCCGGTTCTCCCCGTCCACCGTGCAGTCGGCGCGAGGGCGCGGTCCCTCGGTGGGGGATCCGCCTTCCTCACGTGGACTCCCGTCCTTGGCACTCCGGCCCTCGGCGCTCCCGTCCTGGGCGCTCCGGTCCTCGGCGCTCTTGTCCTCGGCGCTCTTGTCCTCGGTGCTCTCGCCCGGCGCGTTCTCCTCGCGCGCGTTTCCGTCGCGGACGCTTCCTTCGCTGACGCTTGCGTCGCGGTCCGGGCTCATCGCTTCGCCTTCCGTACGGTCTTGAGGAGGGTGCTGGCCGCCGAGTAGGCGGCGTCGCGGGCCGCGTAGCCGCCGGTCACCAAGGCGCGGTCGATGCCGGTGGTGCGCGCGGCGGCCGGCCGTCCGGCCGCCCTCGCCGACGTCAGCGCGTCGAACAGTTCCTCGGCCTGTGCCACGACCGGCCCGGGGGCGTACCGCTCGGAGTTCTTCAGTGCCGTGCGCCCCATCCGGCGGCGCTTGTCGTCGTCGCGTACGAGGTCGAGGAGGGCGGCCGAAAGGGCCTCGCGGTCGCCGACGGGCACCAGCCTGCCGTCCGCGCCGTCCGCGATGATCTCGGCCGGGCCGTGCGGGCAGTCGGTGCTGACCACCGGGAGACCGCAGCGCATCGCCTCGACGATCGTCATGCCGAAGGGTTCGAAGTTCGATGTCGCGGCGGCGATCGAGCCCTTGGCCCACTCCGCCTCCATCGGCGTCGCGGCGCCCATCAGGAAAACGTTGTCGTACAGGCCGAGTTCCTCGATGAGCCGTCTCAGCCGGTCGTGTTCCTCGCCCTTGCCGTAGACGCGTAACTGCCAGTCGGGACGCTCGGCCACCACGGCCGCGAACGCCTCTATGAGCAGGTCGTACCGCTTCACGGGGACCAGCCGGCCCGCTGCCACCACGACGGGGGCGGTGCCGTCCGAGGGCGGGAGCGACGGGTCGGGGACACTGTTGGGCAGCGCTTCCACACGGACGCCCGGCAGCCGCATCTTCTTGCGGTACGCGGCGGCGTCGGCGTGGGTGACGGTGGTCAGGGCGTCCAGGCGCGGATAGACCCGGCGCAGTACGCGGCGCAGTCTCGGCGGGTGGTTGTCCAGGGTGAGGTGTTCCTGGCCCACCCGTACCGTCCGGGCCGGGGCCTGGAGGGCGATGTGCACATTGAGGCCCGGCCGCGTGCCCACCACGACATCGGCGTCCGTGGCCCCCAGGAACTCCCCGATCCGCTGATCGGTGAGCTCGCTGTACTGCCCGTAGCGGTACTCGTACGAGGGGAACACCTTCGCCGGGTTCAGATGCAGCGGGTGTTTCTTCTCCTGTCGCATATCCATGAGCGGACGCAGCCGTATTCGCGGGTCCGGAGTCAGGTTGGGGCTCTCGCGGTGCCGGAATACCGAGACGATTTCCACCTCATGCCGCTCGGCCAGCGCACCGGCCAAGTTGTACGTCGTGGTGATGGTCCCCCCTATCCCATAGGCGTTGTGAATGAGGAAAGAAATCTTCATGCAGCTACGGACACAGTTGTTCACCTGGACGTTGCACTCGTTATGCGGTTGTGAGGCAACCGCGTCGTTCCCGTGTCCGACGGCCCCCCGTGTCCGACGGTCCCCCCGCGCCCGTCGTCCCTGCGTCGCGAGGCGCGGGGGTGGGCGCGGTGCACACAATGAGTCCTGGTGCACACAATGAGTCCTATGGACATACCGAACCGGAGCCCTGCCGGCGACGGCATCGGCATGCGGCTCATCGGGGGACCGACCGCGATGATCGAGTACCTGGGTCTGCGGCTGCTCACCGACCCCGCCTTCGACGCCCCCGGTCCGATCGCCAGCGGGAACCGCACCCTCGTGAAGACGGCCGGGCCCGCCGTCCCGGTGGAGGAGATCGGTGCAGTGGACGCGGTACTCCTCTCGCACGACCATCACGCCGACAATCTCGACCGGGCGGGCCGCGCACTGCTGGCCCATGTGCCGCTCACCCTGACCACGCCCGTGGGCGCCGAACGGCTGGGAGGTACCGCCTCGGGGATGCCGGTCTGGCAGCACGCGGACCTGGACGCCCCCGGCGGGCGCGGCGTGCGGGTGACCGCGGTACCGGCGCAGCACGGCCCGGACGGCACCGACCACATCACGGGACCCGTCACCGGGTTCGTGCTCACGGCGGACGACGCCCCGACGGTGTACGTCAGCGGCGACAACGCCTCCCTCGACGTGGTGAAGCAGGTCGCGGACCGGTTCGCACCGGTCGATGTCGCGGTCCTGTTCGCGGGCGCGGCCCGTACCCCCCTGGTCGACGGCTACCTGACGCTGACCGCCGAGCAGGCCGCCGAAGCCGCCCGGCTCCTTCGGGCCCGCACCGTGGTTCCCGTGCACGCCGAGGGCTGGCAGCACTTCACCGAAGGCCCCGACGACCTGCGCGCCGCGTTCGCCCGCCAGGGACTGGACACACTGCTCGTCCTCGCACCCGGCGAATCGGCCACTCTGTGACACCCCACGCGCCCCGCCGAGCCACCTTCGACTCGGCGACGGCAACAGGGCGTGCGTGCGGGGGACTTATGCCGGGGCGGTCGTCGGGTCGGCGCGCCAAGATAGGCCGTGTCGTTCTGTCCCCTACGCGCCCCTGGTGCGGGGCGCCCCGGAGGTTTGGACCATGCAGTACACCCGTGCCCGGCGCGCCGTTCTCGGTGCGCTTGCCACGCTCTCCCTCGTCCCGCTCATGGCCTGCGGCCAGGGCGACTCCTCGGACTCGTCGTCTCCGTCAGCCGTGACAACGACGCCGCGTGCGAGTGCGAGTGAGACCGCGGCTACGGGGCCGAATGCGACCGCCGAGCCGTTCGCCCGTGCGTTCAAGGAACTTGAGCGCTCGTTCGACGCGCGGCTGGGTGTCTACGCCGTCGACACCGGCACCGGGCGGGAGGTGGCCCACAACGACGGCGAGCGGTTTGCCTACGCGTCCACGTTCAAGGCGCTGGCCGCCGGTGCCGTGCTGCGAAAGTACTCCCCGCGCGGAATGGACCGGGTGATCAGGTACTCCAGGGACGATCTGATCGCCCACTCCCCCGTGACCGGGAAGCACGTCGAGACCGGGATGAGCCTGAGTGAACTGTGTGAGGCCGCCGTCCGCTTCAGCGACAACACCGCGGCCAATCTGCTCTTCGACACGCTCGGCGGGCCCAGGGGCCTGGACACCGTACTGGAGGAGATCGGCGACGACGTGACCCGGATGGAGCGCCGCGAGCCCGAATTGAGCCGATGGGCGCCGGGCACCACGCGGGATACGAGTACGCCGCGGGCGATGGCCGAGGATCTGCGCGCGTTCGTGCTCGGGGACATCCTCGGCAAGGAGGAACGCGCGCGGCTCACGAAGTGGCTGCGGACGAACACCACCGGGGCCGAACTCATCAGGGCCGGGGTGCCCACGGGCTGGGTCGTCGGCGACAAGACCGGAACC
This sequence comes from Streptomyces sp. NPDC002018, assembly GCF_042890865.1. Lineage (NCBI taxonomy): Bacteria > Bacillati > Actinomycetota > Actinomycetes > Kitasatosporales > Streptomycetaceae > Streptomyces > Streptomyces sp. NPDC002018. Next base: position 141,453 of record NZ_JBIASO010000007.1, read on the forward strand.
GGCAGCGCTTACGGCGCCCGCAACGACATCGCCGTGGTGTGGCCGCCCGACAACGCCCCCATCGTTATGGCGATCATGTCGAACCGCAGCCGGAAAGAGGCCGACTACGACAACAGACTGATCGCGGAAGCGGCTTCCGTGGTCGCCGGCACACTGTCGTAGCCCGGGATCACATCACGTACGCGACTGTCAGTCGGACCGCTTCGACTGCGGCTCCTGCGGATCCACTCCGGTGTAGGCGGACGCGTCCTTCGTGCCGGTGGGACGCCTCGCGCGGCCCTTGCGGCCGGTGTCGTGCATCCCCTGGCCCTTCGAATCCTTCCCCTGGTCCTCGCCGCGCCGGGAGCGGCTCTCGACGGGGGAACCGACCGTCGAAGCCTTCTTGTCCGCCTCAGTGGCCCCGCTCTTCTCAGTGGCACCGCTCTTCGCGTCCGGCTCGGGGGCGTGCTTGTCCGGGTGGAAGGAACGGTGGGCACTGGGATTGGCCTGCTGGGTGGTCTCGTCCACGTCCGGCGCCCACCCGTGCTGTTCACGTCCCTCGAATCGGCTCGGGCCTTCTCCCTGCTGGCGCTTCTTCGACATGAGAGAGCCTCCCTCTCCTTAGCTCACGTGCTTCATGGGCCGCACACACACGTCCATTCTACGCAAAACACCTAAACGGGGGATTCACACACCCGGCCCGGTTCGCCCGGTGCCGGCATGTCGTCCGGCGCATCCTTCAAGGGGCCGGTTCCGCCGCGCGGGGGCGCCGAGGGGTTCAGCCCTCCGCGCGTGCCACCCGGTCGACGATGGCGTGGGCGGTGTGTGCGGCCCGCTCCTCGGCCTCCGCGAGGTCGTCCCGCCCGGCCGGAAGCATGTTCTGCCGCAGCCGGAAGCATGTTCTGCCGCAGAAAGAGGGCGGACCCGTGCGCGGCCGCGGCCACCCGCACCAGCAGGTCGAAGGCCGCCGCCGGTTCGGCGGCGATACGGCGGGCGACGGGCATGAGGTGGGGGCGGAGACGCTCACTCCGGCCCGTCGGCATGCCTCGGCGAGTGTGAAGCCGTGCGGTCCGCGTTCCGTGACCAGGACAAGCCCGGCCTGCTCAAGAGCGTTGCGCAGATCTCCGTGACACCTGCCCGCAGGGCGTCGTTTGACTGCCACGGGCATCTAGGTTAACACTATTAACCACGGCATGGTGAATGGCATTCACCATGCACGGGCCACACACCGGGCACCCGCACCAGCCCTGCGCCCGGTACGCCCAGCACGCCCCGCCCCACACCCCACCAGCACCCCCAGCACCCCCAGCACACCGGAGGAACCATGGCCCGCCAGCAGCGATGGACAGCCGAGCACGTCCCCGACCAGCACGGCCGAACAGCCGTGATCACCGGCGCCAACACCGGGATCGGCCTCGAAACCGCCAAGGTGCTCGCCGCTCACGGCGCGTCCGTGGTGCTCGCCGTACGCGACACGGCCAAAGGCGATCAGGCCGCGGCCGAGATCACCGCCGCCGTACCGGACGCCGACGTGACGGTGTGCCGCCTCGATCTCGGTTCGCTCGACTCCGTCCGCGCGGCCGCCGACGAACTGCGTACGACCCGGCCCGGCATCGACCTGCTGATCAACAACGCCGGTCTGATGTACACCCCGCGCCTGAGCACCGCCGACGGCTTCGAGCTGCAGTTCGGCGTCAATCACCTCGGCCACTTCGCGCTCACCGGGCTGCTGCTCGACCTGCTGCTGAAGGTGCCCGGTTCCCGCGTGGTCACCGTCAGCAGTGCGGGCCACCGGATGGGCGGACCGATGGACCTCGACGACCTCGGCTGGGAGACACGCGAGTACAACCGCACCGCCGCCTACGGGCACTCCAAACTGGCCAACCTGATGTTCACCTACGAGCTCCAGCGCCGGCTGACCGCTCACGGCGGCGGCACCGTCGCCACCGCCGCGCACCCCGGCGGCTCCGACACCGGGGGCTCCAGGACGGCGATGTCCCACTCCTCCGCGATCACCCGGGCGGCGTTCGCGCTCGTCGTCCGGCCGCTTCTGCTGCAGTCACCGCGGATGGGTGCGCTGCCCACCCTGCGCGCCGCTACGGATCCCGCCGTCCGCGGCGGCGAGTACTACGGCCCGAACGGTTTCCAGCAGAGCAAGGGACACCCGACGGTGGTCGAGTCCAGCGCGCAGTCGTACGACACGGCCGCCCAGCACCGCCTGTGGACGCTCTCGGAGGAACTGACCGGCGTCAGCTTCCCGGTCTGACCGTCCCGGGCAGGTCCCTCCGGCAGGTCCCCGGGCAGGTCTCCCGGTCGGCTCCGAGGAGGGCGCGGGTCTTGTCCTTCATCTCCGCCACCATCTCCTCCATGGGTTCAGGTGGCGTCGTGGAAGACGAGGCCGAGGGTGTGGCGCCTGCCCGAGCGCACGGCGGACACTCCGTGCCGTACGGGGGCGGCGGACCAGCCGCGCTTCGACATGACCGGCCGGTCACGGGTGGTGAAGACGAGCCCGTGTCCCTGGGGAATGAGGGTGGCGGTGGCGCGTGACTGCGCCCGGGGGCGCTGCTCGACCAGGAGGAACTCACCGCCGTTGTGGTCCTCGCCGGGGGCGTTGAGGTTGATGACGACCTGGAGCGGAAAGACCTTGTCCCCGAAGAGATCACGGTGCAGGGCGTTCCAGCCGCCCGTCTCGTAGCGCAACAGGATCGGTGAGGGCCGTTCCTGTCCGGCGGAGTGGCAGATCTCCAGCCACTCCTCCAGGGAGTCCGGCCACTCGGCGTCGCGGCCGAGCTTGGCGTACCAGTCGCGGGCGATGGGCAGCAGCCGCGGATACAGCTCTTCGCGCAGCCGCCGCACCGCCTCGGGGAAGGGCCGGTCGAAGTAGCGGTACTCCCCCTCGCCGAAGCGATGGCGCCGCATGTCGATCGTGGCCCGGAAGAGATCGGACCGCTCGTACAGCTCGGCGAGCTCCGCGCATTCGGCGGGGGTCAGCAGCTCCGGCAGGAGCGCGCACCCGTAGTCGTTGATCTCGTCAGTGACCGTGAGCCAGTCTGCGGCGCCGGTGCGTCGGGCAAAGGTGTCCTGTGTCTTCGTTGAGGTGGTCATGCTGCTGTCTCCAGGGTGAGAAGGACGTGCTTGGCGTCCTTGCCCCCGACGTACTGTCCTGCGGTGCCGTCGGAGCGCACCACCCGGTGGCAGGGCACGACGAGGGGAAGGGGGTTGGTGGCGCAGGCGGTACCGACGGCGCGGACCGCCCGGGGGCTGCCGGAGGCGACGGCGACCTGGGCGTAGCTCTCGGTGTGCCCGTAGCCGATCCGGGTGAGGTGGCTCAGGACATCGCGTCGAAAGCCCTTGCTCAGGCGCCAGTCCAGTGGGAGGTCGAACTGTTCGCGCCGGCCGGCGAAGTACTCGTCGATCTGCCTGGTCGCTTCGTCGAGCCGTGCGGGGGCCAGGAGGATGCGCGGGCTGAGGGTGTCGGAGAGCTGCTGGAGCACCGCTGTGTGGTCCTGGACCGCGTAGGCGACTTTGACGAGCCCCTGCTCGGTGGCGGCCAGCAGGAGGGAGCCGACCGGTGTGTCCACGGTGCGGTAGGCGACATCGAGGACCCCCTCCTGGCCCGCCTTCGAGGCCAATGCCGCGAGCAGTCTCGCCATGGCGTCGTTGTCGTACCGGGGCAGCGCCGCGAACATGCGCTCGTTCTCGAAATCTGGTGTGTTCGTCACCTTCGGCCCGCTCCCATCTGGTCGGTATCTCTTGGATATGTGCTGCGCAGGGTCTTGATTCCGTCGGCCGCCGCCCGGCGCGCGGCGTCGGTGCTGCCGCCGGTGAGGGCGGCGATCTCCTTGTAGGGCAGTCCGGCCAGGTAGTGGTACGCGACCGACTGCCGCTGCCGGTCGGGGAGTTCTCTGAGGGCCCGCCACAGGTCCCCGTCCCAGTCCTGCGGCCGGCCGGTGCGGCTCGGGTGCTCGGGCAGTTCCTCGACAGGGAGGGGACGCCGGGCATTGGTCCGGGTGACGTCGATCGCCTTGCGGTGGGCGACGGTCACCAGCCATGCCTCGACATTCGCCTCGTCCGGCAGGTCGGGGTAGGCCTTCATCGCCGAGAGGAACGTCTCCGACCAGGCGTCGTCCGCGTCGTCCGGGCCGAGGACGGCCCGGACGACGCGGAGCACCATGGGCCCGTGGTCGGTCACGATCTGCTGGAAGGGTGGCTTGGTCACATCTGGTAAACGACCCGGAGGTACCGAACGTGAGACCGGCACCTCAGAAAAGCCGATCGGCCTTGCCCCGGGCCGGCTGTTCCAGCTCCAGCAGATGCCGCTTGCGGTCGAGCCCGCCGGCGTAGCCAACCAGCTTGCCGTCGGCCCCTATCACGCGGTGGCAGGGGATGAGGACGCACAGTGGATTGCGGCCGTTGGCGGCGCCCACCGCCTGAGCGAGGGACGGATCCCCCAACTGGCGGGCGAGATCGCCGTAGGACCGTGTCCGACCATAGGGAATCCGCTTGAGCAGGTCCCACACCTGCTGATGAAACTCGTCACCGGCCGGAGCCAGGGGCAGGTCGAAGGCGCGCCGCTCTCCGGTGAAGTACTGGTCGAGCTGTCGCCGGGTCTCCTCGAAACCCTCGTCGCTCCGTGTGCCCAGCTCTTCTGCCGCGGGGCGCCGGCGGTGGGACTCGAAGTACAGCCCCGTCAGGGCGCCGTCCTCGGCAACCACGGTGAGCCCGCCGAGCGGCGAGTCGATGACCGTATGCGTCCGGTGAGTCCTCCGGGCGCTCTGGGTCCTCTGGGTCCTCTTGGTCCCCTGGGTCCCCTGGGTCCCCTGGGTCCCCTGGATGGTCTGAGCCCTCTGGTTGCTCTGGCTGCTCATCGAATTGGTTCCTCTCCTGAATCCGCTGTCCGAACGAATCGGTGCTCACAGGCCGTAGACGCGCCAGCGGCACACAACGTGAGATCGACGCGAAAACGGATGCGTGGCGATCCGAACGCGGATTCCGCGGAACAGGAACGCGCGGAACAGGAACTCAAACGAGAGGCCCTAGCGTCTGGAGAGAGGCAGCCGGACGGCCGGCGGAAGCGGCGTCAGGACGGGGATCGCCTGGAACGACTGGATCATCAGGGCCGCGAAGCGGCGCGACGCCGCCACCCTCAGCTCGGGTGACTCGGCGCGGATGCCTTCGTTCGCCATCAGCGCCAGACTGATGTCCTCCAGCACGAAATCCGCCCGCAGGGGGCCCGCTTCCTTCGCGCGCCGCACCAGTTCGAGCAGCAGACGCAGCGTGCGATCGCGGTCCGCGGCGAAGTCGACCGCCTGGGGAAGCTGCGAGGTGAACGCGCGGGCGAAGCCCCGGTCGAGGGCATGCACCTCCATGAGCTTCTCGATCACCAGGCAGAACCCCCTCCACGGGTCGCTCGCCGCCAGCCCCTCCTCCACGACCGCCGAGCAAGAGGCCATCTGCTCTGCAAAGGCCTCGGCCAGCAGCGCTTCCTTGGTCTGGAAGTGCCTGTAGACGGTCGCGACACCGACCTCGGCACGCCGGGCGATCTCCCGGATCGGTACGTCGAGGCCTTCGGCGGCGAAGGCCGCGCGAGCGACCACGAGGATGCGCTCGCGGTTGTCACGGGCGTCCGAGCGGAGCTTCGCTACCACTTGAGTCGTCACCGCTCTCACTTTAGCCAAACGGACGGGGTGCTCCGTTACGGTCGGCGCATGAGAGCGATTCAATTCACCGAGTACGGCCCGCCCGGCGTGGTACACGTCGCCGAGGTGCCGGCGCCGCACGCCGGACCGGGCGAGATCCGCATCGCCGTACGGGCCTCCGGGGTCTCGCCCGGGGAGATCCGCATCCGCTCCGGGGAGCTGCGTGACGTGGTGCCCTTGACGTTCCCGTATCGGACCGGATTCGACGCCGCGGGCGTGGTGGACGAGGTCGGCGCCGGTGTCATGGGTGTGGGCATCGGCGACGAGGTGTTCGGCATGACCCATTCGGCCGCGCGCGGCGCCAATGCCGACTTCGCGGTCCTGGCCGCCTGGGCGCCCAAACCGGCCGGGTGGAGCTGGGAGGAAGCGGGCGGCGCCGCGGGAGGCGTCGAGACGGCCGCCCGGGTCCTCGACCTGCTCGCGGTCGGCGCCGGGCACACCGTGCTCGTACAGGGCGCGGCCGGTGGGGTGGGCACGGTCGCCGTCCAGCTCGCGGTCGCGCGCGGCGCCACCGTCATCGGTACGGCGAGCGAGCACAACCACGACTTCCTGCGTTCTCTCGGCGCGGAGCCGACAACGTACGGGACGGGGCTCGTCGAGCGGATCCGCGCGCTGGCGCCGGCGGGGGTGGACGCGGTGTTCGACTGTGCGGGAGGGGCGCTGCCGGACCTCGTCGCCATCGCCGGGGACCCGGCGCGCGTCGTGACGATCGCCGACGTCACCGCGGCGGCCCACGGCGTGCACATGTCGCACGGAGCGCCGGCCGACGACACGGGCGCGGCCGTGGGAGCCGCCGACCCGCTGGCGTTGCACGGTCTCACGATCGCGGTCACGCTCGCCGGCGAGGGCCGGTTGCGGGTCCCGGTCGCGGCGGCGTTCCCGCTCTCCGAGGCCGCGGCCGCGCACGAACTGAGCGAGAGCCGCCACGCCCGCGGAAAGATCGTGCTGGTGAACTGAGGCGATCGGAAGCCCGTGGCCGGTCACGACGATCGGTCACGGGCCCGACGCCGTTCAGCGGCCGGAACTGTACGACCGGCTGCTGTCGCCGCTGACCTGACCGAACCGAAGTGATCTACGGCGGCAACGTGAGGTTCGTCCACCCCGCCCGGAGATCCGCAGAGCCAGTAAACTGAGGCGGTGCACAGAGTTATCCGGGACGCTGTCCGGGACTATTTCCTCGGGGACAATGCAACTGGAGGAATGTATGTCTACGGCTACCCCGACCCGTGAACGGCCGGCCACTCATTTCCGCAGCGAGAACATCGACGGAGTGAACGTCTTCTACCGTGAGGCCGGTCCCGAGGACGCGCCCGTCGTGCTTCTGCTGCACGGTTTCCCCACGTCGTCGCGTATGTATCGAAATCTGATTCCGCACCTGTCGGACCGCTATCACGCTATCGCGCCGGACTATCCGGGCTTCGGACACAGCGACGTACCCGACCGGGAGAAATTCACCTACGATTTCGACCACATAGCCGACATCATCGACAAGCTGCTGGACCGCCTGGACATAAGGGAGTTCACGCCCTACATGATGGACTTCGGCGGCTCCATCGGCTGGCGTCTCGCCGTCAAACACCCCGAGAGGATCAGCGCCGTCGTCCTCCAGAACGCGCCGCTGTATCCGGAGGGCGGCGACGACGGATTCTGGAAGGACCTCATTCCCTACTGGGGCGACGGATCCGACGAGCACCGGGATACCGCCCGGTCCTATGTGACGCCGGAATGCACCAGGGACCAGTACCTCGACGGAACACACGACGCCTCTCTGATCGACCCTGACTGCTGGCTGATCGACCAGGCGCTGCTCGACCGCCCGGGGGTCGACGAGATCATGCTGGATCTCCTGTACGACATCTCGAAGCAGGAGACCGTATTCGGCGCGGCGAAGGAGTTCCTCCGCAAGGAACAGCCGCCGGCCCTGATCGCTACCGGCGCCAACGACGGGGTGTTCCCGGAGTCCGCCATGCGGCACTTCCTCGACGACCTCCCCGATGCCGAGTTCCACGCCCTCGACACCGGCCACTTCGCGCTGGAGGAGAAGGCGGCGGAGATCGGGAGTCTGATGCGGTCCTTCCTCGATCGGACCTTCACGGACGCACGGCCCCGGCGACTCAGGAAGTGACCACGCAGCCGGTTCGCCCGCGCCGGTCCGGGCTCGACGCCGTGGAACCGCTCCGGTTCGGCGAAGGCCGCGGCGGTTGCCATGCGGATGTCGGTGACCGCGAGGAGGGGGGGTGGTTGCTGTGCGCGGTTGCAGTGGGCGGCGCCACGATCAGAGCCCGGGGCCGTACCCAGGGGCAGGGTGCTGACGGGGTGTCCACCACTCGGTGAGTCCCCACACCCCGAGCGCGAGCGCGGCCACGGCCGCGGGTGCCGCGACCCAGGGGCGGCGCGCCCACCTCGTGGTCAGTGTCCAGGCGACGAGCGGAACCAGAGCGCCCCCGAGCAGGATGAGCGGCAGATCGACGAAGACCACACTCAGATCACGGGCCTCGCCCTCGAATCCGCCGTCCATGCTGAACGCGGCCCGCGGTGCCCAGACGAGCGCCCCGGTCGCCGCGCCGAGGCCGGCGAAGAAGCGTGCGGCGGCGCCCCAGGTCTTCGGATGGGCACGCGTGGCCCATTCCATGATTCTTTCGCTCATGCCTGCGAGAGACGCGGGGTCACGGCGAGCGGTTCCGGCGGAACCGCTCCGCGCGCAGCATGTGGTGTGGCGGCCGCCGCCCGGTCGTGGCGACCGGGCGGCAACGCGCCGGTAACGCCCGGCTATCGGGCTACGTGGACGGATGCCGACGTGGCCGACCGGAACGAGTCGGTGGCACGGAAGTGGGCGCGGAAGTAGCCCGTACGGCGGTGGGTGACATCTGCCGAGAAGGCGTTCCCGCTGCCGGACCAGATGGCCTCCGTGGCAGCCACCTCGGTCCAGTGCCTGCCGTCGGAGGAGAACTGGACCCGTATGTCGATGAACGCGGGCGTCCAGCCGTCGGGGAAGTCGATGGATCCCCGCACGTGCACCTGCTCGGCCGAGGTGCGGGTGGCCTCGAACTCGGTGAACCGTGAGGCCCGCAGGACGTTGATCTCGGCGCTCCGCGCGGAGGCCGCGGCGATGAACGGGTCCTCGCTGTAGGACGTGAGCAGGAAGTGGCCTCCCTGATAGGGAGTGTGGGTAAGGCTGATCGTGCCGTCATCCGCGGTGGTGAAATAGCCGACTGTCTCGGATTGGCTCCCCGGCGGCGGGACGAACAGGACGCCACCCTCCTGACCGGCGAAAGGCACCCAGCCCTCCTCGGTGCTGCGCTCCAGCTTCGCCGTGACGGTCACCTGCCCGCCGTAGTCGACGCTGCGGGAGGTGGTTCGTACGCCGCTCCAGCGGGTGGCCACCTGTTGGACGGAGATCTGCGTGGCCGGGGACTCGCCGAAGAGGACGTACGGGAGCTCGTTGGAGTGGCGATAGACGGCCTGCACCGGTGCGGCGTTGCTCAGACGTACCGAGGCCGAGAAACGCCCCTGTGCGTCGGTCCGGGCGGAGGCACTGGTCCAGTAGTCCACGTCGATGTCCACCAGGCGGTCCGCCAGGGGCTTCAGCTCGCGAGTCCCCGGCCACCGCCCCTTCAGCACGCCCTCGACGACGACGTCGGGATGATCGATGTCGATCTCCGTGCGGTCCGTACGGAAGTCTTCGAACTGCGCGACCACGTAATAGGCGAGGGACCCCGCCGAGTTGCTGGTGGTGTGGTCACCGTCCGCGTCCGTGGCCTCGATGTGGACCGTATAGCTGCCGAGAGCGTCGAGCTTCAGTGGCTCCTTCGTACGCCAGACGCCGTCCTCGGCGGTTCCGGAGAAGCGCGCGAAGCTGTCATCGCCCACGACGGCGACTTCCTGCTGCGTGGCGCTGGAGACGATATGGGCCTTGATCTCGGTGATGGCGCTGTCGGATCTGAGGCCGACGGCCAGGGTCCCGAGGTCGTCCGAGACGCTGCTCGCCCACCGCACTTCGGGAGCCTGTCCCGGTGCGGCCTGCGCGGCGTGTGCGGCGGTGGTGCCGGTCAGCAGGAGCACGGCGGCTCCCGCGACGGCCCGGACCGCGCGTGATCTGATCATTGGTATCCCCCCGGAGACGCGTGAATGAGAGCCTGGCCGGCAGAGCGAGCCGGTCGCTGGTGCAACTCCCTTGGCTGAAGACGTTGTATCTCATGGCACTGACATCGCGCCTCGAAATAGCCGCCGAGTTCGGGTCCCGGTGCGCGATCCCGCGCCCATGAGGGCGGTTGACTGTCCGGCGCGGCATCCACACGGTCGCCGTGAAGGCGCCGCTGTCCTTGCGGGCCGCCGCCACCTCAGGCCGGAACCTGGTCCGGAAATGCGGGCCGCTGCGGTCGATGATTCGGCTCAGAGAGCCGCGGTCCGGGGGCCGGTCGCCACGGCGGGGGCGGCGGCGGTGGTGGGCGGGGGGACGGTGGGGGACGCTGTCAGTGGCTTGGCGTAGCAGCGGCTGAGTTCGTCGAAGCGGTAGAGGCCGAACTTGGCGCAGGGTTCGTAGCCGCTGGAGGTGTAGAGGGAGATCGCCTCCGGCTGTTTCGTACCGGTCTCCAGGACCATGCGGGTGCGGCCCGCGGCGCGGGCGTCGTCCTCCAGGGCGGACAGCACCAGCCGGGACAGGCCACGGCCGCGCGCCTCCGGGATCACATACATCCGCTTGATCTCCGCGTCACCGTCCGCGTATCCGTGATCGTTCTCGTCTTGGCTGCGCCAGCCGCCGGTGGCGACCGGGGTGCCCTGGTCGTCGTAGACGATCAGGTACAGGCCCCGCGGGGGTTCGAACATGGCCGGGTCGAGTGGCGTGAGGTCCCCTTCGTCGTCGTAGCGCTCCGCGTACTCGAGCTGTACGCGATCGTTGAGCTTGACGGCGTCGGGGTGGCCGAAGGAGACCGGGTGAATATTCATGCGTCTGATCGTACTTCCATGCGATAGAAGACGGTGAGCGATTTTATCGCCGTCTGCCGGCGCCTCCGCGACCAGGGCGCGGGAGCGGAAGCGGGTCACGTTGTCCCGCCACAGGGGCGGCGTCCCAGTCCACCGTGTCCCACGGTGGCACGGGCGGCGCCCTCCCGTGCAGCCGACGGGTTCCGGGGCGGTGGTTCCGGGTGCACTCGCTTCTCCGCGCCGGTCATGAGCGGCCGAGGAAGCCGAGCACGCGCTCCGTCAGCAGCGACGCGGCCGGCCCGTCGTAGGAGGGCAGGCTGTCGTCGGCGAACAGATGCCGGTCCCCGGGGTAGAGGAAGAGCTCGGCGTCGGCGGCTGTGCGGACCAGGGCACGGGCGGCTTCGAGGTCGCCCTCCTCGACGAACAACGCGTCGGCGTCCATGCCATGGATCTGGACCGGGACCCCTTGGGGCCACGCGCCGCCGAACTCGGCGGTCGGGACACACGCGTCGAACAGCAGCGCACCGCGCGCACCGGCCCGCGACTGGGCCAGCAGCTGCGCGGGCAGGACACCGAGCGAGAATCCCGCGTAGACGAGGTCGCCGGGCAGTCCTTCGGCAGCGGCCCTCCCGCGCTCGATGAGCACGTCGAATCCGATCTTTCGGGCGTGGGCCACACCGTCCTCGATGGTGTCGAAGACCCGCTCCTCGTACAGGTCCGGCACATGGACGGTGTGACCGGCCCGCCGCAGTCCCCCGGCGAACGCGCGCACCCCGGACGTCAGCCCGTGCGCGTGATGGAACAGCAACACCTCGGCCATGTCGCTCCCCTCGTCATGCGGTGCCCCGGCGGCCCCGCGGAGACGAGTATGGCCCGGATCACGACCTCCCCGGCCTCCTCCCCGGTGGCCCCCTCCGGTGGGCCGGGGCCGCCTCGGTCCGTCCCGTCCTGCCCGGCCCGCCGGGTGCACCTGAACAGCTTCGGGTCCGGCGGCGCTCGCCCGTGTCCGCCGGGTATCCCTTACGTCATGACCTCAGCCCCCGCACCGTCGGACTGGCCGCACTGTGGCAGCGGAGCCGATCCTTCAGGCGATCCGGTCGGCTGTCGCGGTCGCCGTGTGGAGCCGTTCCGCGCGTGCCTGACCCATCTCACCCCGGACCAGCGGGACGCCTACCTCGCCGCCCTCACCCCGGGCAGCCCCCTCGACCACCGCGGCACCGTAGTGGACGGAGACCTCCTTCGTCGGCTGCTCGACGCGTTACGGGTGCCCGGGACGGGCATCAGCGAGATCGGGACCGCCCAGTTCGACGATGCCGCCTTCACCGGTGAAGCGCGGTTCGAATCCGTCGCCTTCATCGGGGACGCCCGCTTCGACTCCGCCACCTTCACCGGGGACGCCTGGTTCGACTTCGCCACCTTCGCGGGTGAGGCCCGCTTCATCTCCGCCGTCTTCAACGGTGAGGCCCGGTTCCACTCCGCCGCCTTCACCGGTGTCGCCTGGTTCCCGTTCGTCTCCTTCGGCCGTGACGCCCGGTTCCACTCCGCCGTCTTCACCGACATAGCCTGGTTCGACCTGGCCACCTTCGCCCGGGACGCCTGGTTCGTCTCCACGGCCTTCAGCGCGGACGCCTGGTTCGACTCGGCCTCCTTCAGCCGTCACGCCCGCTTCGACTCCGCGGCCTTCGCCCGCAACGCCCGGTTCCCCACTGCCGTGTTCGACCGGACGTCCCAGTTGGGCCCGCTGATGTGTGCGGGGGAGCTCGATCTGACGTCCGCGTCGTTCGGCAGCCCGGTGACGATCGAGGCGGCCGCCCGGCGTGTGGTGTGCCGCCGTACGCGATGGTCGTCGACGGCCGGTCTGCGGCTGCGGTACGCCGAGGTCGATTTCACCGAAGCCGTCTTCGAGTATCCGCTCAGTGTCGCCGCCCGGCCCCAGCCTTTCGCCCTCCCCCAGGACGGGGTGATGGAGGAGGGCGCGTTGTCCGGGCGGCCCGAGAGGGTACGCATGCTGTCCCTGCGGGGCGTGGACGCGGGGCATCTCGTCCTGACCGGCCTGGACCTGTCCGTATGCCGGTTCGCCGGGACCGTCCATCTGGACCAGCTACGGCTGGAGGGGCGCACGGTGTTCGCGCCGACGCCCGGTGGGCTCCACCGGCGCGGATGGCGCCTGGTGCGGTTCACCCGGCGGCGCACGCTCGCCGAGGAGCAGTACTGGCAGGCGGCGCGGCCCGCGGCCGTTCCCGGCTGGGCGGTGGCCCGGGACGGGGAGGAGGTGGAGGGGCCGGCGGTGCTGGAGCCGGTGTACCGGTCACTGCGCAAGGCGTTCGAGGACGGGAAGAACGAGCCGGGCGCGGCGGATTTCTACTACGGCGAGATGGTGATGCGCCGTGCGGACGAGGAGACCCCGCCGGCGGAACGGTGGCTGCTCACCGTGTACTGGGCCCTGTCCGGATACGGGCTGCGCGCCACCCGCGCACTCCTCTGGCTGCTGGCCTCCATCACCGTGACCCTGGTGGTGATGATGCTGTGGGGCGTGCCCGGCGACGATCCACGGCCGGTCTCCACGGGGACGGTGACCGGGCGCCAGGTCGAGCTGACCACCGACACCCCCGACCCCGTCAACCCCACCGGCCCCCTCCAGGAGCGGCTGAGCACCGAACGGTTCGAGAGGAGCCTGCGGGTGGTCGTCAACTCGGTCATCTTCCGTTCCTCCGGTCAGGACCTCACCACCGTCGGCACCTACAGCGAGATGACCTCCCGGCTCGTCGAACCCGTTCTGCTCGGCCTCGCCGTTCTCACCGTCCGGGGGCGCATCAAACGCTGAGCGCCGGGTGCGGGAGCGGGGGCGGGGCAGGGCTTTCCACCATCCCCTGTGAGGGGGCGGGGACGCCGAGTAGTCTTTCAACGTCGCTTCTGTCGCGGCGCGTTGGCAACGGGGGTTGTCCCATGGCCGTTCCTCACGGCGGATATGGCGGATTCGGCGGATACGGCGGACCGGGTGGTGCCGGCGGTCCCGCCGGGTTCCCCGACGACGACAGGGCGGATGTCTTCGTACGGGAGTTCCCGACGGCGGTCGCCCCCGCCAACCGGGACAATCTGATGACCAGGCCGCCGCTGTTCATCCTGCGGATACCGGGGGACGGCCCGGCGTACGAGCAGGGTGTGCACCGCGTGGTGGAGGCGCTGCGCGCGCCTCTGGACGAGCGCGGCAAGCTCGTGCCGTACGCGCATCTCGCCGCCGGACAGGACTCCACGCTCCTGTCCGGGATCGCGGGTCTGGCGTTGCAGGAAGCGCCGCCCGCGCGTATGACCCCCGACCGGTTCCCGCACTTCCATCTGGTGCGGGACCTCGTCACCTACATCGTGGAGCACCCGGAGCGCTGGCCCGGCTCCCGGGCCAGGGAGCTGCGCGACCACGCCGCCGCGATGCGGGGCGAGCGCGGTGGCATGATGGGTTTTCTGCGAGGACCGGCGGGACAGGAGCCGCCCCAGGGCGGGGGCGGGATCCAGGACTGGCTCCTGCGTGTGGGGTGGCTGTCGTTCACCCAGACGCTGCCCCGGTGGTACTGGGCCCGTTGGATGTCGCGCAGGGTGATGCGGCGCTGGCTCGCCGCGGAGCCCGTCGCCGCGGGCGGCACCAAGCTCTTCCGGGTGATGGATCATGTGGCGGCCGTGCAGGCCGTCCGGCTGGCCCATCCCCCGGACGACGCGCGCCACGAAGCGGCGTTGCAGGAACTCGACCAGCTCCTGGTGCGGGCTCTCCTCGAAGATCTGCGGGTGCCGCCCGTCGGCCGGATCCTGCCCAGGCGGCGGCGCAGGACGGCGCGGCCGGTGCTGCTGGTGGAACTGCCGCCGCCCGGGACGGAGGGAGCGCGCGCGGCCGAGCGTTTTCTGCGCGCCTACCACCGGGCGCGCGTCACCGCGCCGCCGCCCGGACCGCTCGTCGTCGCGGTGGGCCGGCCCTCCGGGAGTCTGCTGGCCGATCTGGGCGACCCGGCGGAGAGCAACTTCTCCCAGGCGGGCGTGCACCTCGGCCAGCGGGACGGCACACCGGTCCTGGTGACCCTCGGCGAGGTGGCCCTCGCCAGGCCGGGGCTGCCCGTCCGTCAGGTGGAACCCCGCCGGTTCCGCACCGACTGGCGGACGGCCACCTCGCTCGTCGCGGGAGCGGCGGCGCTGGCGGTGGCGGGAGCGGCCGTGCTGCTGGGGCCGATGCTGCTGCCCCAGGACGACCACGCCTGTGTCGGGGGCGACGACACCGTCGCCACCACCCGGGCCGAGCCGGTCCAGGTGGATCCCAAGGGCTGGTACGACGCGGCGTTCGAAGAGATCCAGTGGCAGAACGAGCGGGCGGAACGGCTCGCCGCCGAGGGACGGACCGTACGTACGGTGGTGCACTTCGGGTCGAGCCGGCCGGTCTCCGAGACGGAGACGCTGTTCGACGGGACGATCCCGGAGCTGCGCGGTATCGCCCTGTGGCAGCGCAAGCTCAATGACGACGCGGTCGCCGACCGGGCGAGTGTGCCGCTCCGTGTGGATGTGCGCACCACGGGCAAGGGCTTCGTGGACGCCGAGGGGGCGGCCAGGAGACTGGTCGCGGACATGGCCCGTGAGCAGGAGGGCGAGGAGTACGAGAAGGTGGTCGGCGTCCTCGGGTTCGCCCAGAGCCGGGACGAGACCAGGGCGGCCCTCCAGATCCTCGGCAAGGAGAAGATTCCCGTGGTCGGCACCACCGCGACCGCCGACGAGATGCTGGACGGCGAGGCGGGCCTCAGCTACTGGCCGTTCACACCGCCCAACAGCACCGAGGCCCGGATCGCGGCCGACTTCGCGAGCGGGTACGACATCGTGGCGCGGCGTGACGGCGGCGGATGCAGCCCGGCGCGGCAGGCCATCGTGATCGAGAGTTCGGCGGACCTCTACAGCCGGAGTCTCGCGGACAAGTTCCGCAGGGAGTTCACCGGAACGGTCCGGGTGATCAACTTCAACCAGGACGGCGACTTCGGCAACGCGCCTCCCGGCGCCCTGAGCGTGCCGAGCGCCACCGAACTGGCCTCGCAGCTCTGCAAGGAGCTCACGGCGGAGCCCGACTCCGTCGTGTACTGGTCGGCACGGGCCGCCGACTTCAGCGCGTTCATCAACGCCATGGACAACCAGGGGACCTGTATCCATGACGACCTGACCGTGCTCGGCGGCAACGAGCTGACGAATGTCGCGCTGACGGGCGCGTTCGACAGGAAGACCTGGCTGCGGCTCTACTACAGCGCGCACCGCCTTCCCGTCACGGACCCGCGGGCCAGCGACAAGACCCGCCAGTTCGTGGAGGCGTACGACGCGTTCGTGGGGAGCGCCGTCGAGGACCCCTGGCGCCAGGACGGGCACTCGGCCGTGTCGTACGACGCGTTCCATGTGCTGTCCCAGGCGGTGTACCGGGCCGGGCTGCGCGACGACGCCGTGGAGCGCGAGTCCGTCCTCATCGCGCTCGGCGGCGGCGTCACCTTCGACGGGGCCACCGGGTACGTCTCGTACGACCAGGGCAGTAACACCCTGCCCGTGGACAAGACCCTGGTCCTGCTGCGCCAGTCGGCCGAGGGCCCGCTGGCCGTGGTGGTGTGCGGTGCCTACCGGCAGGGGGAGACGAGTCTGAAGACGGGCGCGCCGTGCGCCCGTTGACCGGCGCGGGGGCGCCCGCCCGGCCGGACCTGTCGGTGTCCGGCCGGCCGGGCGTGGGGCGTGGGTACGGGGTGCGGAGCGTCGGTGGTACGCCCTCATGACCTCCGCCGACGTCGTCTCACTCCGCGTAGACGCTCAGTCCGGAGAGCTGGCCCGCCGGCCAGCCGGTGTTCGCGGTGAACTGGATCCGTACGTACCGTGCCGATACGGCGGAGGTGAGAGCGACCGTCGCGGAGTTGCCGCTCGCCGGGTCGAAGACACGGGGGGCCGAGGCACTCAGGGTGGCGAAGCCCGCCCCGTCCGTCGAGCCGAGGACGGACACCGTCTGGGTGCGGGTGGCCCAGGCGGGGTTCGGCGGCAGCGACAGCACCAGCCGTTTCACCGGCTGGGCGGAGCCGAGGTCGACCTGGATCCACTGCGGGAAGGCGTTGTTGGCGCTCTCCCAGTAGCTGTTGCTGTCACCGTCGACGGCGTTGCCGGCGCCGTAGTTCTGTGTCTGGCTGCTCGCACTCGTCGCCTTGCGGAGCGCGAGGTCCCCGGTGGGGGGCGGGGTGGTGCCGCCTCCGGTGGGGGTGGGGCGGACGGGGGTCAGCGCGAGCTGGCCCTTCAGCATCCGGCCGCCGTCGCCGGTGAGCCGCAGATAGTAGTCCGCGGAGCAGGCCGTACCGTCCTCGTCGAGGGCCCGGATACCGGAACCCGCCGGTATCTGGAGGGAGTTCTCGGCGGTCTTCGCGATCTGATTGCCCTCGTTGAACTCGTCGAACATGGAGATGTAGATCCCCGCGACACCGAGCCGGCACATGTTGTAGAACTGCCGCCACATGAAGTCGCCGTGCGCGCGGTGCCCCGACTGGAGATCTCCGGGCAGGACGCAGGGCTGGTAGTCGATCCCGTGGGCGTCACAGTGTGCCTGGTCGGGCGAGTTGACATTGGCGTAGAAGTTGTCGGCGCCCGCGATGTTCCCGATCCGGCCGACCATCCACGGCGAGAGCATGTCGAAGGCGTGGTAGACGTCGAGGTATCCGGCTCGTGAGTCCTCGTTGCCGCTGCGCCAGTGTGTGGGCACCCCGCCCATCACATAACAGCCCTGCGCCTTGAACCAGTTGACGACATCGAGACAGACCGCGGCCGACCATGTCTTGTTGGGCTCGTTGAAGCCGAAGCCCCAGATGCCGACCACCGGTTTGCCGTTCTGCCGGGCGTAGGCGGGGGAATCCGTGTACACCCTCATCTTGTTGATCCAGTCGGCCTTCATCTCCGGCTGCATATTCGTCCAGGCGGTGGCGTCGTACATGATGTAGAACTTCCGCCCGTACTTCTCGGCGGCGCTCCGCACCTTCGCCGCCATGGCGTCGCGGGTCGCGCCCTCGCCGCCGTTGGGGTTGAAGCGCTGGAGGGCGGCGGTGTCGATGCCGTACCGCTGCATCCAGGAGAAGTGGGTGTCGACGGTCTGCTGGTCGTAGGACGAGAACAGGGTGGCCGGCTGTCCGCTGCCCAGCGCCGGGTAGGCGGTGCGGTAGGTGTTCGTGTAGTCACGTACGTCGGGCCAGCTCACGATCGCGGTGTTGCTGGGGGAGGGTGACTGGCCCCAGTTCTGCGACCAGTGCCACCAGCCGTTGATGGGCGCGCCGTCCCCCGAACAGGCGAACCAGCCCTGGTACCCGACGGTGATCTTGCCGACGACATCTCCGGGCGGGGAGGCCGCCTGTGCGCTCTGGGCCTGGCCCGCCAGGCCCACAGCCGCTCCGGCACCGGCCACTGCGGACGTGATGACGGCTCGTCTGGAAACAGCCACGGAATTCCTCGCATTCGGCTCTGCGTACGGACGTGCGGGAAAGGTCGGTGCTTCTCTCCGGATCGTGGTGGGGGGTGCGACAGGTGTGTCCGCGCCCCGGGGCACGGTGCGGCCCCACACAACGTAGGGACGCGGCAGGCCACGGGCAAGACGAAGGACTGAAAATTCTTGACTGATCGCCGTCATGATTTGATGAGCCGAGCGAAATTACCGGGAGGGATGGCCAGCGGGCCTCCGATGACGCGGGCACACCCACTCACCGCCCGTAGTGCATCGCTCGGTCGGATCCTCCCTCGGCGGCCCGGCCATCGACACCCACGGCCTGCGCGCACCGCCCTGGCTGGGAACCGCCCCGGCCGCACTCGGCCTCGCCAGCCTCCTCCCCGGCCTGATCCGCTGTCCCGTGACGGCCGACGCGTCGGTGGTCGCGGGTGGCCGGACCCGCCGGAGATCGGATGTGCCAGGCTGATCTTCGGAACGGCTCGGCGGAGCGGAAGCGGAACAGAGGCGGAACGGACGGTGCGCGGGATGAAGGCGAGCGCGGCTGAGAACGGCGGGAGCGCGCGGCGCGTGATGCTGGGGACCTGGCCCACTCCCCTTGAGCCCATGCCGCGGCTGGCCCGTTCCCTGGGTCTCGGCGCGGACGATCTGTGGGTCAAGCGTGACGACCTCATGGGGCTGGGCGGCGGCGGGAACAAGGTGCGCAAGCTCGAGTGGACCTGTGGCGCGGCGGTGGAACAGGGCGCCACCGTGCTGGTCACCACCGGCGCCCCCCAGAGCAACCACGCCCGCCTGACGGCGGCCGCCGGCGCACGGCTGGGAATGGAGGTCGTCCTCGTCCTGGCCGGATCACCGGGTGCGTCGGCGTCGGGCAATCTCGCGCTGGACGGGCTCCTCGGCGCCACGATCGTATGGGCGGGCGAGGCCGACGACCGGGAACTGCGGTCACGAGCCGAGGAGGAGGCCGAGCGGCTCCGTGGGCAGGGGGCGGTCCCGGCGCTGATCCCGTTCGGCGGTTCGAGCGTGCTCGGGGCCCGGGGTTATGTCGAGTGCGGCCACGAGCTTCTGGCCCAGGCCCCGGATCTGCACACCGTCGTGGTGGCGCTCGGCTCCGGGGGAACGATGGCCGGCCTGGTCGCCGCGCTGGGCGGCGAGCGGGTGCTGGGCGTCCACTGCGGTGCCGTACGGGAGCCCGCCGCTACGGTGTCCGCGCTGGCCGGCGGGGTGACCGGTACACACGGTGATCCCGGAGAACTCAGGATCGCGCTCGATCAGGTCGGCGCCGGTTACGGCGCCCTGACCGAACCGGTCATGGAGGCGCTGACCCGTACGGCCCGGACGGAGGGCATCGTCCTGGACCCGGTCTACACCGGCCGCGCGATGGCGGGACTCATGGCGGCGGTCGAGGCCGGTGACATCGTTCCCGGCACACGTACCGTGTTTCTGCACACCGGAGGGCTGCCCGGATTCTTCGGTCATGGGGCGGCACTCGCACGCGCCGAGGCGGATACGGCGCCGCGCGCGCCGCGCTGAGTGCCATCGGTGGCCGAGTGCCATCGGTGGTGTCCGGGGCCCGGTGCCCCGGACACCACCGCCGGGGGAGGGAGAGGGACCGCACCTCAGTCGGCGGGTTTCTCCCAGACCGACACATGCTGGCGGCTCTCGATGGTGAAGGGCTCCCGCGTCCATCCGTCCCACCGCTCACGCAGCCGCAGTCCGGCGAGCTGGGCCATCAGATCGAGCTCGGCGGGCCAGACATACCGGAAGGGGACCGACCGGTACTCGCCGCGGCCGTCGACCACATCGACATAGTTCGAGCTCATGGCCTGGCTGGCGACATCCTGGTAGACGTCGAACGCCCACCGTGTGGAACTCACATGGAACGGTACGACGTTCTGGCCGACCGGAAGCTTCCGCAGTTCGGGAATCATGACCTCGATGACAAAGCTCCCGCCGGGTTCGAGGTGAGCCGCGGCATTGCGGAAGCACTCCACCTGCGCCGCCTGGGTCGTCAGATTCATGATCGTGTTGAAGACCAGATACGCGACGGAGAACGCTCCGTCCACCCTCGTCGTCGCGAAGTCTCCGATGGTCACACCGATCTCGTCGCCGCCCGGTTTGGCGCGCAGCCGCGCGACCATCGCCCGTGACATGTCGATGCCGTGGACCGGGACCCCGCGGCGTGCCAACGGGAGTGCGACACGTCCCGTCCCGACGGCCAGTTCGAGCGCCCGGCCGTCCCGCGCGAGCCCGGCCAGGACGTCGACCGCCGCCTCCACGGCGCTCGGTTCGAACGGGCCTCCTGTCGATGCGTCGTATGTCGCCGCGACCCGTTCGTCGAAGTAGCCGTCGTCATCGTCCATGGCCGGGACCGTACTGCACAGGGGACCCGCATAACCCGCAATTTTCCGCGCTACGTTGACTTCATGTACGCGACTCAGGTCTCCCGGCACCTGCGTGCCCCACGCGCCGCTGTCTACCGCGCCCTTCTCGACGCGGACGCGATCCGGAAATGGCGCGTTCCGAACGGCATGAGCGGCCATGTGCACGAGTTCGACGCGCGCGAAGGCGGACGGTTCCGTGTCTCGCTCAGCTACGACACGGCGGACGGCACCGGCAAGTCCGCCGCGCGTACCGACACGGACCAGCCGTCCCGGTAAGGGGTCGTCCCGGTCGTCCCGGTCGTCCCGGTACGGGATCGTCCCGTCCGGCGAAGGGCCGTCCGGTCCGGCGCCGAGGCCGGAACACACCCGCGGCCGGGGCCCGTTGATCACTGTGCGTGGTTCCCCGCCGGCCCCTCCTGTCCGATGATGACGTGCGGGGCTGTGTCTTCGGTGCGCGTCGGCCGTCCCAGGAAGGGAGTTCCTGATGAGGGAAACGACATCAGACCGGTCCTCGCCGGACGAACGGTCCGGCCGTCCCCCGGCCTCGACGGAAGAGGCCGACGTGATCGTGGTGGGGGCGGGGCCGGCGGGCTCGTCCGCCGCCTTTCATCTGGCACAGGCGGGCGTCGATGTACTGCTGATGGAGAAGTCCCGCTTCCCCCGGGAGAAGGTGTGCGGAGACGGCCTCACCCCGCGAGCGGTGTACCAGCTCATCCGGATGGGCGTCGACATCAAGGCCCCGGGATGGATGCGTTCACGCGGTATGCGGTGGGTGGCCGGGGATCACCGTGTCCATATCGACTGGCCCGGTCTGGGGCGCTACCCGGATTTCGGCCTCTCGCGCAGCCGGCACGATTTCGACGACATCCTGGCCCGTCACGCGGTCGCGGCCGGAGCGCGGCTGCGCGACGGGGTGAAGGTGACCCGCCCGGAGACCGATCGCGCCGGACGTGTCACGGGTGTCGGCGCGGTGACCGAAGGACAGGAACCGGCGGTGTACCGCGCGCCGATCGTCATCGCCGCCGACGGTGCCTCCGCCCGTCTCGCGCTCGCCCTCGGTCTGGAGCGGGACAGGAACCGTCAGATCGCGACCGCCGCCCGGCGCTACTACCACAGCCCCGAGCGCTCCGAGGAGGAGTATCTGGAGCTGTGGGCCGATCTCCGCTTCCCCGGGAGCGACCGCTATCTGCCCGGGTACGGCTGGATCTTCCCGATGGGCGACGGCCGGGTCAATGTGGGTCTCGGCGCACTGCCGCACCGGCGGTACGGCACGGCGGATCTGCGGGCCGCTCTGGACCAGTGGCTGGCCCGTACCCCCCACGGGTGGGGACTGCGGGAGGAGAACGCCGAGGGCCCCGTACGGAGCGCGGCTCTGCCCCTGGGCTTCAACCGCCACCCCCTGTACACCCGGGGCCTGCTTCTGGTCGGCGACTCGGGAGGCATGATCAGCCCCTGGAACGGCGAGGGCATCGCCCAGGCCATGGAGGCCGGTGAGGTCGCCGCCGAGAACGCCGCGCTCGCGCTGGCCCTCCCCCAGGGCCCGAGGCGGGAGCGCGCGCTGCACAACTACCCGGTGGAGATGAACCGCCGCTGGGGCCGCTACTACCGTCTCGGCAACGCCGCCGCCGACCTCGTCTTCAGCCGGTCGGGCTTCCAGCCGGTCCTCAACCGGTATGTCATGGGCTCGCCGTTCCTGCTCAGGATGCTGGCCCGGCTGCTCTCCAACCTCACCGACCAGCCCTCACGGGACGCGATCGACCATGTGCTCAACACCGTCGTACGCCTGGTGCCGGCACCTCAGGTGCGGCGCCGCTGAGGCCTCCGCTCAGCACCCCGTCCATGGCGGCCCACTGCTCCCTGGAAGAGGGATGCCTGGAGGACGGCAGGGGACGCCGAGCGGAACCGGCCGCGGGTCCCCCGGTCAGAGGTCCCAGGACCGGGGGCGTGGCAGCGCCTCCCACTCGGCGCGCAGCAGGGACAGGAGGGCGAGGTCGTAGCGGCGTCCCCGGTGCAGACACGCCGAGCGGCGGACGCCCTCCGGGACGAACCCCGTTTTCCTCAGGACGGCGAGCGCGGCCGTGTTGTCCGTGTGGGTGATCGCTTCCAGGCGGTGCACCGGCAGTTCACCGAACGCCAGATCGGCCAGCGCGTCGAGCGCGTCCGTGCCGTACCCCTGGCCTCGGTGGTCCGGATCCAGCATGAGGTAGGCCTGCGCCGTACCGTCCACCATGTCCTCGTCGAGCAGGGCGACATGGCCGACCGGTGTGCCGTCGGGGAGCAGAACGAGGAAGTCGTCACGGTTCTGGTCGTCGATGTCCCGCTCGACGCGCTCGCGGAGCGCGGAGAGCGGCCGGGGCCAGAGGCCGACCTCGTGCGCGGCCACCGGGTCGGAACGCCATCGGTGCAGTGCCTCGGCGTCATCGGCCTCAAGCGGGGTGAACCCGACTCCCCTCCCCCGCCAGCACCGTTCCCGGTCCGTCCGCGCCGCCGTCTCGTCCGTCGTGTTCTCGGTCACGGACGGATGCTAGGGGCCCAGCACCCCCGGTGACGAGCCGTTTTCCTCGCGTCCCGGTGGCCGGTTCGCGCGCACTCCTGCCCGCCTGCCGGAGCCGGACGCCGACGGAAAACACGACAGAGGATGTCGGATTTCGGTGTCAGCATCGTCCAGCGGCCGGTCGGGAACAGTCGGGGCCGGAGCAGGGCTTGAAGAGCGGGAAGACACGGAAGGACGGGCATGTCAGCACCACTTGAAGGCAAGGTCGCGCTGGTCGCGGGGGCAACGCGCGGGGCGGGCCGGGGAATCGCGGTGGAACTCGGGGCGGCCGGGGCCACCGTCTATGTGACCGGCCGCAGCACACGCGAGCGGCGCTCGGAGTACGACCGCCCCGAGACCATCGAGGACACCGCCGATCTGGTCACCGCGGCGGGCGGCCTCGGCATCGCGGTGCCGACCGACCATCTGGACCCCTCGCAGGTGCGTGCGCTCGTGGAGCGGATGGAGGCCGAGCAGGGCCGGCTGGACATCCTGGTCAACGACATCTGGGGCGGTGAACTGCTCTTCGGATGGGACGCCACCGTCTGGGAGCACGACCTCGACAAAGGTCTGCGGCTGCTCCGGCTCGCGGTGGACACCCACGCGATCACGAGCCATCACGCCCTCCCGCTGCTGCTGCGCACGCCGGGCGGGCTGGTGGTCGAGATGACCGACGGAACGGCCGACTACAACCGGGACACCTACCGGGTCTCGTTCTTCTACGACCTCGCCAAGACCGCCGTGCTCCGTATGGCCTTCTCCCTGGGCCATGAGCTGGGGCCGCGCGGCGCCACCGCGGTGGCGCTCACACCCGGCTGGCTGCGCTCGGAGATCATGCTGGAGAACTTCGGTGTGACGGAGGAGAACTGGCGCGACGCGCTCGGGGACCAGCCCCATTTCGCCATCTCCGAGACCCCGTTCTACGTCGGGCGGGCCGTCGCGGCCCTGGCCGCCGACCCCGAGGTCGCACGCTGGAACGGCACCTCGCTCTCCAGCGGCGGGCTCGCCCAGGTCTACGGCTTCACCGACCTCGACGGCAGCCGGCCGGACGCCTGGCGCTATCTGGTCGAGGTCCAGGACGCGGGCGGGCCCGCGGACGCGACCGGATACCGCTGACGGACCGGTGACGCGGAGCCCCGCGCGGGGCCCGCCCGCGCGGGGCTCCGCGTCACCGTCATGTCTCACCACGGCCCCCGTCACGCGTCACGACGGCCCCGGTCACGCGTCACGACGGCCCCCACCACCTGTCACGACGCCTCACTCCTCCGACGAGAGATCCGACAGGTCGGCGGAGTGCGAGGAGTCCGCAGGGCCCGAGGGGTCCGTGAGGTCCGGGGAAGGCGCCTGCGCGATCGGCAGCAGTATCCGGAACCGGGTGTCGCCCGGCCGGGAGACCACTCTGATGTCGCCGTGGTGCTTGTTGACGACGATGCGGTACGAGATGTCCAGGCCGAGGCCGGTACCGTCACCCACCGACTTGGTGGTGAAGAAGGGCTCGAAGATCCGGGGCCGGACCTCGGGGGAGATCCCGGTCCCGGTGTCGGCCACCTCCACGAGCAACTGATCGCCCTCCCGGCGGGTGCTCAGGGTGAGGGTGCCCTTGTCCCCCATGGCGTCGACCGCGTTGTCGATCAGATTCGTCCACACCTGGTTCAGCTCGGCGCTGAACGCCGGGATCGACGGCAGCTCGTGGTCGTACTGCCTGACCACCCGGATACCGGCGGGGATCTTCCCCTTCAGCATGGTCAGGGTGGCGTCGAGCAGCGTGTGCACATCCACTGTCCGGTGGGGCGCCCGGTCGAGCTGGGAGTACTGCTTGGCCGCCCCGACCAGGTCGGAGACCCGGGTCACGGCGTCGTCGATCTCCCCCATCAGGAGCTCGGTGTCGATGGTGTACGCGAGCCAGCGCACCGCCGAGTCCAGATGCTCGTCGCCGACCGCCTCGGCGACCATGGACAGCCACGGCACACCCACCCCTCCCGACACCAGGACCGGGGCGAGATCCCAGGGACTCGCCACCCCGTGCTCCTCCAGCCAGTCGCCGAGCTCGTCCTCGGCGTCGGCGGCGTCCAGCGCCGACAGCTCGGACGCCGCGGCGGCCTGCTTGACCGCCGCGTCCTGGAGTTCCACCAGACCGCGCAGCCGCGTGCCGTCCAGCCGTCCGTCGGCGATCAGCGCGAGCTTGTGCCGCATCCCGGTCACCCGCTCACGCAGCGCCTCGGTGGCCCTCACCGCCGCCGCGGCCGGGTTGTTCAGCTCATGGGTCAGACCCGCGGACAGCGCGCCGAGCGCGACCAGCCGCTCCCGCTCGCCCATGACCGTCTCCGCGGCGCGCGTACCGAAGAACAGCCCCTCCAGCAGATGGAGGGCCATCGGGAACCAGGTGCGCACCGCGTGGGCGAACTCGTCGGCCGGCAGCACGAAGAACTCCGCGTCACTGACGGCCCGCAGGGTGTTCGGATAGGCCTGGTCCACACGATCGCCCAGATACGCCTGGGTCGCCCCGCCGTAGACGCCCCGCCGGTCGGTCCTGGAGACCTCGATGTCGTCCCCGTGCAGCCGTCGGCTGAGTGTCACCGCACCACTGAGCAGCACGAAGAAGCAGGTGGCCGGTTCGCCCTCGTTGTAGACGGCGCTGCCCCCCTCGCGCGTCTCCACCCTGCCGCGTTCCGCCAGCCACGCGAGCTGCCGGTCGTCCAGTGCCTCGAAGAGGAACAGTGTGCGCACCTGCTCGGGCGTCAACCGGTCGGAAGCCGAGGGAGCCGAAGAGGTCATTGCGCCTCCAGGTAACGGTGGACCAGCGAGATGGCCATCGCGCCGTCACCGACGGCCGAGGCGACCCGCTTGAGGGAGGCGGCACGGACATCGCCGGCCGCGAAGACCCCGGGGACGCTGGACTCCAGGTGGTAGGGATCCCGTGGCAGGGACCAGTCGGCCCGGCGCTGCCCGTCGGCGATCAGGTCGGGGCCGGTGAGCACGAACCCCCGCTCGTCGCGCGCGACCACACCGTCCAGCCAGTCCGTACGCGGCTCCGCGCCGATGAAGACGAACAGCCAGGAGGTGTCGACCGTGTCCACCGCGCCCGAGCGGACGTCCCGCAGCGTCAACTGCTCCAGATGCCCGTCGCCCTTCCCGCCGGCCACCTCGGTCCACGGGTGCACCACGATGTTGTCGATGGCGCTGATCTGCTCCAGCAGGTAGGAGGACATCGACCGGACCAGATCGGCGCCCCTGATCAGCATGTGCACCCGCTTGGCGAAGCGGGAGAAGTGGACGGCCGCCTGACCGGCGGAGTTGGCGCCGCCCACCATGTAGACCTCGTCGCCCGCGCAGGTGGGCGCCTCCGTGACGGCGGACCCGTAGAACACCCCGGCGCCCATGAACTCCTCCAGGCCGGGTGCCTCCAGCAGTCGGTACGAGACCCCCGTGGCCAGCACCACCGTATGGGCGGTGATCGCGGCCCCCTCGCCGAACCGCAGCACCCTGCCCGATCCGGCCGCCTCCAGGGCGACGACCTCCCGGGTGCTGAGGATCTCGGCCCCGAACTTCAGGGCCTGGCGGCGGGCCCGGCCGGTGAGCTGCGAACCGGAGACGCCGTCGGGGAATCCCAGATAGTTGTCGATCCGGCTGCTCTGCCCCGCCTGCCCGCCGGTGGCCTCGCGCTCCACCAGCACCGTACGCAGCCCCTCGGACGCGCCGTACACGGCGGCTCCGAGCCCGGCGGGGCCGCCGCCGACCACCACGAGGTCGTAGAAGTCGGAGGTGGGTGTGGTGCTCAGCCCGACATACGCGGCGAGTTCTCCCTCGGCGGGCGCCACCAGGGATGTGCCGTCGGACGTGACCACCAGGGGCACCTCGGCCGCCGTGACTCCGGCGGCGGCCAGCAGCCGGGCGCCCTCGGGTTCGTCGGCCTGGAGCCACCGGTACGGCACCAGATTGCGCGCGAGGAAGTCCCGTACGGCGAAGGAGGGGGCGGACCAGCGGTGACCCACCACCCGGGTCTCGGTCGAGGCCGGGTCGGGGGTGGCGGCCCAGGCGTCCAGCAGGGTGTCGATCACCGGGTAGAGATGCTCCTCCGGCGGGTTCCACGGTTTGAGGAGATAGTGGTCGAGATCGACGACATTGATCGCGTCGATCGCGGCGCCGGTGTCCGCGTACGCCGTCAGCAGCACCCGGCGGGCGAGCGGGAAGACGTCCATCGCCGCTTCGAGGAACTCGATGCCGTTCATCGAGGGCATCCGGTAGTCGGCGAGCATGACCGCGAGCCGCTCGCCGCGCAGCTTGATCTCGTTCAGCGCCTCCAGCGCCTCCGCTCCGGAGACGGCGCGCACGACGCGGTACCGGTCGCCGTACCGGCGCCGGATGTCGCGGGCCACGGCCCTGGAGACAGCCGGATCGTCGTCGACGGTCAGGATCGTCGGGTTCGCCATGTCACCACCATCGTCGGAGGACGAGAGAACCCCCGGAAACACCCAGTGTACGAGCGCCGGGTGCCCGTCTGCCTGCGGTGAGGGGCGCGGGGAAGCACCGGCGTCACCCGGCGAGCGGTCGGTGAGCGGTCGGTGAGGAAGGGTGACTGTCCGCCGAACGGCACCGGGCGGGGCGGGCGGTCAGACGGCGCTCGCGCGGTTGACCACCCGGGCGAAGACGACCGCACCGCAGGGGAGCCCGACGAGGTAGCCGACGAAGAACCCCAGGCTGTCGGGAAGGGTCTCCGGGAGGAACCGGCCGGCTACCAGGTCGGCCAGAACCGTCGTCCCCGCCCAGGTGAGCAGCGCCGCGGCGGCAGCGGCGCGCCTGCGCGGCGGCTTGGCGCGGTAGTGGTCGACCACCGTGTCGGCGGCGAACATGCCCGCCGTCCCGGCCGCGAGTTCCAGGCTCACAGAGGAGCCGAACTGCAGCGTCACCAGAGTCAGCGCTCCCCAGATGAGGAGACCGACGAGCTCGAACAGGGTCACGCGGACGAACAGATACCACGGCCTCAGGCGCACCGGTTCCTTCTCTGCCCCGGATTCCGTCATGGGAGAACGGTAAAGCGCCGGTCCGGTCAACTCGGCCCGGCGAGGCAACAGTTGCCGTGGTGTTCACGGGATATACGCCTTTGTCGGCGTACACCCGTGCGGAGCACGAGCCCGCCTGGCGTTTCCTCGTCGAGCCCGTCGGCTCGCCGGTCGAGGACGGTTTCGGCTGCGTCCGGGCCGGACGGTATGACGGCCCTGTCCGGGACACCGCTGAACACGCAGGTCAGCGG
Source organism: Streptomyces sp. NPDC002018 (assembly GCF_042890865.1). Classification (NCBI taxonomy): domain Bacteria; kingdom Bacillati; phylum Actinomycetota; class Actinomycetes; order Kitasatosporales; family Streptomycetaceae; genus Streptomyces; species Streptomyces sp. NPDC002018. Next base: position 169,693 of record NZ_JBIASO010000007.1, read on the forward strand.
CGTGTGCCTGTCCGGGACAGCCGATCGGTCTTTCTCCTCGACTGATGTGCCAGAAGGCTTCCGGTGTCGCAGGGGCAACCCCTGCACGACCGAACGAGGACGGGATGGTCATCATGCGCAGAGCGACTCCGGACATGACGTGGCGTGGAGCGGCGAGGAGCCGGACGCGCGGGACAGCGGGCCGCGTGACAGCGGGCCGCGCGACCCGTCGTACGCCCGTGTCGAGGCCGAGGAGGCCGGCCGGAACACCGGCTCCGTCGAAGACGCCGTGGGGCAGGGTGTGCCCGGCTCGCGGGGGTCGCCCACACGCACCGGGCGAGCGACCGGCGACGCGACGGGCACGACACGGGGAATGACCCGGCGCGGACGGAGGCCGACCCGGACGGCGGCCCGGCGGGCCCGGCGGGCTTGGCGCCGGGACGCGGGAGCGGGGCGTGGGGGCGGCGGGGCCGTAGGGGCGGGGCGTGGGGGGCGGGGCGTGGGGGGGCGCTCTCTGGGATGCTGGCGGGGTGCCGTCTCCTTCCTCGATGCCGGAGCCCGTGACACCCGACCCGCCCCGGGACGAGCCCCGCCCGCTGCTCACCCAGTCATGGCTGGACCTCGCCTTTCTCCACTGGGCCGCCGATCCCTCGGACGTGGCTCCGCTCCTGCCCGCCGGAACGGTCCCCGACACGCTCGACGGAACGGCATACGTCGGGCTGGTGGCCTTCCGGATGCACCGCGTCGGATGGCTGCGGCTGCCCGGTGTCCCCTACCTCGGGAGCTTCCCCGAGACCAATGTCCGCCTCTACTCGGTCGACTCACAGGGGCGCCGCGGTGTGGTGTTCCGTTCGCTCGACGCCTCCCGGCTCATCCCGGTGGCGGTGGGCCGGACGGTCTTCCGGCTGCCGTACGTCTGGTCCCGGATGACCGTCGACCGGGCCGGTGACACCCTGACATACACCGGGCGGCGGCGATGGCCCGGACCGCGTGGGGCGCACAGCAGAATCCTGGTCCGCGTGGGCGAGCCGGTCGCGGAGCCCAGCGCCCTGGAACATTTCGTGACCGCCCGCTGGGGGATGCACACCACCGTGCTCGGCCGGACGGTGTATCTGCCGAACACCCACCCACGCTGGCCGTTGTACCGCGCCGAGTTGCTGGAGTGTGCCGAGGACCTGCTGACGGCCGGGGGGCTGCCCGCGCCGGCCGGAGATCCGGTGAGCGTGCTCTACTCGCCCGGCGTCCCCGTCCGCTTCGGCCGGCCCGCTCGTGGCGGTGCGCGGCCGGCCGGCTGAGACCGGCCGCGCGGCGCGGGTACGGGACGCGCGGCGCGGGTACGTGGCGGGCCTGTTGCCCGCCGCGCACCCGCGTCGGGGGAGTCGAGGGAGAGGAGGCACCGGAGAGGAACTGTCGGGGTGTCAGGGCCTCATGTGGTGATGGGGGTGGTCTGGGTGCACTTCTTCCACTCGACCCAGGGACGTGTGCCGCCGCTCTGGGGACCGGTCGCGTAGGTCGGATTGCCGGTGATGGTCTGTTCCTTGTGTTCGTGGGTGATGTCGATGCCGAAGAGCTTGAAGCCGACGGTGACCTGTCCCGCGGAGATGCCGAAGCCGATGCCGAGGGAGGCGTTCCACCAGTCGGTGTTGGCCTTGTAGTCGAGGCGGGAGAGTTTGCCCTTGTCGTGCAGGAGGCGTTCCAGGGGTCCGGCGTCGGCGCCGGGTGCCTCGGCCGCGTCGGAGGGTGAGGGCAGGGCGTCACTGGCGGGGAAGTCGCCGCGTCCGCGCAGCCAGTCCTCGACGAGGGTGCTGTCGGCGTCGTTGTCGAGGACGAGTTCGGCGGACTCGGTGTGGATCTGGGACTCGATCTCCCCGCCGCCCCCGCCGACGTCGATCGTCACGGGGCCCGCGTTGGCGCCCGCGCCGACATTGATGCCGGGGCCCTCGCCGGCCTCCTCGCTGGTGGTGATCACCATCTTCTGGGGGCGGTGCGGCTGGCCGTTCTTCTCCTCCTCGTCGTACATGGCCGCGTCGTAGGTGACGGCCACCTGCTGCATCCGGGTGCCGGTGACCTGGCCCACCTCACCGGCCTTGCCGCTGACGGAGAAGGTGTAGACGAAGGTGACCTTGCCCGCGTCCGGCCCGGTCTTGGTCCGCAGGACCACCACGTCCTCGGTCATCGAGCCGGAGAGGCCCTCACCGGAGATGTTGCCGAGTTCCTTGGGCTTGCCGTCCTCGCCGCCCTTCCCGCTGCCCTTCGTGAACGACTTGCCGAAACTCACCCCGCCGGACACCTCGGTGGTCGTCTTGGTGATGTCGACGTCCGGCGCCCGCTCCGGCGGGATGTCGGGCTTCTTCTTGTCGGCGTGGTAGCCGCAGATCATCCCGAGTTCGGACGAACGGGGGCCCGCGGGACGGCTGTTGCACTTGTCCTGGGCCTTGAGGAACTCGGTGAACTGCTTGGCGTCCTCCAGGTTGGCCTCCAGGTCCGCCTGAGGATTGTCGCTCTTGTTCCCGTTGAACAACCACTGTCCGCCGCTGCCGCTGCTCGCCATATAGCTGCCGCTCAGCGAGGCGCTGCCGCCCCAGTCCTTCAGTCCGGGGATCCCGGCGGAGATGCTCGCCGTGACACCGGCTCCGCTTTCGGTCACCCGTTCCAGGGTGACCGTGCCGTCGGACCACTGCTGGAGCTTCACATACTCCGAGCCGCTGATCTTGATGAAGAGGATCTGGATGACGACGGTGTCCTTGGTCTGGTCCTGCGACAGCAGACACTTCGCGGGCTGGAAGGGGTCGTCGGGAGGTACGACGGGATCCTCACCGTCACCTCCGCCTCCCCCGCCGCCTCCGCCACCGCCCCCGCCGCCGTCCTCACCCGAGGCACACCCCGACCCGCCGTCGGCGGCATGAATGATTCTGCACACGGCGTTCTTGAGCCCGACCGCCTCGTCGTCGGGCACCGTCAGCCCGACGATCGCCGCCACGATCAGGGCGACGACCCCGATCATCGCGACATACTCCACCCCGCCCTGGCCTTTATCGCCATGCGCATGCCAAGCCGGGAGACCTCTGGCGCCCCTCACCCTTCACTCCTCACCCCACGCCGCAACCGTTCCCCCGAACGGAACGCAGCGTAAGAATGAACTCGGGCCCAACGGCAGGGTCCGCAGACCCACTTCCGGGCCCAAGCCGCCTCCGCTCATGTGCCCCGGGCCCTCGGCTCCGTGTCGAGCACCGGGAACAGCCCAGAAACGCCCCGGTCCGCGCCGTTCACCGCAGCCCGGCCCCCCGGTGCACGCTCCGGCGAGCCGCCGACCAGCTTTTCACCTGCGCGCTCTATCTTTTGACGGATCATGAGAAAGTTCCGGAGATTTCATCCGAACCTCTGGACAGTCCCCATACGCCGCCCTAATGTCTCGCCCGACCAGGCACGTGTTTCGTCGCGGTAACACCACTACCGCTCAACCGCACCACGACCACCGGGCGTTCACGCGAACGCCTCGCACCACACCTGTCTTTGTACGTCTCCCCCCACGGTCGGGCCGCCGCCCGTCCCTAGGCGCCGTGTGTCGGCCGTCGCGACGGCCGTACGCGCACGCACTGTTGCAGCCCCCCTCGGCTCACGCCGACGGACGTCGTCACACGGGGTATCCGGCCGCGCAACCCGCGCGGTCGTGACCGCAGGAGAAGGGAAGCGATATGAAGATCCGCACGTTCATCGCCACGGCCTCGTTGGTGGCCTCCGGAGGTCTGGTGGCGTTCGCCGGCCCCGCGCAGGCGGCGCTCTACACCACCTGTGTGGGCGACGGCGGGGCGGTCACCGTCGGCGGCGACCTGGTCGTACCGGCCGGCGCGTCGTGCACGCTGACCGGCACCAAGGTCAAGGGCACCGTGACGGTGGAGGCCGGGGCCGATCTGGTCGCCTCGGGCGCCACCTTCAACGGGGCGGTCACGGTGGGTGCGAACGCCTATGTGGACCTCACCGACACCTCGGTGAAGGGCGCCGTGACCGCGCGGGCGGCCTTCGGCGCACACCTCCAGGACAGCACCGTCAAGGGCGCGATCACCACCGACCAGGGCTTCCTGTACGCCGTCGACTCGACTCTCGACGGGAACGTCAGAGCCCAGGCGGGCGAGTTGTACGTCTCCGGCAGCACCGTGGACGGCAGCCTCACCGGTGACGGCAACCAGTACACGGACGTCTACGACAGCACGGTCGACGGAACGCTCACCGTGAACGGGAACACGCTGGGCGGCGTCCTGTGCGCCACCGAGGTGTACGGCGACGCCGTGTACAAGGGCAACTCCGACACGCTCCAGCTCGGTGGCGCGGGGCTGCTCGGATCCTGCGCCGGGGCCACGTACCTCGACGAGGACCTCACGGTCACCGACAACACCGCGAACGCCGTGCTCGACAACGCGATCGTGCGGGGCAAGCTCACGGCCACCGGCAACTCCCCCGTCCTCCAGGTCGGCGAGCTGGCCCGGGTCCGCGGTGGCATAACCGGGGAGACCGCCGCGGCCGCGTCGGCCGCCGCCGCGCGCTCCGCCAAGGCGGCACCGCGGGACCGCGGGAGCGATCTGGCCGAGAAGGCCGCCGAGCGCGCCGCCGAGGCCCGTGCCGCCGCCCGGACCGCGGGCGCCACCCGCCTGTAACACACCGCGGCCGCCCCGCACCGCCGAAGCCCCTTCCGGCCCCTGCCCGTCGGCCGGGACCGGTGCGCGACGGCGGCGCGACACCCGGGGCGGAGCGGCATCACAGGCGCGGCATCACAGGCCGGGCGCCACAGGCCCGGCATCACAGGCCGGGCGTCACAGGCCGGGCGTCACTGGCGCCGCATCACACCAGCGCGACACCCCGCACCGCGGCAGCACGGCGCGGTGCCCCCGACCTTCCTCACCGCATACTTCCTCCCTCAGGAGTGGCCATGGGCCATCTGCACAAGTCCTTCGACCGCAGGGACTTCCTGCGCGCCACGGTGGGCACCACCGTGGCACTCGCCGCCGCCTCGGTCACCGGAGCGACGGCGGCCACCGCCTCCGCCGCGACGAGCGGCCTGTCCATCCCCAAGGACCGCATCGGAATCCAGCTCTACAGCATCCGCGACAAGGTCACCGCGCTCGGCTTCGCCGTCGTCCTGCCGGAGCTGGCCCGTATCGGCTACCGGGAGATCGAGTTCGCCGGATACACCCAGAACACCTCCATCCTGGGCCGGCAGATCACGCTCCCCGAGATCCGGCGGCTCCTCGACGACAACGGGCTCCGCGCGGTCGGCAGCCATGTCGGCATCGGCAATCTGCGCGGCAATCTCCAGGCCGAACTGGACGCCGCGGAGATCCTCGGCATGCCGCACATCGGCACCGCCAACGCGCCGACGAACGTGAACACGGTCGCGGGCTATCTCGCCGCCGCCGAGGAGTTCAACACCTGGGGCGCCGCGGCGACCGCCCGGGGCCTCAAGCTCTACCAGCACAACCACGCGGGCGAGTTCGCCTTCGCCACCGACCAGCCCTCGGTACGGCTGTACGACGTGTTCCTCAGGAACACCGATCCCCGCCATGTCTATCTGGAGCTGGACGTCTACTGGGCCTATGTCGGCCAGTACCGCTGGCCCGGATTCGACCCGGCCGCGTATGTGCGCGACCAGCCCTACCGCTACCCGTTGTTCCATATGAAGGACGGCGACTCCAACCCGTCGAAGGCCGACGGCTTCGACATCGTCGAGTTCGGCGCCGGTGACCTGCCGTACGAGAAGTTCATCCGGGACATCGGCCCCCGCGCCGCCCACATCGGCATCTGGGAGCAGGACACGGCCCCCAACACCCAGCCCAACCCGCCCGGTTCCCTCGGTGCCGCCGAGCGCAGCTTCGGCGCGCTGAAGGGACTGCTCGGCTGAGGACGGGCCGCCCGGACCACGGGCGGACCGCGGGACCGAACCGCCTCCGCGTGAGAGCCCCCACCCGCACGCACCCCACCGGCCCGGCCCGCCGGAGTCCCGTACCGCTGTCACGGTACGGCCGACGGGCCGGCCCGGTCGCGCACCCTCCTGACCGCCAGCGACCAAGGAGACGCATCACCGTGCACCGTACCCTCAGACGCCTGATCTCAGGCGTCCTGCTCGCGGCGCTGCCCGCGCTGGGCATGGTGGCCCTCGCGCCCGCCGCCCAGGCCCATGACGGCACCGAACACGCCCTGGACTGGGCGAACTACGAGAAGGTGACCCTCACCAAGGACACGGGCGAGCCGATCGACCTGGCCGTGCTGCCCGACAACCGTGTGCTGCACACCGCGCGCAACGGTGATCTGCGGCTGACCGACCCCGGCAGCGGGGTGACCAAGGTCGTCAATCACATCAACGTGTACCAGAACTCGGAGATGGGGCTCCAGACCGTCACCCTGGACCCGGACTTCGCCACCAACGGGTGGGTGTATCTCTACTATTCACCGCCGCTGAACACCCCGGCCGGCTCGGCCCCCCTCCAACTGCCCGCGGGCGAGAACGACTCGTACTGGGACCGTTGGAAGGGCTATGACAGCCTCACGCGCTACAAGTGGACGGGCGACGAACTGGACCTGTCGACCGCCCAGGAGATCATCCGGGTCGAGGCCAACCGCGGCCAGTGCTGCCATGTCGCCGGAGACGTGGACTTCGACGCGGACGGCAATCTGTATCTCGCCACCGGCGGCAACACCCCGGCGTCGGGGCCCAATGTCAACGGCTACACCCCGATCAACGACGCGCCCACCTACAACCCCGGGCTCGACGAGCGCCGCGGCGCCGGCAACACCAACGACCTGCGGGGCAAGATCCTCCGTATCCATGTCGAGGAGGACGGCAGCTACACCGTCCCGGACGGCAACCTCTTCCCGGTCGGTACGGCCAAGGCGCGCCCCGAGATCTTCGTGATGGGGCTGCGCAATCCGTTCCGGCTGTCGGTGGACAAGGCCACCGGAGCCGTGATGTGGGGCGACTACGGACCCGACGCGGGCACGGCCGACCCGAACCGCGGTCCCATGGGATATGTCGAGTGGCAGACCACCACCAAGCCCCTCAACAGCGGCTGGCCGTTCTGCACGGGTGACAACACCAAGCCCTACCGGGACTTCGACTTCGCCACGCTCACCCCGGGCCCGGCCTTCGACTGCGCCGCGCCGGTCAACGACTCGCGCTGGAACACCGGTCTGACGGAACTGCCCCCGGCCACCCCGGCCACGCTCTGGTACGGAGACCGCGACACGGACCAGCCGTGGCCCGAGCTGACCGCGTTCCGCGGCCCCGGCGGACCCGGCGGCCAGGCCCCGATGGGCGGCCCGGTCTACCACTACGACGCGGACAACCCCTCCCCCGGCAAGTTCCCCGCGTACTGGGACGGCAAGGCGTTCCTCGGCGAGTTCTCGCAGGACTACGTGGCCGCCCTCACCCTCGCGGGACCGGACGGCCCGGTCACCAAGCTGGAGAACGTACTCCCCAACAGCGAGCGGTCCGAGAACGGCATCCCGCCGTGGGACAACCCGATGGACCTGGAGTTCGGCCCGGACGGCGCGCTCTACGTGCTGGACTACGGCGACGGATTCTTCCGCCAGAACCCCGACGCGGGTCTCTACCGGATCGACTACGCCGAGGGCAACAAGGCGCCCACCGCGGTGATCAAGGCCGACCGTACCTCCGGCCAGGCACCGCTGTCCGTCTCCTTCGACGCCACCGCCTCCAGCGACCCGGACAACGGGGAACTCACCTATCAGTGGGACCTCGACGGTGACGGCACGTTCGACGCCAACGGCCCCACGGCCACCCGTACCTACCCGGACAACGGCCAGTTCCAGGCCCGGCTGAAGGTCACCGACCCCCAGGGCAAAACGGGGCTGTCGAGCCGTCAGATCACGGTCGGCAACACCGCCCCGGCCGTCGCCATCACCTCGCCGCCCGACGGCTCCTTCTTCAACTGGGGCGACGCCGTGCCGTACGGGGTCGCGGTCGAGGACGTCGAGGACGGCAACCAGGCCGACTGCGCCAAGGTGGCCTGGACCTTCGGGCTCGGGCACAACCAGCACGGCCACCCGGTCAACAGCGGAACCGGCTGCTCGGGAGCGGTCGTGACACCGGCCGACGCCGGGCACGGTGACACCGAGAACGTCTTCGGGGTGCTCGGTGTCACCTACACCGACAAGGGCGCGGGCGGTGTTCCGCCGGCCACCGGTGAGGCCCAGGTGGTGCTCAACCCGGCCCTCATGCAGGCCGAGCACCACGACTCCGCGCAGGGGGTCACGATCACCGACGACAGCGGCGCGTCCGGTCAGCGCAAGGTGACCTCCTTCGACGCCGGGGACTGGCTCTCCTACGACCCGGTCTCCTTCACCGGCATCACCGGGGTGAAGACCCGTGCCTCGGGGGCCGGCACCCTGGCGCTGCGCTGGAACTCCGCCGCCGCCGCCCCGTTCGCGACCGTGTCCGTGCCGGCCGGTGAGGGCTGGCAGACCGTCACCACGGCGCTGCCCGAGGCGCCTTCGGGCAGCGGACGGCTGTATGTCACCACCTCGGGCGGGGTCGATCTGGACTCCCTGGCCTTCCAGGGCCCCGGGGTCGCCGACAAGACGCCGCCGAAGGCCACCGCCACGCTCAGCCCGGCCCGGCCCGACGGCGGCGACGGCTGGTACACCGGCAATGTGTCGCTGAACGTCACCGCCACGGACAACGGCACGGTCAGCGGCCGCCAGTACTCGGTCAACGGCGGTACGACCTGGCTGTCGGCCAACGCCGCCGTGACGCTCTCCGCCGAGGGCACGACCACCGTTTCGTACCGGGCCACCGACAGCGGCGGCAATGTCTCCGAGGTCGGCACCCTCACCGTGCGGATCGACCGGACCGGCCCCTCGGTGACGGTCACCGGTCTGGACGCCGACGGCGGCCACGGCGACTCCGAACAGCCGGTGCCGGTCATCACGGCCACCGACACGGTGTCCGGAGGAGCCACCGCGACCGCCACCCTGGACGGGACCGCCGTCGCCTCGGGTCAGCCCGTACAGCTCTGGCGGCTGCCGCTGGGCGGCCATGACCTCAAGGTCACGGCCCGGGACCGGGCGGGCAACACCAGCACGAGGACCGTGCACTTCACCACCAGCACGTCCTTCGCCGATCTCACCGCGCTGATCCCGCGGCTGCGCGCCGAGGGTCTTCTCACGGAGCAGGGCCGGCAGCGGCTGACGGTCCGGCTCGACCAGGCACGGGCGCACGCCGAGGCCGGGCGGATCAGCCAGGCGGCGGCGGTGCTGGAGTCGTTCGCCGTATCGGCCGGAGACACCACGCTGGTGAACGACGCGGCGGCGGGCGCGGCCCTCGCCCGTGACGCACGGGCCGTGAGGGGAGAGCTGGCCGACTGACGTCTCCCGGAGGCCCTGTCCGAAGCGCTGTCCCGATGTCCGGGGCAGCGCTTCGGCCAACTTTTAGCAGGCCGAGCGAAAGTTTCATACGATCGAACAGTAAGGCTTGGACAACAGCCGCCCGGACGTCCCGGCATCCGCCCCGCGCGGGTGCCGGGTACCGGTGCCCGGCGGTCCGGCCGGACGGCCCGAGGTGCCTTTGAGGAAGTGGAGCCCGTGAGCGTTCAGTACCGCGTATTGAGCATGCTGCGCGACAACGGTCCACTGTCCCGGGCCCAGTTGTCGGACCGGCTGGAGGTGCCGCGCCCCCGGCTGCTCGCCGAACTCGACCGTATGGTCGCCACCGGACTGGTCCTGGAGGCGGGTCCGGCCGCCTCACGCGGCGGGCGTCGCTCCACGCTCGTCCAGCTCGCTCCCGGTCTCCGGTTCGCCGCCGTCGACCTCGGCGCCAGTTCGATCGACATCGAGATCACCGACGGCGGTCTCGAACCCGTGGCCGCCTGCTCCGAGTCCGCCGACATCCGCTCGGGACCGGTCGCCGTGCTGGGCCGGGTCAGCGAACTCCTCCACAAGCTGCGCGCCCAGGGCCACTTCACCCGTCTCGACGCCATAGGCATAGGCCTGCCGGGCCCGGTCAGTTTCCGCAACGGTGTGCCCGTCTCGCCGCCGATCATGGTGGGCTGGAACCGCTACCCCGTGCGCGACACCCTCGCCCGCGAGCACGGCTGCCCGGTGGTCGTCGACAACGACGTCAATGTGATGGCCCTCGGCGAGGCGCACAGCGGTGTGGCCCGAGCCGTCGACCATCTGCTCTTCGTCAAGATCGGCAGTGGGATCGGCTCCGGGATGCAGCATCACGGCCGTATCTACCGCGGTGCGGAGGGCTGTGCCGGCGACATCGGCCATATCCAGGTGGAGGCCGACGGACCCGTCTGTTCCTGCGGCAACACCGGCTGTCTGGAAGCGTACTTCGGCGGCGTCGCGCTGGCCCGCGACGCCACGGAGGCCGCCCGCTCCGGCCGGTCCCCGGCCCTCGCCGAGCGGTTCGCCGCCCAGGGGACGCTGACGGCCGTGGATGTCGCCGAATGCGCCTCGGGCGGTGACAACGTCTGCGTCAATCTGATCCGGGACGGTGGCCATCGGGTCGGACAGGTCCTCGCCACCCTGGTCAGCTTTATGAACCCGTCGATGATAGTGATCGGCGGCGGCCTGTCGGGGCTCGGCTATGTGCTGCTCGCCGAGATCCGCAGTGTCGTCTACAAACGCTCGCTCCCGCTCGCCACGGGGAATCTGCCGATCGTGATGTCCGAACTCGGCCCGCGCGCCGGGGTCGTCGGAGCCGCACTGCTGGCCAGCGAACTCGCCTACGGAGGACCTTCCTGACCAGCACGTCGTCGACCGGGCCACAGGGTGCGCCGGGGTACGGTCGTCGTCCGCCCCGGCACGGCGGCGTACGAGGCGACCGGGAGTGGTCGGGCCGCGGGGCCCACACCTGTCCGGCCCCGGTCGGGACCGGGGCCGGACAGGTGTGGGAGGCGGGAGGATCAGCGGCCGTGGACGCGCGGCCCGGCGGGTGTCACCACGGGGACGGCGCCGGCGGGCTCACCACCGGCGGGCGGTCGTCGCAGGTGATGGTGTTCGGCAGTTCCCACGGGGCGAGCCAGGCACCGGTGGTGCCGCCCCCGTCGTTGCCGCCGAGGTCCGTCAGCGAGAACTCCGAGCCGGCGGGGGTGAAGTTGAACGACCCGCAGTTGTTCACACCGACCGCCCCGACATTGCGGGCGTCCACGTTCTGGAAGGACGCGGAGCCCGCCACCCGCGCGCTGACCACCGAGGTGCCCGTACCGTCGACCCTGATGTCCTTGAAGTGGACGTTCGTGATCGCGTACAGATCCTTCACCGGCCAGTCGCTGACCAGCATGATCGCGTTGTAGGTGCTGTCAAGGAAGTGGTCGCCGGTCACCTGGATGTCGGCGTCGATGTTCTTCTCCAGCGCGTAGAACCAGATGGCGCCCAGGCCGATGTTCCAGTTCAGCTCGTAGGTGCCGGCGCGGACCGTGGTGTTGTCCGTGATCCGCAGATGCCCGGTGAACGCCTCGGCGCCGAAGCGCGAGCCGACCTGGATGGCGCTGCCCTCCCGGACCGGGTCGGCGATGAGGTTGTTGGAGACGGTGTTGTCCTTGCCCCCGTAGATGGCGATGCCGTTGGCGAGCACCGGAGTCTGCACGGTGTTGTGGTCGAACGTGTTGCCGGCGTTGGACGTCTTCTCCGACCACATGGCGAGACCGTCGTCCCCGGAGTTGCGGACGAAGTTGTTCGACACGACCGAGTCCGTCACGCCGGTGTGGAAGTTGAGGCCGTCGGCGATCTGGTCCACGATGACATTGTTGGTGACCCGGAGGTTCGACATCGGTCCGTCGAACCAGAGGCCCACCTTGGTGTGCCGGATGTGGAGGCCGTCGATGGTGGAGTCGCTCATCGCGCCGCCGATGCCGTTCACCTGGTCCGTGTCGACGCGCTCGCGGACATCGCCCTCGATCGCGAACCCGGACAGATGGACATCGGTACTGCCGCCGTCCGCCGCGTCCTTGCCGTAGAAGCCGACGCCGGTGTGGACCGAGCCGTCGGGGGCGGGGGTGGCGAGGTCCACCTCGCGGCCCTTGATGATCGTGTACCAGTTGCCGGCGCCCACGATCGTCACCTTGTCCACGACGATGTGGCGGTTCACCTGGTAGGTGCCCGGCGGCAGGTACACCTTCAGGTGCGCGCGCTTCGCGAAGGCGATCGCCCTGTCGAACGCGTCGGCGGAGTCGCGCCGGCCGGACGGGTCGGCCCCGAAGGCCAGTACGTTCGCCGCGGCGAGCTCGACGCGCGGCAGGCCGACGAGGTGTGAGTCGAGCAGGTCGACGACCGTCCACGCGGCCCTGCTCCCGGCGGGAACCGTGAGCCGTACCCGGTCACCCGCGCGGTACTTCTTGCCGAGCAGCAGGCGCTGCTCGTCGTAGAAGTGGTTGGGCCGGAACGGCTTGTCGATCGTCGGGGCGGGTGTCGTCCCGCTCGGCACGCAGGAGCACTCGGTGATCCACCAGTCGGGGTGCAGCAGACCGGCGTTCGGGTCGTTCGAGAACGGATACTGGTTGTACAGCCACGCGTACTGCGAGGTGAGGGTCATGGTGGAGCGGTTCTTGCCGTTCACCGTGACATCGAGCGGCGCGGTGATGCCGCCGCCCTCGGGAGCGTCCGGAATGCTGTAGCGCACGGTGATCGCGTTGGCCGCGCTCGGCAGTGTGAACTCGACGTGCTGTCCCGGCGTCAGCTTGACCGCCTGACGGCCCGACGCCTCCGCGGGCAGTGTGTACGCGGTCCGGTCCGGCCCGATGACCGTGCCGTTCGTCGCCGCCTTCTCCGCCTCCTGCTCCACGAAGTCGACCTTCGCGCCCCTGCCCGCGACCAGCGAGGGGGAGAGAGCGGCGCGCGTCACGACAGGAGCCGACGCTCCGTCAGCGCCCGTGCCCGCGAGGGCCGTACCGCCTGCCAGCACACCGAGACCGAGGGCGGCCGCGGTCACCGCCGCGACCGCCCTCGCGGCCCTGGCGGCCCCGGCGGTCCTGCGCGGCGGTCTGCCGGACTGCCGGACTGCGGCTCCTGTGATGCTCCATGACATCGAATGCTCGTTTCTGTCGGGAGGGTGAGGTGACAGTAGGACCCGCACAGCCCGTTCCACAAGGTTCCTGCGAACTGATTTCGTTTCATTGCCACTCAACTGCGTCCAGTCGTTGGATTTTTGCGCTGACTGGCATGATTCGTTGCCGGAACAGCCCCTGGGGCACGGTAGGCGCGGCCGCTCCGCGCCGCGGACGGATCGGCGGACGGGATCCCTCCCGGGCGCCGCGCCCCGGATTTGCCGGACCGGCAACGGAACTCGTGTCGCCGCGGGGTGCCGCGCATGATCGTGGCAGTGCCGCGGACGGGGTCACGCGCTCGCGCCGGACCGCCGGACAGCCGCCCTCGCTACGCCGGCACCCCGGCACCCCGGCACCCCGGCACCCCGGCACCCCGGTGCGAGAATCCAGGAGGAAGCATGTCGCAGCCCGCCCACCCCTCGCCCGTCCCGGCCGGGGTTCCGGAGCCGGTTCCTGACCGGGCCCCGGCCTCGCTCCCGGACCGGACGCACCGGCTGGTGGACTCCCCCGCCGGCCGTATCCATCTCGTGGAGTGCGGCGCCGGCCCGCTGGTCCTCCTGGTGCACGGGTTTCCCGAGTCCTGGTACTCCTGGCGCCATCAGCTCCCGGCGATCGCCGAGGCGGGTTTCCGCGCGGTGGCCGTCGATGTCCGCGGGTACGGCCGCTCGTCGAAGCCCGCCGAGGTCGAGGCGTACCGGATGCTCGACCATGTCGACGACAACGTCGCCGTCGTACGGGCACTGGGCGAGGAGACCGCGGTGATCGTGGGCCACGACTGGGGCTCGGCCATCGCCGCCAACAGCGCCCTGCTCAGGCCGGAGATCTTCACGGCCGTCGGACTGCTGAGCGTTCCCTACGCCCCACGGGGCGGACCCCGGCCCACCGACGCCTTCGCGCGGATCGGCGGGGACGAGGAGTTCTACGTCAGCTACTTCCAGCGGCCCGGCCGCGCGGAGGCCGAGATAGAACCCGGCGTACGGGAGTGGCTGGCCGGGTTCTACGCCGGGCTCTCGGCGGAGACGATGCCGGCGGCCGGCGAGGACAGTCTCTTCTTCGTCCCCCCGGGCGCGCGGCTCTCCGACCGCTTCCCCGGTGACACCCTGCCGTCCTGGCTCAGCGAGGCCGATCTCGACTTCTACGCCGGTGAGTTCGAACGGACCGGACTGACCGGGGCGCTGAACCGCTACCGCAATGCCGACCGGGACTGGGAGGACCTCGCCGCGTGGGACGGGTCTGCGGTCACCCAGCCCTCGCTGTTCATCGGCGGCGCCCTCGACGCGTCCACCACCTGGCTGGCGGACGCCATCGAGAACTACCCGGCGACTCTTCCCGGCCTGCTCTCCTCCCATGTCCTCGAAGGCTGTGGGCACTGGATCCAGCAGGAACGCGCCGACGAGACCAACCGGCTGCTGGTGCAGTGGCTGCGGGCCCTGCCGCCCGCCCGCGAAAACGCGTTGCACGGCGGAGGGGCGGGCTGAAAGGCTCCCCGCCATGTCTGACAACGGATCCAGCGGTGCCCAGGGGGTGGCCGCCCTGTTCTCGCACGGGCGGCTGACGGCGATCCCACGCAAGGCGGCCCGCCGGGAGCAGCTTCTCGTCCACCTCACGGAAACGCTGTTCGAGCGCGACAGGACCTACAGCGAGCGCGAGGTCAACGACGCGCTGCTCACGGTCCACGAGGACTGTTCCGCACTGCGCCGTTACCTCGTCGTGGCGGGTCTGCTGGCCCGCCCCCAGGACGGCAGCAGCTACCGGCGCGTCCGGTAGCCCGGCAGCCCGGTAGTCCGGTAGGCCGGTAGGCCGGTAGGCGCTGAACCTGGGACTGCCGGTCCCTGGACAGGTGAGCCCTTCATCCTGTCCGGGGCCCCGCCCAGGCTGGGGCGTGGCGAGGTGGTGCGTCCGGATCGCGTGATCGGCACGCGGCGGCCACCCGCCATGAGGGAGCCGTCCCATGACCACACAGCCAAAGATCGCGATCATCACCGGAGCCAACCGGGGCCTGGGGCGCAGTGCCGCGCTCCGGCTCGCGGAGGACGGTGTCGATCTGATCATCACCTACCGCTCCCACGGCGAGGAGGCGGACGCCGTCGTCGACGCCGTGGCCGGTCTGGGCCGTACCGCCGTCGCCCTTCCGCTCGACACCGGCCGGGCCGAGTCGTTCGACCGGTTCACCGACGACGTACGCCGGGTGCTCAAGGACCGCTGGGGCCGGGAGAGCTTCGACTTCCTGGTGAACAACGCCGGGGGCTCCCTGACGGCCTCGTTCGCGGAGACCACCCCCGAGGGCTTCGACGAGCTGGTGAACGTGCACTTCCGCGGTGTGTACTTCCTGACCCAGCGGCTCGTACCGGTCATCGCGGACGGCGGCCGTGTGCTCAATGTGTCCACCGGTCTGACCCGCTTCACCGGGCAGGGCGCCTCGGCGTACGCGTCGGTGAAGGGCGCCGTCGAGGTCCTCACCCGCTATCTCGCCAAGGAACTCGGCCCGCGTGGTATCACCGTGAACACGGTCGCCCCCGGTCCCGTGGCCACCGACTTCGCCGGCGGTGTGATCCGCGACAACGAGCGGTTCCGCGCCCTGCTGGACAGCCAGACCGCGCTGGGACGGGTGGGGCGCCCGGAGGACATCGGGGGTGTCGTCGCCTCGCTGCTCTCCGAGAACACCGGCTGGATCACGGGTCAGCGGATCGAGGCGTCGGGCGGCACCCTGCTCTGAGCCGTGGATGAGCGGCGGGTGGCGCGCGGTTCGACGACCCCGCGCGCCACCCGCGACGCCGGACACCCGTGACAGGGAGACCGAGCAGGGAGACCGAGCAGGGAGACCGAGCAGGGAGACCGAGCAGGACGAGGGAGACTGAGCAGATGGACAGAGCGCAACTGGCGGACTTCCTCCGTACCCGCCGCGAGGCCCTCCAGCCCGAGGACGTGGGACTCCCCCGCGGCCCGCGCCGGCGCACCCGTGGTCTGCGCCGCGAAGAAGTGGCGGCCCTGTGCGGGATGTCCACCGACTACTACACCCGGATCGAGCAGCGGCGCGGCCCCCAGCCCTCGGAACCGATGCTCGCCGCGATCGCGCGCGGTCTGCGTCTGTCCTTGGACGAGCGCGACCATCTCTTCCGGACGGCCGGGCACAACACCCCGGGCCGGATGCTCCGCACCGACCATGTGAATCCCGGGATCATGCGCATCCTGGACCGTCTGGACGACACTCCGGCCCAGGTCATCACCGGGCTCGCGGAGACCCTGACCCAGACCAGACTGGCGGTGGCGCTCCTCGGCGACGAGACCCGCCACACCGGCCTGGACCGCAGCCTGATCCACCGCTGGTTCACCGATCCACGGGCACGGCTGATCTATCCGGAGGACGACCACCCCACGCACAGCCGGTTCTTCGCGTCCCAACTGCGCACCGTCTACTCGCGCCAGGGCGCCGGTTCCCCCGCCGGGCGGATCGTCGACGCGCTCCTCGAACGGAGCGAGGAGTTCGCGGCGCTGTGGGGGGCGCATGAGATCGGCGTGGTCCGGGACGATTCCAAACGGATCAGCCATCCGGAACTGGGCGTGCTGGAACTGCACTGCCAGGTCCTCTTCGACAACGACCAGGCCCAGGCCCTTCTCGTCTACACCGCCACTCCCGGGACGGAGAGTTACGACAAGCTCCAGCTCCTGTCGGTCACCGGGGACCGGCAGCCGTACACCTGACACCGGCCCACGGACCGGCCTCAGGACCTGTACGGACATCCGGCCCGTACGGGTGCCCTGCCCGCGGGTGCCCGGCCCGTACGGGGTGGCTCAGCCGCCGTCGGCGGGCGGGCGGTCCGCGAAGACGCCGTGCACCATCCCGGTGGCCTGTCCCACCTCGACCAGATATCCGTCGGGGTCACGGAGATAGCAGCGGAGTTCCGCCTTGCGGTCGAGCGGCTCGGTCAGGAAGCGCGCGCCCTTCGCGGTGGCCTGCTCGTAGAAGGCGGCCAGATCGGCGACCCGTACGTTCAGTAAGGACGACACAGGGTCACCGGGGGCGGGCGGGGTGAGGACGACATCGGGCTTGTCCGGGGTGGGCCCGCCGCCGGGGTTCATGATGATCCAGCCGTTGGCGATCCTCACGATGGCGGGATTCTCGGCGAGCACCACCTCGCCGCCGAAGACATCCGCGTAGAAGCGGCTCGACACACGCACATCACGCACGGTGAGGAAATGCGTCAGCACCAGCCCTTGTGACGGTGCCGGTAGGTCTTCTCGCCGCGTCATCGCCGTCTCCCTGGTCCGCCCGCGTTCCACTCCGACCGGTACACACACTCCGACCGGAGCGCGCACACGGCCATGGGTCCGGATGACCGCTCCGTCCCGTCCACTGTGCTGGCCCCCGGACAGCCGGGCAACTCGGCCCGTCCGTATGCCAGTCCTTCCTCCGCGCGCGGAATGCGCCATTCTCATGGGCTTGCCCGTGTTCCGGACTCCCCTCGTCCGCACACAGTGTCGCCATGCCGCTACCCAGCGCGTTCGCGGGAGCCGGGTGCCGGAGCCACGGCCGCGGGGCGCGGGATGCGGGCGTGCCGTTCGAGCCGGTACGGGACAGCCGGAGCGCGGTGGGGCAGACGGGGGGCCGAACGGTCTCCTAGCCTCCCCGCCATGCCAACCACACACCTGAGACGTTTCGGTCTCTCCGTCGTACTCGCCCTCGCCGTCGCCCTGTTCGGTCTGGCCCAGCCCGCCGGCGCCGACACCCCCGACCTGGCCTTCTCCGTCGACCAGCCGACCACGGTCCCGGGCTCCACGGTCAACATCACCATGACGCTCACCAACAACCAGGCCACGGACATCTGGTTCGTCTACCAGTCCGTCCAGCCCACCTGGACCACCACACAGCGCAAGGACCTGAAGTACGCCTTCACGTCGTGCACCGCCGACGGCGTCGCCTGCACCGGAACCGGCACCACCACCCTGGGGGTGAACTACGAGATTCCGCTGCCGCCCGGAGCGACCCGTACCGTCACCCTCACCTACGAGATCGCCGCCGACTCGGGCTGCAACGCCGACATCGCGTTCTACTCGTACCTCTACTACGAGTACAACTATGGCCAGAACGTGAAGGACGGCACCTACCCCACCCCGACCACCCGGGTGAACTGCGCGACGCCCCCGGCGCCGGCCGCGGCCCGCGCCTGACGGCTGCGGCCGACGGCCCGTCCGTCCCGCACCCGGGCCGCGCCGCCCTCGCGGTAACACAACACCACGAGCGTCGCAATCCCGCCGAACAAGACGTCCGGCGACAGAACGCACCACCGGCGGGAGCGGGCGGGGCGCGCCGGCCGCCCGTATCCCGTTTTCCGATGTGACACGGGGGCGGGGCACGGAAAATGGACGATGACGGACATGCCAGACCCGCCGGTGAAGACGGGATGAGGCGCCGGGATCGCCCGCGTTTTTCCGTCATGTTTCACAACCGGCGCACGTAACGCGCACGCACCCATCACGATGTGAGACATCAGAGCGCGGCGCCGGTCCTCTCCGCGAGGGCCGGCGCCGTGCTGGGGGATGGGGTCCGGTGGCAGGGAGAGCCGACCGGACCCGCCGGGGAGGGATTCCGACCGCATGAAGCGGAGCATTCGCACGACCGCACTGACCGCCGGGGCACTTCTGCTCGCGCTCGCGTTACCCATGGCACCGGCGAGCGCCGAGGAACCGGCTCCCCGGATCGATCTGCGGGTCCTGGTCGTCACCGACGGCGGTCCGGCCACGGCCGCCATCGCCGCCGAACTCGACACCGCCGGTACGCCGTACACCCTGGTGGATCTGGGACGCTCCGACCGGCCCGTGATCGGGCCGGCGTTCCTGGCCGACACGGTGGACGGCCGGCCACGGGCGAAGTTCCAGGCCGTCGTCCTGCCCAACGACAACCCGTTCGCCGCCGGTTCGCCCGAGATGGCCGCCCTCGTCGCCTACGAGAAGGCGTACGCGATCCCCCAGGTCGACGCGTACACCTACGCGCGGCCGCAGGCCGGTCTGGAGGTTCCCACCAGCGGCGGCTACAGCGGCTCCGTGGACGGGGTACGGGCCCAGGTGACCCCCGCGGGCAGCGCGGGCCCCTTCGGCTATCTGGACGGGGCGGTCCCCTTCGAGGACAACGCGCCCGACGTCGGCGAGAGTTACGCCTATCTGTCCCGGCCCCGCGCGGGCGCCGACTTCACCACCTATGTGGACGCGCCGATCCCCGGCTCCGCGGCCAGGGGGTCCCTGGTCGGCGAGTACCGGCACGACGGCCGCCGGGAACTGGTGGTGACTTTTGTATACAACCAGTATCAGCAGCAGTTCAGGCTGCTGGCCCGGGGCATCGTCGACTGGATGACGCAGGAGGTGCGCCTCGGCGCCTCCCGGAACTACTTCGCCGTCCACGTGGACGACGTCTTCGGCGCCGACGACCGCTGGGACCCCCTGCTCAACTGCACGCCCGGTGATGTGGACTGCCCGCCCGGCCAGGGCACGCAGAACCCCATCCGGATGTCGGTCGACGATGTGCGCGACGCCTCGGCCTGGTCGCAGCGGCGCGGCTTCGCCCTCGATCTCGCGTACAACGGCGGCGGCAGCGAGCAGCACCGCGCGGACCACGACGGGGCCGATCCGGTCGCCGACGCATTCCTGGCCAGGCGCGCCGACTTCCGCTGGGTCAACCACACCTACGACCACGCGTTCCTCGGCTGCGAGCAGAATGTCTCCGTCGTCCCGTGGACGTGCGCGACCAACCCCGACGGCAGCACCCGCTATGTCAGCCGTGCGGACATCTCCGGGCAGATCTCCGACAACCGGCAGTGGGGAGAGCGGGCCGGACTCCCCCTGCGCGACGACGAGCTGGTGACCGGTGAGCACTCCGGGCTGAAGGTGCTCCCCCAGCAGCCCGACGACAACCCCCATCTCGCTCCCGCGCTCTCCGACAACGGCGTCGCCTGGCTCGCGTCCGACAACTCCCGTGACCCGGGGCAGCGCGCGGTCGGCACCGCCCTCACCGTGGCCCGGTATCCGATCAACATCTTCTACAACGCGGGCCGTACGTCCGAGCAGGTCGACGAGTACAACTGGCTGTACACCAGCCGGGCGCAGGGCGGCAGCGGTCTGTGCGAGGACCTCGCCAACACCACCTGCCTCGACGCGCCCCTGGACATCGCGACCGGCTACACCGGCCACATCGTGCCGCTGGAGACCAGGATCGCCCTGGGGCACGTCCTCGCCAACGACCCGCGCCCGCACTTCATGCACCAGTCCAACCTCGCCGAGGACCGGATCGGCTACCCGGTGCTGGACGGAGTCCTCGACCAGTACGCGGCTCTCCACGCCGACAGCACCCCCCTGGTGAACCTGCGGATGAGCGACATCGGCGAGGAGCTGCGCCGGCGGACCGCCTGGAACACCGCCGTCGGGAACGGCACGGTCACCGGCTACCGGATCGGCGACGCCGTGACCGTGGAGGCCCCGGCGGGGGTCGCCGTACCGGCCACCATGCCGGCCGGGACCGCGCAGAGCCTTCCGGCCGGGACCACCGGCTTCGGACAGCCGTACGCGGAGACCGTCTCCGGCTGGGCCTCACGGGCCGCCGGCCAGGACCGCGTCACCCTCGCGCTGCCCACGGCTCCGGCGCCCGCCGGCACCGCGCCGGCCGTCGCGGGCGCACCGGACCCGACGGCCGGGCCCGCGCCGCGGACCGCGCCGCGTCTGCCGGTGCCCGCCGGTGTGCTGCGGCCCGTACAGCCCGGCATCGGGCGCTGATCCCGGCACGTCCCTCCCCGGCACCGGGTCCTGCCCGCCGCACGGCCGGCAGGACCCGTCACGCCTCCGCACCCTTCTCGCCGTGGAGCGCTTCCATGCCCCTGCGTCACCGCCCGCCACGTCCCGGCGCGGCACGTGTCACCCTGCTCACCGAAGGCACCTATCCCCACAGTCACGGCGGCGTGAGCGTCTGGTGCGACCAGCTCGTCAGCGGTATGCCCGACATGGACTTCCATGTCGTCGCGGTGACCGGCACCGGCCGCGAGAGCGCCGTGTGGGAGCTGCCCCCGCAGGTGACCGGTCTCGACCCGGTCCCCATGTGGGGGCCCGCCCCCGACGGAGCCATGCCGCGCGGCCGGGCGCTGCGCCGGCTGACGGCCGCCTACGAACGGTTCCTGACGGCGCTGCTCGATCCGGCCGCCGAGAGCGGGTTCGCGCCCGCCTTCTACGAGCTGGCGCGCGCCGCGCGGGACGGAACGCTCAGCCCCGCCCTGCGCGACGACCGCGCGATACGCATACTGACGGCCGTGTGGAACAGGCCGGGGCTGCCCGTACGGGAGGCGCGCCCCACCCTGTACGACGCGGTCACCGCCACCGGGCTCCTGGAGCACGCGCTGCGTCCCCTCGCCGCGCGCCCTCCGGAGCGGGGCGTGAGCCACGCGGTCAGCGGCGGTGTCGCCGTGCTGCCGGGCCTGGCCGCGGCCGAACTCCACGGTGTCCCGCTGCTGCTGACGGAACACGGTGTCTATCTGCGGGAGCGCTATCTCGGCTACCGCACCGCCCCCTACCGCTGGCCCGTCAAGGCGGTCCTGCTGGGCTTCTTCCGTCTGCTGGCGGAGGAGACGTACCGCAGGGCCGCGCTGATCACCCCCGGGAACCGGTACAACCGGCTCTGGGAGGAACAGGGCGGAGCCGATCCCCGGCTGATCCGCACCGTCTACAACGGGGTCGATCCCGCGGCGTTCCCGCCCGCGGGACCGGAGCCGCACCTGCCGACCCTGAGCTGGGCGGGACGCGTCGACCCGATCAAGGACCTGGAGACCCTTATACAGGCGTTCGCACGGGTCCGCGCGGAACTGCCACAGGCGCGGCTGCGGCTCTTCGGGGGCACCCCGCGCGGCGGCGAGGCGTACCGGGAGCGGTGCGAGAAACTCGCCGCCTCCCTCGGCCACGGTGACGCGGTCACCTTCGAGGGGCGCGTCGACGACATCAAGGACGCCTACGCGGCGGGCAATGTGGTGATGCTCTCCAGTATCAGCGAGGGCTTCCCCTTCACCCTGATCGAAGCGATGTCGTGCGGGCGGGCGACCGTCTCCACCGATGTCGGCGGGGTGCGCGAGGCGGTGGGGCCGACCGGTCTGGTGGTCCCTCCGCGCGAGCCCGCCGCCATGGCGGCGGCGGCGCTGGAGCTGCTGGCGGATCCGCCCCGCCGCACCGCGATGGGCGAGGCGGCACGGCTGCGGGTGATCGAACAGTTCACTCTCCGGCAGACGGTGGACACCTTCCGGGCCATCTATCTGGAGCTGGCGGCGCGCGGCCCCGAGGCTCCGGCCGCGCCGTGGACAGCCGGCGCGGCGGGGCACCCGGCGGTGGCCCCCCTCCGGTTCCCGGCCGCGGCGAGGGTGGCGGATCTCGCGCCGGCCGGTACCGCTCCCGCGACGGCCGGGCACCCGGCCGTCGCCGAGCTCGGAGGAAGGGCGGGATGAGCGGTCCGATATCCCTGGAGCCCGACGGCGGACAGGGCGACGCCCTCTCCCTGGCGCTGACGCGGGACACGACGCTCACGCTGCGTCTGCCCCGTACCGGCCATGTCGGGGGGCGCTCGCGCACCGACGATCCCGTGGACCGGCTGGCGGCCGAACTGGCCGAACGGATAGGGCCCGCCGTGCACGCGTACGAGGTGGCCGCGCTGCTGGAGTCGGAGGGGCTGACGGGCGAGCGGATACAGCACGAGTACGGGCATCCGGATCTGTTCTCGCTCGCCGAGGACCTGTTCCACAAGGTGCCCCGCAGTTTCCCCGAGCCGCCTCCCCCGCGCGATCCCTGGGCGCCGGACCATGTCCGGTGCGCGCTGCGCGGGGCGCTGTTCGCCCTGCCTGCGCTGGCCTATCTGCTGGTCCCCCCGCTGGGGCACGGCGGACGCGGTGCCCAGGGGCTGATCGCCGCCGCGCTGTTCTCCTGGGCATGGGGCCAGGCCCTCGGGCACCGTACCCATCTGCGGCTCGCCGTCGGCCCCCACGAGGCCGGCCGGGTCCTGCTCGTCGGCGCCCCGGCGGGAGCGCTGCTGGCGTCGGCGGTGGGGGCGGCCGTCGCCGGGTCCGGTTCCGCGGCCCTCTTCGCCGTGGCGCAGTCGTGCTATCTCGCGGCGGCCGGGGTGCTGCTGGTGCTCGGCGGGGAGCGCGTCCTGCTGGCCACGCTCGCGCCGGTGGCCGCGGGCGCGGCGGCGCTGCCCTGGTGGGAGCCGGGGCCCCTGCCACGCACCGGGCTTCCCCTGCTCACCCTGGTCCTGGCCACCGCGGCGGCGGTCCGTGCCGTACGGGGAACGCTCAGGGCGCCCGCCGTGCCCGGCACCCGGCGGCCTCCTCTGACGGCCTCCCTGCCGTACGGTCTGTTCGGTCTGGCGGCCGGGCTGCTGGTGCTGGCCGTGGGGCGCGGCCACACCCTCGCGGTGGTGGTCCTGACCGTGAGCATGGGCCCCGCCGAGTGGCTGCTGTACCGCTACCGGGGGCTCTCGGTGGCGGCCCTGCGCGCCACCACGACACCGCGCGGGTTCCGGCTGCGCTCCGCGGCCGTTCTGACGGGCTGTCTGACGGCGTATGTGCTGCCGCTGATACCGGGAGCGCTGCTGACCGGGGCGGATCCCGTGGCGCTGGCCGCGCTGGGGGCGACGCTGTGGACGGCCCTGCTGCTCCAGGCGTTCGGGGTCGGGCGGCCGCCCGCGGTGATCTGTTCCGCGCCGGCCGCGGGCCTCACCGCCGTCCATCTCCTGCACGGTCCACCGGGGCCCCTGACGCTCTCGCTGTCCTGCGGCGCCGCGGCGGTCGTGCTCTTCTGCTGGGCGCTGCGGCGGCTG
Organism: Streptomyces sp. NPDC002018; assembly: GCF_042890865.1. NCBI lineage: Bacteria > Bacillati > Actinomycetota > Actinomycetes > Kitasatosporales > Streptomycetaceae > Streptomyces > Streptomyces sp. NPDC002018. The sequence goes on from NZ_JBIASO010000007.1 coordinate 193,564, forward strand.
GGCAGACCGACGGCGCACGCCTGACCCGGCCCGCCGCGCCCGCCCCGCACGAGGAACCGGGCCACCGCTCCGCGCACCGTTCCCCGTCCATGCCCCTCCGTCCCCTGCCCACTCCGTCCCTGACCACCGCAGCCACCGCAGACACCACAGACATCGCAGACACCGCGAGGAGACACCCGTTGACATCCGTACCGCTCGTAGCCGTCACCGGAGCCGAGGGCTTCATCGGCTCGCATCTGACCGAGGCGCTCGTGGCGTCAGGACACCGGGTCCGGGCCATGGTGCAGTACAACTCCTTCTCCTCCTACGGCTGGCTGGACGGCCTTCCGCCCGATGTCCTCGACCAGGTGGAGGTGGTCCTCGGGGACGTCCGTGACCCGGGATCCGTCCGGCTGCTGGCCGAGGGCGCCGAGACCGTCTACCACCTGGCCGCGCTCATCGCGATCCCCTACTCGTACCAGGCGCCGCACAGTTACGTGGACACCAATGTGACCGGCACCCTCAATGTGCTGGAGACGGTCCGCGCCCTGGGCACGCCCCGGCTGGTGCACACCTCCACCAGCGAGACGTACGGCACCGCGCGCACCGTGCCCATCACGGAGGACCATCCCATCCACACCCAGTCCCCGTACGCGGCGTCCAAGGCGGGCGGTGACCGGCTCGCCGACAGCTACCACGCGAGTTTCGGCACTCCGGTGGTCGTGCTGCGCCCGTTCAACACCTATGGTCCCCGCCAGTCCATGCGGGCCGTGATCCCCACCGTCATCGGCCAGGTCGCCGCCGGTTCCCGGACCATCACGCTCGGGGATCTGCGCCCCACCCGCGACTTCACCTTCGTGTCCGACACCGTCCGTGCCTTTCTGGCCGTGGGGACGGCCCCCGCCGCCACCGTCGTGGGACGCACCTTCAACGCGGGCACGGGCGACGAGATCTCGATCGGTGATCTGGTCCGGCTGATCGGCAAGGTCATGGACGCCGAACTGACCGTACGGGAGGACGAGCGGCGTATCCGCCCCGCCGACTCCGAGGTCATGCGGCTGGTCGCGGACGCCGGGCGGCTGCGCACGGCCACCGGCTGGGCACCGGAGCACGACCTGGAGAGCGGACTGGCACGGACCGCCGACTTCTTCCGGGATCCCGCGAGCCTCGCCCGCTACAAGGCCGGGATCTACAACGTCTGACCCGCACCCGATTCCGCACGCGCACCGCGCACCGCGCGGGCACTGCGCACCGCACGGCACGTCGCTCAGCACGGCGTGCTCAGCACGGCACGGCACTTTGGACGACCCTCACCGGTGGCCCCCGCGGGCCACCCCCAGACATAGGGAGACATCCCATGCACGCAGTGATCCTCGCCGGAGGCAAGGGCGTCAGATTACGCCCTTACACCACGGCTCTGCCCAAGCCCCTGGTACCGATCGGCGACCAGCACGCGATTCTGGAGATCGTCCTCCGCCAGCTCGCCGCCGCCGGATTCACCAGTTGCACCCTCGCCATCGGCCATCTGGGGCAGATCATCCGCGCCTATGTCGGCAACGGCTCGCGCTGGGGGCTCCATGTGGACTACTCCAACGAGGAGAGCCCGCTGGGCACCATGGGTCCGCTCCTGACGATGCGGGACCGGCTGCCCGACACCTTCCTGGTGATGAACGGCGACATCCTCACCGATCTCGACTACCGCGATGTCCTGCTGCGCCACCGGAGTTCCGGCGCGCCCCTGACGATCACCACCTACGCGCGCAAGGTGCACATCGACTTCGGCGTGCTGACCACGGACGCCGGACGGGTCGTCGGGTTCACCGAGAAGCCCAGCGTGGACTACCGGGTCTCGATGGGCGCGTACGGGCTCAGCCGGGAGACCCTCGACGCCTACACCCCCGGGCTGCCGCTCGGCTTCGACGAACTCGTCCTCGACCTGCTGAGATCGAGCAATCCCCCGCACGCCTACGAGTTCGACGGATACTGGCTCGACATCGGCCGCCCCGACGACTACGACCGCGCCAACGCCGAGTTCACCACCTACCGGTCCCTCCTGCTCAAGGGAGCCTGAACCCTCCATGCGCATCCTCGTCCTGGGCCTCACCGGATACCTGGGCGGACACGCCGCCGAACAGCTTCGCACCCTGCCCGGTGCGCGGCTGCTCGGCGTCGGCCGGACCACGGCGCCGGGGCCCGCCCTCGACCTCGCCACGGTCGGACCCCGCCAACTGGCCGATGTGACAGCCGCGTTCGCCCCGGACGCGGTTGTCAACTGCGCGGGGGCCGTCGGCGGGGACGCGGTGACACTCGCCGAGGTCAACGCCCGGGGGCCGGCGGTGCTCTGTGCCGCGCTGCGCGAGGCGGCGCCCCGGGCGCGGCTGGTCCATCTCGGGTCCGCCGCCGAGTACGGCGGGACCGCCCACGGCGAACGGGTCACCGAGGAGTCCCCCACCCGCCCGGTGGGTCCCTACGGTGCCACCAAGCTCGCGGGCACCGTCGCCGTCACCGCGTCCGGGCTGGACTCCGTGGTCCTGCGCGTGGGCAATCCGGTCGGGCCGGGGGCTCCGCCTGCCGGGCTGCCAGGCCGGGTCGTCCAGCGGCTCCGGCAGGCGGGCGAGGACCCCGATGCCGTCATCCGTCTCGGTGATCTCTCCGCGTACCGCGACTTCGTCGATGTACGGGACATCGCCCGCGCGGTCCTCCTGGCCGCCACGGCGGCGGGGCCGCTGCCCCCCGTGCTGAACATCGGCGGCGGAGGGGCCCGCCCGGTCCGCGAGCTGGTGCACGGTCTGGTACGGGCGGCGGGCTTCCGGGGGACGGTCGAGGAGAGCCGGGACGGTTCGCCGCGCTCCTCCGACGTGCCCTGGCAGTGTTCGGACATCAGCGCCGCCGAGCGGGCGCTCGGCTGGTCCCCCCGGTACACACTGGAGGACTCCCTCACCGCCCTGTGGGACTCCACGCGCGGCGGGCCCGCGCCGGCGCCGGCCGGGGACCGTGTCCGATGACCCTCCTCGTACCGCTCTACATCCATCCCGCCGAGGACCCCGCCGCCTGGCGGCTGCTGGCCTCGGCGGCCGACCGTGTCCATGGCGTCGTGCTCAACCCCGGTGACGGGCCCGGCCGTTCCCCCGATCCGTCCTTCGCCGCCGCCGCCCGCGCCCTGCGGGAGGCGGGCACCCGTGTCCTCGGCTATGTCGATCTGGCCTACGGCGAGCGGCCGGGCAGCGCCGTACGGGACGATCTCGACCGCCACCGCGAGTGGTACGACGTCGACGGCTGCTTCCTGGACCGCGCGCCGGCCGGGGCCGCGGAACTGCGCCGCTGCCGCCGGCTGGTCCGTGCCGCACGGCGCCGGGGAGCGGACACGGTCGTCCTCAACCCGGGGGTCCATCCGGCGCGCGGCTATGCCCGTATCGCCGATGTGGTCGTCACCTTCGAGGGGCACTGGACGGCCTATCTGTCCTCCTTCGTCCGTCCGCGCTGGACCTCCCGCCACCCGGCGGAGCGGTTCTGCCATCTCGTGTACGGCGTGCCGCCCGCCCTGACCCGTCTCGCCGTACGCACCGCGCTGGAGCGGGGCGCGGCCGTCTCCTGCCCGGTCGCGGGGGAACTGCCCAATCCATGGGCGGCGCCCCCGTTCGCTCTCCTCCGGGAGACACCGTGAAGCCGATGCCCGTGGTTCTCGTGCTTCTCCTTCTGGTGACCGGCTGCTCGGCGGACGGCCCGGGGCGGGCCCCGGCGGAGCGCTGGGCACCCCGGCCCGGCACCCTCTGGCAGTGGCAGCTCGACGGGCGCGTGGATCCGGGGCCCGATGTGCCGGTGTACGACATCGACGGGTTCGAGAACACCGCCGCCGATGTCGCCCGTCTCCACCGGGACGGGCGGAAGGTCATCTGCTACATCAACGCCGGTGCCTGGGAGGACTTCCGTCCGGACAGCGGTGCCTTCCCCGGCTCCGTCCTCGGCCGGGCCAACGGGTGGGACGGCGAGCGCTGGCTCGACATCCGGCGGCTGGACATCCTCGGGCCCCTGATGGAGAAGCGCTTCGACATGTGCCGGGCGAAGGGGTTCGACGCCGTCGAACCCGATCTGCTCGACGGCCATCTCAACGACACCGGATTCCCGCTCGGCGCCGCCCATCAGCTCGCCTACAACCGTATGATCGCCCGGATCGCGCACGAGCGAGGCATGTCGGTCGGCCTGAAGAACGATCTGCCGCAGGTGCCCGCGCTCGTGGGCACCTTCGACTTCGCCGTGAACGAGGAGTGCGCCCAGTACGACGAGTGCGCGCTGCTCACCCCCTTCGTGAAGGCCGGGAAGGCCGTCCTCCATGTCGAATACGCGGTGCCCGCAGAGGATTTCTGCGCGCAGAGCCGTCGTCTGGGGTTCTCGTCCATGCGCAAGAACCTCGCTCTCGACGCCTGGCGCCGGCCCTGCTGACCCCGGCCCTCCGGCCGCCAGGGGGGGCGCCCCCTGACCGCCCCTGACCGCCCCGGAAGCGCGGGGGCGCCAGGGAAGGTCAGGGGGTGTCCCCCTGCCACTCCCAGCGGTCCTGGCCGGCCGGTCCCGGCCCGTACAGGGTGTGGCCGCCGGGCCCGTACGAGCCGATCTCGGTGTCCAGCACCGCGCCCTCCCGCAGCCGCCGGTCGCTCCAGCCGGTGACATCGAGCAGCAGTCCGTCCAGCGGCCCGGCGACCAGTTCCCGGTAGACATGACCGGGCCGCGGTCCCGGGTCCGGGTCGTCGTGGTCGGCTCCGTACACCCGTCGCCGCCGTAGCAGTTCGTCCATGACAGGAAGGATCGCACCCGCCACTGACAATGCCCCCGGCGAGCGCCGTCGCCGTCAGGCGTCCGCGTCCAGTTCGCCGAGGCCGGACAGCAGCCGGTCGACGTCGGAGCGGTCGTTGTAGTGCACGAGCCCGGCCCGGACCGCGCCCCCGGTCTCCCGCAGGCCCAGGGCCTCGGTCAGCTCCCACGCGTAGCAGTGGCCGTCCCAGACGTTCACCCGACGGGCCGCGAGATGTTCGGCGACCTCCCTCGGCGTGTGTCCCGCCACCCGGAAGTAGGCGGTGGGGGTGCGCCGCGCGGGCTTTCCGTAGAGGGTGACGCCGGGCAGCTCCTCCAGCCCGCGCAGCATCACCCCGAACAGTTCGTGCTCGGCCGACTCCACCGCCTCCATGGAGGCGAGCAGCCGCTCGCGGCGGTCCCCCGTGCCGGATCCGGCCAGCGAGGCCAGATGGTCGACCGCGGCGGTGACCCCGGCCAGGTCCGCGAAGGGCGGCGTCCCGGTCTCGAAGCGAAGGGGCACGGTGCCGGGCGAGCAGGCCAGCCGGTCGGGGTGGAGCGAGTCGAGCAGCGCCGGATCCGCGGCGACCGCGCCGATGTGCGGGCCGGACCACTTGTAGGCGCTGGTGGCGTAGAAGTCCGCGCCGAGCGCGGCGGCGTCGACCGGGCCGTGCGGGGTGGCGTGCACCCCGTCGACATAGGTCAGGGCGCCGGCCGCGTGCGCCTTGGCGGTGATGGCCGCGACATCGGGGCGGGTGCCGAGGATATTGCTGGCCGCGGTCACCGCCACCAGCCGGGTGCGCTCGCCGACCAGACCGTCGTACTGCTCCACCGGCAGTTCGCCGGTCGCCGGGTCGACCTCGGCCCACCGGACGACCGCGCCCGCGCGGGCCGCGGCCTGCACCCAGGGACGGACGTTCGCGTCGTGGTCGAGCCGGGAGACCACGATCTCGTCACCGGGCCGCCAGGTGGCGGACAGCGTCTGGGAGAAGCGGTAGACGAGCGAGGTGGTGTTCTGGCCCAGGACGATGCCCTCCGGGACCCCGCCGACCAGATCGGCGACCGCCTGGCGGCAGTCGGCGACGATCTCCCCCGCGTACCGGCTGGAGGTGAAGGTACCGCCCGCGTTGCCGATCCCGGTCCGGTACACGGCGGTGATCGCGTCGATGACCGCGGCCGGCACCTGGGTGCCCGCCGCGCCGTCGAGATAGGCCGTTCCGTCGCCGAGCGCGTGGTAGGACGCCCGTACCGATGCCACGTCGAAGGTCATTGCCGGTGACTCCTCTCGCTGAGTTCCTCGTGCCGGCCGGTTTCTGATACCGATGCCCGAGCTGGTCCGTCGTACGTGTTCAGCGTGCTGGTCCATCGTGCCGGTTCGCCGCGCCGGCCGTGTGCGATCCGTTCGAGGACGTCGGCGGACCGGTCACCGGGGCGGCGCGAGGGCCTCGATCGTGGTGATGGTCCGCTCGACGATCACCTCGTGGAGACGGGCGAAGGCCGGGGGGAAACGCTCCAGCACAGGACCGAGGTTCCGCTTCTCCTCCTCGGTCCTCAGCTCCAGCCCGGCCCGCAGCGCGCCGGCGATCTCGTCCGCCGGCTGTACATGCGTCTCATAGATCGCGTAGCTGATGCTGGTCGAGCTGATGAGGACGAGGGCCAGGGCGAGATCGTCGTCGTCCAGGCCCAGCGGGCGCAGAATCCTGGCCAGCCGGTCCAGGGTCGGCAGCCCCACGGGCTGCCGGGTCGACGCCATGTGTGACAGAAGCTGGGAGTACGGCCGCAGCCGGTTCCGGCTGGCGCGCATCCAGGCGCGGATCTGCTCCTGCCAGGTGTCACCGGTGAGTTCGCTCGGCTTCACCTCCGCCATGACATGGTCGGCCGCCGCCTGGAGGAGCGCGTCGCGGTCGGGGAAGTAGCGGTAGAGGGCCATCGGCGCGGAGCCCGCGGCGTCCGCGACGCGTTTCATGGTCAGCGCGGTGTCCGGGTCGCGCTTCAGCAGGGCGACGGCGGCCTCGACGATCTGCTCCTCGGACAGACGCGGCGGTCTCCCCCTTCCCCTGGTCGCGGCTCCGGTCGGCGGCTGCGCCATCCGTTGTCCTTCCTCTCGCCCGTCGGGCGGATGCCCGGTTGTCAGGCTACGTGGGGGCGCGGGCGCCCCCGGCTTTCCCGGCCGGTCCGCCGGGACGTCGGGGCGTCGGGGTGTCGGGGCGCGGGAGGGTTCAGACCACGCCGAGCCGGCGCGCCCGGGTGACCGCCTCGGCGAGACCGTGGGCCATCGGCTCCCCGTGGCCCGGAAGGAGCGTCAGCTCTCCGTCGTGCTCGGTGAGTTCGGCCAGCCGGTCGAGCGAGGCGAGTGCGGCGGCGCTGTCATGGGTGAAGGCCCGGCAGATCAGCCGGGGGCCCCGGGCACCGGTGAGGCCGTCATGGGTGATGAGCGCGTCGCCCGTGAAGACGGCGCCGTGCCGGGGGAAGAGGTAGGCGGTGCTCCCGGGGGTGTGGCCCGGCAGCGGCACCGCTTCGGGTGATCCCGGGACCGGGCGGAGGACACGACGCCCGTCGAAGGTCTCGGGCTCCCGTACCGGCTCGGGGCTGAAGCCTCCCCGGAGCGCCAGCCGGAGGGGAAGCAGGGCGGCCGAGGGACGGCGCAGCAGATACGGCACGATGGAACGCTCCGCCGTGACGCCCGCCCGTGCGGGACGGGCGGCGGCGAGCGTGGGCGCGTCCGCGCGATGGACCCAGACGGTGGCCCCCGCCTCGCGGTGGAGCCGGGCCGCGAGACCGAGGTGATCGATATGGGCATGCGTGATCAGCACGGCCTTGATGTCGGTGACGGACGCGCCGAGCTTCGCGAGCGTGTCGGTGAGCCCGCGCCGGTGTCCCGGCAGCCCGGTGTCCACGACGACCAGTCCGTCAGGCTCCTCGACCAGATAGAAGTTGACCAGGTCGTCGCCCACCCGGTGTACGCCGGGCGGGCACTGCGGGGTCTGTTCCATGGCTGCTCCCAGGCGTACTGTCCGGCCGCGCGGCAGCGAACCGTTTTCAGTAGAATCGACTATACCGAAATCAGGGGGCAGGGTTCATGACCGGACCGGACCGGACGCGGCGCGGCTACGACAGCAGCGGACGGCAGGCCGTCGCGGCACGCAACCGCGCCGCGATCCTCGACGCCTGCCGGGAGCTGCTGCTGCGTGACGGATACCGGGCCACCTCGGTCCAGGCCGTCGCCGTACGCGCGGGCGTCTCCGTACCGACGGTGTACAAGGTGTTCGGCGGCAAGCGGGAGCTGGTGAAGGCCGTCTACGACACCACCCTGGCGCAGGACGACGAACCGGTGCCCCTGCACGCCAGGCCGGAGCTGCGCGCCGTGTTCGCGGAGAGCGACCCGGCGGGGAAGCTCGCCGGTTACGCGCGCTTCGTGGCGGGTGTCCATGAGCGGCTGGCCGCCCTGACGGCCGTTCTGTCCGCCGCCGATCCCGAGCTGGCCGAGCTGGCCGCCGTCACCGACCGGGAGCGGCTGACCGGCACCAGGGCGTTCGTCGATCATCTCGGGGCGGCCGGGATGCTGCGTCCGGGTCTCGACCCGGTCCGGGCGGCCGACGCCTGCTGGCTGCTGACCTCCCCCCAGGTCCATGAGCGCCTGACCCGGGGGCGCGGCTGGGCCGCGTCCGAGTACCGGCCGTGGCTGGCCCGTATGCTCGCGGCGGCGCTGCTGCCGTGACCCGGCGCGGAGCGGACGGACCGCGCGGCCACTCCGGGGAGGCCTGTTGACCAGCCGGACTGTTGATCAGCCCGTCTGCTGGTCGGCCGGACTGTTGTCAGCCCGTCTGCTGGTCAGCCCTGGCGCAGATCCCTCACGCGGCGGATCTTGCCCACCGAACGCTCCAGGGTGTCGGGGTCGACGACCAGGACGTCGACGCTCACGCCCACGCCGTCCTTGACGCCTCCGGCGATCTCCCGGGCAGCGGCCTCACGCCGTTCGGTCCCGGTGTCCTGGCGCGCCTCCACCCGGACGGTCATATGGTCCAGCCGGCCCCGGCGGGTCAGTTCGAGCTGGAAGTGCGGGGCGACGCCCGGGGTGCGCAGAACGATCTCCTCGATCTGGGTCGGGAAGAGGTTCACCCCGCGCAGGATGAGCATGTCGTCGCAGCGGCCGGTGATCTTCTCGATGCGCCGGAAGGCCGGGCGGGCCGTGCCGGGCAGCAGCCGGGTCAGATCCCGGGTGCGGTAGCGGATGACGGGGAGCGCCTCCTTGGTGAGGGAGGTGAGGACGAGTTCACCGCTCTCGCCGTCGGCCGTCGGTTCATCGCCGAGGGGATCCACGATCTCGGGCCAGAAGTGGTCCTCCCACACATGCAGCCCGTCCTTGGTGTCGACGCACTCCTGTGCCACCCCGGGGCCGATCACCTCGGACAGCCCGTAGATGTCGACGGCGTGGATGTCCATGCGCTCCTCGATCTCCCGGCGCATCTCCTCCGTCCACGGCTCCGCGCCGAAGATGCCGACCTTCAGGGAGCTGGTGCGCGGATCGACGCCCTGCCGTTCGAACTCGTCGAGGAGGGTCAGCATGTAGGACGGGGTGACCATGATGATCTCGGGCCGGAAGTCCTGGATGATCCGCACCTGACGGGCGGTCATTCCGCCCGAGGCGGGGATGACCGTACAGCCGGCCCGCTCGGCGCCGTAGTGCGCGCCGAGGCCTCCGGTGAACAGGCCGTATCCGTAGGAGATATGCACCTTGTGGCCGGGCCGGCCGCCGGCGGCACGGATCGAGCGGGCGATGAGATCGGCCCACAGGGACAGATCGTTCTCGGTATAGCCCACCACCGTGGGGCGGCCGGTGGTGCCGCTGGAGGCATGGATGCGGCGCACATCCTCCATGGGCACGGCGAACATGCCGAAGGGGTAGGTGTCCCGCAGGTCGGCCTTGGTGGTGAAGGGGAAGCGGGCCAGGTCCGCCAGTGTCCGGCAGTCGTCGGGGCCGACCCCGGCCTCGTCGAACTTCTTGCGGTACAGCTCGACATGGTCGTAGGCGTGGCGCAGGGTCGCCCGCAACCGGGTGAGCTGGTGTGCCCTCAGCTCCTCGCGGCTCATGCGCTCGGCGGCGTCGAGCAGGTCGTACGGGAGCGGCTCTCCCCGGCGGGTCCGCGCGCCCGCCCGGCTCGTCGGACTGCTCATCGTGTCTCCTTCGCCTGTCGGACGGTGCGGCTGCGCCCCCGGAACTCCGCGATCACCTCGTCGCCGCGCAGGACGCTGACGTCGTAGACACCGCTGCGGCCGAACCGGACGCGCTCCGTCGCCGTCGCCACGAGCACGTCCCCCTCGTGGGCCGGGGCGATGAAGTCGATGTCCGCGCCGGCCGCGACGGTGACCGGACCGTGGCTGTTGCAGGCGCAGGCGAACGCGCTGTCGGCGAAGAGGAAGAGGAAACCGCCGTGGGCGATCCCGTGCCCGTTGACCATCGAGGGCGTGACCGTCATACGGAGCACGGCCGCTCCGGCGCCGTGTTCGAGCAGCTCGATGCCGAGATCCCGGGACGCGCGGTCCGCGGCGAACATCTCCTCCACCGGACCGGATGCGCTTCCAGTGACCTGCGTCACGGTTTCCACCACCTTGTAGACCGACCGAACATTCGGTTAGCGTCGGCGTTGTCAAGAAATCAAGCATCACCCTCGCCTGTCAAGAGGGGTGACTTCGCCCCGGAAGACCTTGACCGTCCCCGTCCGCCGAGGAGCGCACCGATGTCCGACGAGGTCTATCTGATCGACGGGGCCCGCACCCCGCAGGGCCGTTACGGCGGTGCCCTGGCCACCGTACGGCCCGACGACCTGGCGGCCCTGGTGGTCGGTGAGGCCGTGCTGCGCTCGGGCGTTCCGGGCGAGGCCGTGGACGAGGTGATCCTCGGCGCCGCCAACCAGGCCGGCGAGGACAACCGCGATGTGGCCAGGATGGCCGTCCTGCTGGCAGGGCTTCCGCACACCGTGCCCGGCTACACCGTCAACCGGCTGTGCGCCTCGGGACTGACCGCCGTCGCCTCCGCCGCGCAGACGATCCGCTCGGGCGAGGCCGATGTGGTCGTCGCGGGCGGTGTGGAGTCGATGACCCGTGCCCCCTGGGTGATGGCGAAGCCCGGCACCCCCTGGGCCAAGCCGGGCGAGGTGTACGACACGTCGCTGGGCTGGCGTTTCACCAACCCGCGCTTCGCCGCCGCCGACCGGGCCGTACCCTCCGGCGCCGGACCGCAAGCGGTGAAGGTGACCCTGTCGATGGGGGAGACCGCGGAGGAGGTCGCGGCGCTCGACGGCATCACCCGCGCCGAGTCCGACGCCTTCGCGCTGCGCAGCCACCGGCGGGCCGTCGCCGCCCAGGAAGCGGGCCGCTTCGACCGGGAGATCGTGCCGGTCCCCGTCAAGGGCGGCGAGGTGACCGTGGACGAGGGGCCCCGCCCCGGCACGACGCCGGAGAAGCTCGGCGCGCTGCGCACGGTCTTCCGCGAGAACGGCGTCGTCACCGCGGGCTCCTCCTCCCCCCTCTCCGACGGCGCCGCCGCCCTGGTCGTGGCGAGCGGGGCGGCCGTCGAGCGCTACGGGCTCACCCCCCGGGCGCGGATCGTCACCACCGCGTCGGCGGGGGTCCAGGCCAACCTCATGGGTCTCGGCCCGGTGCCCGCCACGGAGAAGGCCCTCACGCGCGCGGGCTGGCAGACCGGCGATCTGGGCGCGGTCGAGCTGAACGAGGCCTTCGCCGCGCAGGCCCTCGCCGTCGTACGGCGGCTGAAGCTCGACGAGGAGAGGGTCAACGCCGACGGCGGCGCCATCGCCCTCGGCCACCCGCTCGGCTGCTCGGGCGCCCGTATCCTGCTCACCCTCCTCGGCCGGCTGGAGCGCGAGGACGCCCGCCGGGGTCTGGCCGCCCTGTGCGTGGGCGTCGGCCAGGGCGTGGCGATGCTGGTGGAGCGGGTGTGAACGACAGCCACGGGAGACGGCCACCGGGCCCCGCCGGCCCGGCGCCGCACCCTCTTGGCGGGGCCTGCGCGCCGACGGTAGACTCGTCACCCTACATACCGAACGAACGGTCGGTTGGGAAGCTGGTATCGATGACCACGACAGACTCCGCCTCGTCCGTCGCCTCCTCGTCCGCCGCCGCCACCGCGGCCACCGGCCCGGACGGGGCACGTCTCCAGACGCACTTCGACGCGACCATCGAGCGGGACCAGCGGATCGAGCCGCGCGACTGGATGCCCGACGGCTATCGCAAGACGCTGATCAGGCAGATCGCGCAGCACGCGCACTCGGAGATCATCGGGATGCAGCCGGAGGGCGAGTGGATCACCCGCGCCCCGTCGCTGCGCCGCAAGGCCATCCTGTTCGCCAAGGTCCAGGACGAGGCGGGGCACGGCCTCTATCTGTACTCCGCGGCCGAGACCCTGGGCGCCGACCGCGCGGATCTCACCGAGCGGCTGATCGAGGGGCGCCAGAAGTACTCCTCGATCTTCAACTATCCGACGCCCGGCTTCGCCGATGTCGGGGTGATCGGCTGGTTCGTGGACGGCGCGGCGATCTGCAACCAGGTTCCGCTGTGCCGCAGTTCGTACGGGCCCTATGCCCGCGCCATGGTGCGGATCTGCAAGGAGGAGTCCTTCCACCAGCGGCAGGGCTACGAACTGCTCATGACGATGATGCGCGGTACGGACACCCAGCGCGCGATGGTGCAGGACGCGGTCGACCGGTGGTGGTGGCCGTCGCTGATGATGTTCGGGCCGCCCGACGGCGACTCCCCCAACTCCGCGGCCTCGATGGCCTGGAAGATCAAGCGGCACAGCAACGACGAGCTGCGCCAGCGGTTCGTCGACATGACCGTGCCGCAGGCCGAGAAGCTCGGGGTCACCCTTCCCGACCCCGAACTGCGCTGGAACGAGGAGCGGGGACGCCATGACTTCGGCACCCCCGACTGGTCCGAGCTCCAGCGGGTAATCCGCGGCGACGGACCGTGCAACACCGAACGCGTCGCACGGCGGCGGGCCGCGCACGAGGAGGGTGCCTGGGTCCGTGAGGCGGCGACCGCCCACGCGGCGAGGCGGGCCGCCCGGAGCGAGAAGGAGACGGCGGCATGAGCGGCACCGAAAAGAGCACCGGGGAGGGCGGGGAGAGCACCGGCGGCTGGCCGCTGTACGAGGTGTTCGTCCGGGGCAAGCGCGGTCTCAACCATGTCCATGTCGGCTCGCTGCACGCCGCCGACGACACCATGGCGCTCAGCCACGCCCGTGATCTGTACACCCGGCGCAACGAGGGCGTCAGCATCTGGGTCGTGCGCTCCCAGCACATCGCGGCCTCCACCCGTGACGAGAAGGACCCCTTCTTCGCACCGAGCGCGGACAAGGTCTACCGCCATCCGACCTTCTACGACATCCCCGACGATGTCCCCCATATCTAGGAGCCGGGGTATGAGCGCATCCAGGAGCCGGGCATGAGCGACGACCATGTGTATCTCTCCCTGGCCGAGGGACATGACGACGGCGACGCCCGGTGGGCGTTCGGCACCGGCTTCGAGGACCCGCTGCACGGGGTGGACACGACCGTGCCGGACGGGGTCGACGCGCGGGAGCTGACCGCGCGGTGTCTCGCGCTCGCCGATGACGCCCTGGTGGGCGCGCAGCGCCTGGCGCAGTGGTGCACCCGCGCGCCGGAGCTGGAGGAGGAGGTGGCGCTGGCCAATATCGGGCTCGATCTGCTCGGCCAGGCCCGGCTGCTCTACGCGCGGGTGGGACAGGCCGACGGCACCGGACGGGACGAGGACGCGTACGCCTATTTCCGGGACGCCGACGACTTCAGGAACGTACGCCTCGCCGAACTCCCCAATGGTGACTTCGCGTTCTCCGTGGTGCGGCTGCTCGTGCTGTCCTGCTGGCGGCTGGCGGTCTTCGGACGGCTCGCGGCGGTGGCGCCGGATCCGGTGCTGGCGGCCGTCGCGGCCAAGGGCGTCAACGAACTCGCCTACCACCGCCAGTTCGCCGCCGACTGGACGCTGCGGCTGGGGGACGGGACGGACGAGTCCCACCGCCGGATGGCCGCGGCGCTGCGGGAGATCACCCCGTACATCGGTGAACTCCTCGACACCGAACCGGGGTTCGGTGTCGACGCGGCGTCCGTGCGCGACGAGGTCATGGAGGTGCTCGGCCAGGTCCTCGACGCCGCCGGGCTCACCCTCGCGGATGTGGACCCCCTGGCGGGCAGTGGCCGGGACGGCGACCACACCGCTCATCTGGCGCCCCTGCTGGCCGAGTTGCAGAGCGTGGCGCGCGCCGATCCGGAGGCGACATGGTGACCGCGCACGCGCATGCCTCTCTCACCGCCCGGCGGGCCCGGCGGGTCGCCGAGCGCGTCCCGGATCCCGAGCTGCCCATGCTGACCCTCGCCGATCTGGGTGTTCTGCGGCACGTCGAACTCAGGGCGGACGGCACGGTCGTCGCGAGCCTGACCCCGACCTACTCGGGCTGCCCGGCGATGGCGGAGATGCGCGCCGATGTGGCGTCACGCCTGCGGCAGGCCGGCTTCACACGGGTGGAGATCAGGACGGAACTCGATCCGCCGTGGACCACGGAGTGGATCACCCCCGAGGGCCGTCGCAAGCTCACCGAACACGGCATCGCGCCGCCCGGCCCGGTGCGCCGGCGGCCCGCGGGGCCCGTCCCGCTGGAGCTGTCGGTCACCCGGCGGGCGGTGGCGTGCCCACGCTGCGGTTCGGCCGACACCGAGGAGACCTCGCGCTTCGCCGCCACCGCGTGCAAGGCGCTGTGGCGCTGCCGCGCCTGTCTGGAACCGTTCGAGTACGTCAAGGAGATCTGATGGCCCCGACCGCCCCGACCACCGCCGGGAGCGCGGGCACGCGCCGTCGGCCGGCCTTCCATCCGCTGCGGGTGGCCGCCGTCGAGCGGCTGTGCGAGGACGCCGCGGCGATCGCCTTCGACATCCCCGCCGCGCTGGCCGGGGAGTTCGCGCACCGGGCAGGACAGTCCCTCACCCTGCGCCGGGAGATCGACGGACGCGACGAGCGGCGCTCGTACTCCATCTGTTCCCCCGAGGGAACAGCGCCGCGGATCGGCGTACGGATGGTTCCCGGCGGGCTCTTCTCCTCCTGGCTGGTGCACGACGTACGCCCCGGGGACACCGTCGAGGTGATGGCGCCCACCGGCTCGTTCACCCCCGACCTCGGCACGCCCGGCCACCATGTGCTGATCGCGGCGGGCTCCGGCATCACCCCGATGCTGTCGATCGCCGAGTCGGTCCTCGCCGCCGACAGCCGTTCGCGGGTCACGCTCTTCTACGGGAACCGGCGTACGGACACGGTGATGTTCGCCGACGAGCTGGCGGATCTGAAGGACCTCTACCGCACCCGGCTCCAGCTCGGACATGTGCTCTCCCGTGAGCCGCGCGAGGCCGAACTGCTCTCGGGCCGCCTCGACGCCGGGCGGCTGACGGCTCTCATCGGCGGACTGGTCGACATCGGGACGACGGACCACTGGTGGCTGTGCGGTCCGCAGCCGATGGTCCAGGAGGCCCAGCGGCTCCTGGCGGAGCTGGACGTACCCTCCGGCCGGGTGCACCGGGAGCTGTTCTACGCCGACGACCAGCCCGTACGCTCGCTCCGCCACGAGGACCCGGTGACGGCCGGGCCGGTCAGCCAGGTCACCATCACCCTCGACGGCCGCTCCACCACATCCGCGCTCCCCCGGGGCACCACCCTCCTCGACGGCGCGCAGCGCAGCCGCCCCGATCTCCCGTTCGCCTGCAAGGGCGGCGTCTGCGGCACCTGCCGCGCCCGGATCACCGAGGGCGAGGGCGACATGCGCCGCAACTTCGCGCTGGAGGACTCCGAAGTGGCGCAGGGATACGTCCTGACCTGCCAGACCTTCCCCGTCTCCGAGACCCTGGCGGTCGACTTCGACAGCTAGGGTCTTTCGTTCGGATCTTGCCGGGCCCTGTCCGGCCGGCTGCCCCGCCCGCGACGGCTCCGTCCCGGGCCGGACCTCGGTATCGACCTAGCGGCTACATGAATTGCAAAATTCTGCAATTCACTCCATGCTGTGGGGGTTGTTTCCGAAGGTGTCCGCCCGCGCGGCGGACGGCACGGCAGGGAGCGCTGCCCTCTGGCGCGCCCGGCTGATGAGGAGGGTCCGGCAATCGTCACCGCCACCCGCGAGGGTCTCCCGTGGCTCGTCCAGCGACCCGTTCCGTCCGGCGGGCGTCCGGGGCAGGATCCGCCGGGCGGCCCGGCGCATCAGCTCCGCCCCGCCCCCGTCGGCCGGGGCGCCCGGCACCCGGGTCGCGCCGGGGTTTCCGCGCGATGCGCGTGAGTGCGCCGTCGGCCGGGGCCCGGGGCCGGGTCCGTTCCCTGCTGCCCGTCCGGGCCGACTTCGTGGCCATGGGCCGTCACCCCCGTCGTGATCTGCTGGCCGGTCTCACGGTCGCCGTCGTGGCGCTGCCGCTCGCCCTGGGGTTCGGGGTGTCCTCGGGGCTCGGCGCGGAGGCCGGTCTGGCGACCGCCGTGGTGGCGGGCGCCCTGGCCGCGCTGTTCGGCGGCTCCGGCCTCCAGGTCTCCGGGCCGACGGGGGCGATGACGGTCGTCCTGGTGCCGATCGTCGCCGCCCACGGCCCCGGCGGTGTGCTGACGGTCGGGCTGATGGCCGGTGTGCTGCTGATCGGGCTCGCCCTGCTGCGCGCGGGACGGTACATGCGGTACCTCCCCGCCCCGGTGGTGGAGGGCTTCACCCTGGGCATCGCCTGTGTGATCGGACTCCAGCAGATCCCGAACGCGCTGGGGGTGGCCGAACCGGAGGGCGAGAAGGTCCTGGTGGTGACCTGGCGGGCGGTCGAGGAGTTCGTACGGACACCGAACTGGACCGCCGTCACCCTCACCCTCGCCGTGGCGACCGTGATGCTGCTCGGTGCGCGGTGGCGGCCCGCCGTTCCGTTCTCCGTGGTCGCGGTGGCCGCCGCGACCGTTGTCGCGCAGGTGTTCCACCTCGACGCCGCCGCCCCGATCGGGCCCCTGCCGTCCGGGCTGCCCGCTCCCTCCCTCGGCTTCCTCGATCTGTCCGCGCTCGGCTCGCTGCTCGCTCCGGCGGTGGCGGTCGCGGCGCTCGCGGCCCTGGAGTCGCTCCTGTCGGCCACGGTCGCGGACGGCATGCGGGACGGTATGACGCACAGCACGGCGGACAGCGCCACGGATGACAGGAATGACAGGGATGACACGGCGGCCGGCGCCACGGGCGGGGCGACGGGCGGTACGACGGAGACCATGACGGCCGGCCGGAAGCACGATCCGGACAGGGAACTGTTCGGGCAGGGCCTGGCGAATCTGGCCGCCCCGCTGTTCGGCGGCGTCCCTGCGACGGCCGCGATCGCCCGTACCGCCGTCAATGTCCGTACCGGCGCGTCCTCCCGGCTCGCCGCGCTCACCCACGCCGCCGTCCTGGGCGTGATCGTCTTCGCCGCCGCCCCGCTGGTCGCGAGGATCCCCCTCGCCGCGCTGGCCGGAGTGCTGCTGGCGACCGCGATCCGCATGGTCGAGACCGGGACGCTCCGGGCGATGGTCCGCGCGACCCGCTCGGACGCGGCCGTCCTGGTCCTGACCGCGGCGGCCACGCTCGTGCTCGATCTCGTCCAAGCCGTGATCATCGGGCTGGTGGTGGCCGGCGCGCTGGCGCTGCGGGCGGTGGCCGGACAGGCCCGGATGGATCGGGTGGACTTCCGTCCCGATCTGCCGGGCGGACACACCGACGAGGAGCACGCGCTGCTCGCCGAGCACATCGTCGCCTACCGGATCGACGGGCCGCTGTTCTTCGCCGGGGCCCACCGCTTCCTGCGGGAACTGGACGAGGTCGCCGATGTCAGGGTGGTCGTCCTGCGGATGTCGCGGGTGTCGACGGTGGACGCCACCGGCGCCCTGGCCCTCAAGGACGCGGTGCGGAAACTGACCCGGCGCGGTATCGCCGTCATGGTCGCGGGGGTACGGCCGGATCACCGTCGGACCCTCGACTCCGTCGGGGCCCTCGCACCGCTCCTGCGGGAAGGGCGGGAGTACGCCACGACGCCGGAGGCCGTCGCCGCGGCCCGCGCCCATCTGCGGGACACCGGACTCCTGCCCGCCGCGCCCGGCCGGCCCGCTCCCGTCGCCGAGGAGGCCTCACGATGACCGTCACCGCCGCCGGCTTCCGTCCCGTCCACGCGGAGGTCCGGTGATCACGCGGCTCGACGCCCTTCCCCTCCGGCACGTACTGACCCTGCCCGCCATGGGTACGGCGGTACGGCTGGCACGCGAGACCACCGAGAGGGTGCTGACCGAGTGGGGCATCAGCCATCGTCATCCGAGCGTGGATCCGGCCCTGCTGATCGTGAGCGAGCTGGTCACCAACAGTGTGCGCCACGCCGCCGCCCTGTCCCCCAGCATCACCGTCGTCTTCGCGGCGGGCCCGGACACCTTCGCGTTCGCCGTCCATGACCGCCACCCCTATCAGCCCGCCCTGTACGCGGCGGTCACCGACGCGGGGGGCGGCGGGCTGGCCACCGTGGTCGAACTCACCCTCGGGCTGGGCGGGACCGCGGTCGTACGGGGCGACGCGGACGGCCGGGGCAAGAGCATCTGGGTCACCCTTCCCCTGTAGTCCGCTCGTCCGTTGTCGTCCGTTGTCGTCGGCTCGTCCGTGCTCCGCGCGACCGCGACGCGCTCGCCGGCGAGCCGACGCGCCGGCGGACGAATTGCGGGTTTTGGGAGTTCCGAAGGTCATCACTTCGGCGGGAAGGCGCGAGGATGGCCCTATGACGAAGAGTTCTCGATGCGTGCGACGCGCTCAGCGCGCACGGCGGCGGCGATCCGGCCGTGCGGCGGTCTTCTGCGGCGTGGGGCGGGTTCGGTGAGCGCGCCGCTGTACCAGCTGAAGGCCGAGTTCTTCAAAACGCTGGGACATCCGGTCCGCATCCGGGTGCTGGAGCTGTTGAGCGAGCGCGAGCACGCGGTCTCCGAGATGCTGTCCGAGGTGGGTGTCGAGCCGTCCCATCTGTCGCAGCAGCTTGCCGTCCTGCGCCGTGCCAACCTCGTCACCGCGCGCCGGGAAGGCTCGGCCGTCTACTACACCCTGGCCAGCCCGAAGGTCGCGGAACTGCTCAAGGTGGCGCGCACGATCCTGTCCGGGGTGCTGACGGGCCAGGCCGAACTGCTGGCCGACCTGCACGCAGCGGAACCGGATCCCACGCCCCGGCGGCGCGGGGCGTCCTAGGCACGGGGCAGTCCGGCGCACGGCGCCGGTCGTGACCGGCAGCGGGCGGAGGCGGTTGGCGTCCTGACGGCCCCTGGGGCTAGCCTTGGAACGAGAGGCACCCCCCGGGTGCCGCGCGGCGGTGGGGCTCGCCGTACCCGAACCGCGGCGATCAGCCGCCAACGGTCCCTACTTGCGAAGGAGTGCGCCCGCGGAGGGCGCCGAGCGAGTAGGAGACGCCCTGTGGTGCGAGTTCCCCGGAGCCGTGTGGTGGAAGAGCCCACCGATCCCGATGTCGACCTCTCCTTCCCCGCGCACCGCCCCGAACGTGCGCGGGTGCTGTGGCCGGTGGTGGCCGCCGTGGCGCTCGGCGCGATGTGCGGCGCCGCGGCCCGGTACGGGGCCTCCCTGATATGGCCCACCGCCACGGCCGGGTTCCCCTGGACGACGTTCGCCGTCAATGTCACCGGCTGTGCGCTGATCGGCGTGTTCATGGTGATGATCAGCGATGTGTGGACAGCACACCGTCTGGTCCGTCCCTTTGTCGGTACCGGTGTGCTGGGCGGCTACACCACGTTCTCCACCTATGCGGTGGACATCGCGCGTCTGGTGGATGCCGGCCGTGCGCGCGCGGGCATGGCCTATCTGGGACTGACACTGCTCGCGGCTCTCGCGGCGGTGTGGGCCGCGGTGTGGGTGACGCGCCGCGTCGTGGCGTGGAGGCAGACATGACGAAGCTGGCGGGTACGGCCCTGCGGGCGACGATCCTCGTCGGGGAATCGGATCTGTGGCATCACCGCCCCCTCTACACGGAGATCGTCCACCGGGCGCACGCGGCGGGGCTGGGCGGGGCGAGCGTCTTCCGCGGCATCGAGGGGTACGGGGCGTCGTCGCTGATCCATACGCAGCGGCTGCTGTCCCTGAGCGAGGACCTGCCGGTGGCGATCGTGATCGTGGACGCCGGGGAGAAGATCCGCGCGTTCCTGCCGCAGCTCGACGAGCTGGTCACGGAGGGCCTGGTCGTCCTCGACGACTGCGAGGTCATCCGGTACGCGGGCCGGGAGGCGGACCGGTGAACTGGCTCCTCGTCCTGGCCGGGGCGGCGATCGGCGGACCGTTGCGGTATCTGACCGACCGGGCGGTGCAGGCGAGGCACGACACCCTCTTCCCCTGGGGGACGTTCACGGTCAATGTCGTGGGGTGTCTGGTGCTCGGGCTGCTGACGGGGGCCGTCACCGCGGGTGCGGCGTCCTCCCCGGTGGAGCTGTTCCTCGGTACGGGGCTGTGCGGGGCGCTGACGACGTACTCCACGTTCAGCTACGAGACACTGCGGCTGGCCGAGGACGGCGCGGCGTTCTACGCGGCCGCCAATGTCGTCGCCAGTGTGATCGCCGGGCTCGGCGCGGTCTTCGTGGGCATCACCCTCGCGGAGGCGCTGTGGCTGTGACCCGCCGTACGGAGACGGCCCCGGCGGTTCAGGGGCCCGTCCGCCCCTCCGTGAACGGGCCGGGACGCACGCCGTGGCCGTGCCCGGGGGCGGGCACGGCCACGGTTCCGGTGGAGCGGCGGGAGGGAGCCGGACGGCCGGCGGAGGACCGGCGCCGGGCCCGGCCGGGCCCGTCGGCTCACCTACTTCGTACGGGTCCCCGACTTCTGTTCCCCGTACAGGGCGTCGCGGAGGGTCTTGGTGGTCTCCGCGACGGCCGCCTTGTTGGACTCGGTGTCCGCCAGGGCGTTGAGCATCATGAAGTCGTGGGTGATGCTCCCGAAGTGACGGTTGGTGACCGGGACCCCGGCTCTGCGCAGCTTCTCCGCGTACGCGTTCGCGCCGTCCAGCAGGACGTCGGAGTCCGTGATCACGAGCGCCTTGGGCAGACCGCGGAGCTGGTCGACGGTCGCGAGCAGCGGGGAGGCGAGGGGCTGTTCGCGGACCGCGGGGTCGGGGGCGTAGGCGTCCCAGAACCACTCCATCGCCTCGCGGGTGAGCCAGCAGCCTTCCGCGAACCGGTTGTACGACGGGGTGTCGAAGCGCGCGTCGACGACCGGGTACAGCAGGACCTGCTGGAGGAACGTGGGGCCGCCGCGCTGCTTGGCCATCAGGGTGACGGCGGCGGTCATGTCGCCGCCGACCGAGTCGCCGGCGATGGCGAGCCGGGAGGAGTCGACGTTGATCTCGCTGCCGTGCTCGGCGACCCACTGGGCGACGGTGTACGCCTGCTCCAGCGGCACGGGGAACTGTGCCTCCGGGGACGGCGTGTAGTTGACGAAGATCACCGTGGCACGGGCGCCGTTGGCTATCTCGCGCACCAGCCGGTCGTGGGTCTCCGCGTTGCCGAGGATCCAGCCGCCGCCGTGGAGGTAGACGATGCCGGGCAGAGGGCCCTCCACTCCGGGCGGGCGGACGACGCGGATGGACACGGGCCCGGTCGGACCGCCGGGGACGGTCCGCTCGCTGATCTCGGCGGGCAGTTTGGCGACGGGGCCCGACTGGAGCTTGTTGAGCACCTCACGCGCCGCCTCGTACGACAGGTCGTACAGGGGCGGGCCGCCCTCGGCGGCGAGCTGGTTCAGGAACTCCTGGTCCAGGGGCTCCAGCTTCACGGGCGGATTGCCGCAGGGAGCGTACGGGTACGCGGGCGTGGCCTGGGCCACGGCGACACCGGGGTGACCTGCGTTGGGGGCCGCCGGGAGCCCCGACGGACCGGCACAGCCGCTCATCAGCGCGGCCGCCGCCGCGGTGGATGTCGCCGCCAGGCCGTACCGCGCCCGGCGCCGCGAACCCTCGGGTATGGATGAAGCCATGGCACTTCCCTTCACGAAGGAGTGGGGCCTCGCCCATCAGCATGGGGTCAGGAAGCTCCGCCGGGCATGCGGGACTAGCCCGGAAGAGTCAGCGGCTCGCGCCCGCCCGGCTCCCGTCCGCCAACGGGACGCTCCCACCGCCGGATCGGCCGGATCGGCGGTACCGCGGGACCCGGGATCCGCACATCGGAACCGGTCCCGGTGGTGCCCGCGGCGACCCCCGCCACCACAGGAGCGACAGCGACAGGACCTAGCGGGCGCCGGGGTCCGATGTGGCCGCCAGGGCGGGAAACGCCTCCAGCAGACGGTCCGGCGCGGCCTGCTGCCAGGAGTCCACGAGGATGTCGCGCAGCTCGTCCAGGTCCTCCAGGGCCGCGAGCCGTACCCGTACCCACGCGGAACTCGCCTCGTGCGGCGGCACCCAGAACTTCTCCGGCTCCGCGGCGATCAGCTCCGTCCGCTCATGCCGGGGGCAGCGCACGGCGAACGAGGTCTCGTCGTCGGGAACCGTGATGAACATCTTCCCGGCGACGCGGAACGTGGGCATGCTCCACGCTTCCTTCTCCACCGTCTCCGGGAGCGCCAGTGCGATTCGGCGGACGTCCTGGGCATCGATCGTGGTCACGGGCACCATGGTAGGACGACCGGCCTGATGGCCGGCGGCCGGTGCCGACGGCCACCCGGCAGGGAGGTCGGACCCTGGCCCGGCAGCAGGTGACGTCCCGGTGGCTGCGGCTCATCGGCGGACGCGGCGCCTGGCGGGCGGGCGCGGTGACCGGGGTTCAGGTGCGGCCGTAGCGGATGGTGTGGTCGGCGAACTCCAGGGCCATCTCAGTGGTGACGGTGGGGCGGGTACGGCGGATGGTGCGGAGATAGTCCTCCGTGGTGGGCCGGGCCCGCTGCCCGCTGTCGAGGGTGCGCTCGAAGATGCTCTGCGCGACGGTACGGGCGGCCTGCTTGATGTCGGCCGGGGTGAACCCGTCGCTGGCGTCGGCGAGGACCTCGGTGTCGGCGTGGGCTCCCGCCTTGGCGATATAGCTGGTCCACAGGGCGTTGCGGGCCTCGTGATCGGGCGGGCCGACGGGCAGGACGTAGTCGAAGCGGCCGTGGCGCAGAAAGGCCGGGTCGAGGGCGGCGACGGTGTTGGTGGCGCAGATCAGCAGCCGGCCGTCGTGATCACGGAAGCGGACGATCGACTTGAGGAGTTCGTTGACCACGCCGACGGAGACCGGGTCGGCGAGATTACGGGCACCCGCGACCTCCTCCACCTCGTCGATGAAGACCAGCACATGGTCGAGTTGGGCGATCTCGTCGAAGCGGCGGCCGAGTCCGTTCGCCAGCCCGTCCTCCAGGGCGATCCGGGACGGGAAGAGCTCGACGAACGGCCAGCCGAGCCGACTGGCCACCGCCATCGCGAACGTGCTCTTGCCGGTGCCCGGCGGGCCGAACAGCACCACGGCCCTGGGGGGTTCGACCCCGTGCTGGTCGGCGAGTTCGGGATTGGCCAGCGGCAGCACCAGACGCCGTTCGACGAGTTGCTTCTCGTCGGCCATCCCGCTGAGTTTCTCCCAGAGTCCGGACGGGGGTACCACCGCGCCGAGCGAGGACAGCACCGCGGAGTCCTGCGCGGTCACCGACTGCGCCTTCTCGTAGTAGCTCAGGCCCCGGTGGGGACGGAATCCCGCGTTGCACAGCGCGGTGGCGCCGGTCTCCTCCTCGGGCAGCAGCGCGGCGACCGTCTTGGCGCCCGCGCCCTGAAGACGGTGTTCCAGCGCGGAGAGCAGCGCGGTGCCCAGGCCCAGATTCCGCCAGGCCGGATGCAGACCGATCCGCAGCACCCATGCCCGGTCGCCGTCGACCCGGCCCACCGCCGCGCCCACGAGGTGATCGTCGGCCAGCGCGACCACACTGGGATGCTGGGCCTGGAGCGCGGCGACGACCTCGGAGAGGCCGAAGACGGGGGGCCGGTCGGTGGTGGCGCTGTCGCTGTCGAGCCGCACCACCGCTTCCAGATCGTCCGGAGCGAAGTCCCGCACATGCCACACGGCCATGGTCCAGCCTCTACCCGTCGCCGTCCTGCCCTCCTGGCCTTCCATCATCGGGCCTCCACCGCGGGATCGCCTGTTCGGAGCAGTGGGGCGCACCGTACGCGAGCACGCGGATCCGCCGGGTGACGCCATCCCGTGACAGGTGCCCGGGGCGGCCGCTGCGGAAGAGGCGCGGCTCGTTGCTGTCGGAGGCCGAGGACGTCGGTCCCGCGGTCGTCCGACTCGAAGGGATCCAGCGGCAGTTGGTCGCTCCGCTCGATCTGCTGGATCCGAGGTCCGTACGGTTCCCGCGCTTCCGGGTGGCGTTCGACCGTCACCACCATACGGCGTCGACCCTGACCTGAACGCTCAGCCGCCGAGCGGGCATCCCGCCGAGCCGGGCGGGCTGCGGGCTGCGGGCTGCGGGCTGCGGGCTGCGGGCTGCGGGCTGCGGGCTGCGGGCTGCGGGCTGCGGGCTGCGGAACATTGGCACGGTGGCGTGGTCACGCGGCTATCGTGAGCGCATGACCGAGACCTGGAATCCCGCCGACCCCGGTGTTCTGCGGCTGCCTTCGGGGCGCCTGGTCAGGGGGCGCGGGCTCCGCCGGCCGCTGCCGCCCGGTCCTCGGCCCGACTACGCCGTCCATCTGCTCGGCAAGCGGCCCGCCGAGGTCCCCTGGGAGGCGCACTGGCTGCGCTGGCCCGACTTCCGGCTGCCCAGCGACGATGCCTCCGCGCGCGAGGTCCTCCGTGAGGCGCTGGCGCGCGCGGCCGACGAGCGTGTCGAGATCGCCTGCGGCGGCGGCCGTGGACGGACCGGGACGGCGCTGGCCTGTCTGGCCGTTCTCGACGGAGTGCCCGCTGACCGGTCGGTGGAGTACGTACGCCGGCACTACCACCGCCGGGCCGTCGAGACGCCGTGGCAGCGGCGCTATGTACTGCGGTTCGCCCACTGATCCACGGCAGACTGATCCACGGCAGAGGGCCGAAGCGGTATTCCCCGGCCCCGCCGGCCGGCCCGGCCGGCGGTTTTGGAGCGAGGGCGGCCCTGGAGCGGGGGGGGCGGCCGGGGCGGCCTCCGGGGCCATTCCGGCTGGTGCGGGAGGGTCCTCGCGCTGCTTCGCAGACCGCCGCTGCCGCGCGGACCGGGGCCGAACGGCCCCGGTCCGCGCGACGGCCGGCTCACGAGGAGCGCCGCCCAGGACGGTCTCCATGCCTCAATCCCCGGCGGCGAACGGCGACCGGGCCGGACAGGCCCCAGCCCGGGTCAGACCAGATCGGCGTACTGGTTCCAGCCTCCGCTGCCGATCTTCACCCGGGCCTTGAAGGGCGCGGACGCCTGGCCGGTGCCCGCGTAGAAGTACAGCTCGCCCGCCGCGTTCGAGGCCAGCAGATCGGCCACTCCGTCCCCGTTGAGGTCCCCGGGCGCGGCGAGGTTCGTGTACTGGCTCCAGCCGGCGCCGCCCACCTGGGCCTTCGCCCCGAAGGGTGTACCCGCCCCGCCCGTACCCGCGTACAGATACAGACCGGCGGAGCTGCGGGCGACGAGATCGGCGCGGCCGTCTCCGGTGAGGTCCCCGGCTCCGACGATCTTGTTGAACTGCTGCCAGCCGCTGCCGCCGATCTGGACCCGGGGCTTCACCGACAGACCCGTGCCGGAGCCCGCGTAGAAGTACAGCGCCGTGGAGCTGCGGGCCAGCAGATCGCTCTTGCCGTCTCCGTCGAGATCCCCGGGGCCGATCACCAGGTTGTACGACTTCGAGCCGCCCGCGATCTCCGGATCGGACAGCGCGTAGACACCCGTGTTGTAGAGATGACCGTCGTAGGTGCTGTGCTCGATCAGATCGGACAGTCCGTTGGCGCGCAGCGACACCGCGTGGGTGAGCCGGGCCGCGGCGCGGTCCCAGCCGTCACCGATGAGGTACTTCGCGGTGAGCCGGCCGGTGCCGGTGGCGTCGTAGTAGTAGAGCGTGCCGCCGGAGGTACGGGCGAAGACGCCGCCCTTGCCGAAGTGCGGCCGGGCGCCCGCGCCCGCGAACTGGGTCACGGCGCCCCACTCCGTACCGACGGGTTCACGGGCGGCGAAGGTGCCGGTGCCGTTGCCCGCGTAGTAGTACAGGGTGCCGTCGTAGGAACGGGCCACCAGGTCCGCGGTGCCGTTGCCGTCGTAGTCCGCGCCGCCGACGAGCTGGTTGTACTGGAGCCAGCCGGTGCCGCCGATCTGGACACGCTCCGCGAACGGGTAACCGGAGGCCGCTCCGTTGCCCGGATAGACATAGAGCCCGGTGGAGTTGCGCGCGATCAGATCGGCCAGGCCGTCGCCGGTGAGGTCGTCGGCGCCGACCAGCTGGTCGAACTGGCTCCAGCCGGCGCCGCCCACCTTGGTCCCGGCGGCGAACCCCTTGCCGGTGCCCGGGAAGACATACAGTCCCGCGGTGCCGCGGGCCAGCAGGTCGGGGGTGCCGTCCCCGGTCAGATCGCCCGGGACGAGCAGCTTGTCGTACGCCTGCCAGCCGGAGCTGAGGGTGGTGTACGAGGTCATGCCGCCGGCGCTGGTGGCGTTCGCCCCGCTGTGCAGCCGCAGCGCGCCGGTCGGCGTCAGGCTGAGCAGGTCGGCCCTGCCGTCGCCGGTGAGGTCACCGGGCAGCAGCAGGTCCTTGACCTGCGAGTCGTCCGAGGAGATGACGGGCGCGCCGTCGCTGCCCCAGTCGGCCCACACCTCGCCGTAGCTGAGGCGGTACAGCAGGTCGCCCGCGCCGTCACCGTTCAGGTCCGTGCGCTGGGCGGCGCCCGCCGCCGCGCGCGCGGCGGAGAGCCGGCGTTCCCCGGCGGCGGGAGCGCCGTCTCCACGGCCCGGGATGGTGAAGGTGGGCCGGTCCCCGGCCGCCGGAGCGGGCAGGGTGACCGGGCCGTGCGCGCCCGCGCCCGGTTCCGCGGCCGAGGCCGTGACCATCAGGGAGCCGCTCACGAGCAGCCCGGCGCAGCCGAGCACGGCGGAGCGGGTGATACGGCGGGGCCACTGGGCCCCGGGTCTTGCGTGGTCGGGCATACCGCCTCCAGTGAGATACAGGGACCCCGGGGCGGGGAGCGGCCCGGACCGCGCACGGTGGTGCGCACCCGTATGTGTCATGGCGTCGCTGTACGGCCGCCGGCCCGTGGCACGGCGGAGGAATCCCCCCACGACGACGTCCCTCCCCAGGTCGTGAAGGTAGATCTATCCGGACGGGGCTGGTGAGGGCAAGTCAGTTGTTGCCCCGCGGTGGATATTTCATGAACGGAGGGGAGGGGTCCGGTGAATCACGGGGTGTTCACCGGCCCCCCGGTGTGGTCCGCCGCGGGTCCGGCTACCCGCGTGCGAAGTGGTGGGTGCCGGAGCCCGTGGTGAAGACGGCGCAGCCGTCGTCCATCCGCAGGAACCGGGCCCGGCCGTGGCTGACCTCCCTCCTGACGGACGCCGGGATCCACACCTCCGCGGTGGTGTTGGCGGGCACGGAGACGGTGAGGCGGAAGCCGTCGTCGCCCGCGCTCCAGCGGGTGGTGACCGGACCGTACGGCGAGTCGAAGCGGGCCTGACACTCCGTCACCTCGCCCCCGGGGCGAGGCCGGACGACGATCCTGCGGAAGCCGGGAGCGCCCGGGGCTATGCCCGCGATGTTGGCGTACATCCACTCACCCACCGAGCCGTAGGCGTAGTGGTTGAAGGAGTTCATGGCCGCGTCCTGGAAGCCGCCGTCCGGTGTGACGGAGTCCCAGCGCTCCCACATGGTGGTGGCGCCCCGCTCGATCTGGTAGCCCCAGCTCGGGAAGGTCCGCTGGAACAGCAGCCGGTACGCGACATCGGTGTGGCCGGTGGCGGTGAGCACCGGCAGCAGCCTCGGGGTGCCGAGGAAGCCCGTCGACAGATGCCAGTCCCTGGCCCTGATCAGCTCGACCAGCCGGTCCGCGGCGGGGCCGCGGTCCGTCTCGGCCAGCAGATCCATCGAGAGGGCCAGCACATACGCGGTCTGGGTGTCGCCCGTGACCCGGCCGCCCGGGGACACATACGCCGTGCGGAAGGCGTCGCGTACGGCGTGGAAGAGCGCACGGTAGGGCGCCGGGTCCTTGCCCAGGGCTTCGGCGGTCCGCGCGACCAGGTCCGCGCTGTGCGCGAAGTAGGCGGTGCCGATCACGTCCTTGGGCGTCTCGTCCCGGACGTTGAGCCAGTCGCCGTATCCCTCCGCCGGGCGGAGATATCCGCTGCTGTGCGCCTCCAGATAGTCCAGCCAGCGCAGCATCGAGTCCCAGGACCGCTCCAGTATCAGACTGTCCCCGTACGCCTGGTACAGCGCCCAGGGCACGGTGACCCCGGCGTCCCCCCAGCCCGCCGCGCCCCTGCCGAGCGGGCCGACGAGCGGTGCCACATCGGTGAAGGCGCCGTCGGCCGCCTGGTCGTCGCGCAGGTCCTGGAGCCATTTGGTGAGGAAGCGCGCGGACTCCATGGTGTAGGCGGCGGTGGGGGCGAAGACATTGATGTCACCGGTCCAGCCGAGACGCTCGTCGCGCGCGGGGGTGTCGGTGGGTACGGAGACGAAGTTGCCGCGCTGGCCCCAGGTGATGTTGCTGTGCAACTGGTTGAGCATCGGCACATCGGTGGTGAAGTCCAGGGTGAACGGCGCCGAGGTGTGGATGACCCGCCCCACGACCGCGTCGAGCGGGGGGCGGCCCGGGTAGCCGGACACCTCGGCATAGCGGAAGCCGTGGCAGGTGAAGCGCGGCTCGTAGGTCTCCGTGCCACCGCCCTTGAGGGTGTAGGTGTCGGTGGCGCGGGCGGTCCGCAGATTGGCGGTGTAGAGCGTCCCGTCGGGGTTGAGCACCTCGGAGTGGCGCAGCCGTACGGTCGTTCCCGCGGCGCCGGAGACGGTCAGACGGGTCGTGCCGACCATGTTCTGTCCCAGGTCGAAGACGAAGACGCCGGGCTCGGGCTCGGTCACCGTACGGGCGGGCAGTTCGCGCTCCACGCGTGAGGGGCCGTCGACCTGCGCCACCAGTGCGGCGGTGACCCCGTCGACGGCCTCCGCCGGGCTCCAGCGCGTGTCGTCGAAGCCCGCGCGTGTCCACCCCTCGGTCTCCAGCCGGGCGTCGTACTCCTCCCCCATCAGCAGGTCGGCCTGGACGACCGGGCCGGCCGCGGCGCGCCAGTCGGTGCCCGAGAGCACCCGCTCGGTGGAGCCGTCGGTGTAGGTGACCTCCAACTGGGCGAGCAGGGCGGGCCGTTCACCGTAGTGGTGGGTGCCGAACGAGGAGATGTTCCCGGCGTACCAGCCGGCCGCGACGGTGGCCCCGAGCGCGTTGGCGCCGGGCCGGAGCAGGGCGGTCACATCGTACGTCTGGTACTGGACCCGCTTGCGGTAGTCGGTCCAGCCGGGTGCGAGCCGGTCCTCCCCGACGCGCCGGCCGTTGAGATGCGTCTCGTACAGCCCGAGTGCCGTGGAGTACAGCCGGGCCCGTGCGACGGCCCTGTCCCGGAGCCGGAACTCGTGGCGCAGTTGCGCGGCGGGGAAGTACGAGGCCCGCACCCGGCCCCACGGGCCGGAGCCCCAGGGAGCCAGGGCCTGGGCGGCGGGCCAGGAGGTGTCGTCGTAGCCGGTGGACAGCCAGTCGCCGGAGGGCTCCTGGTCCGTGGCGCGCCAGGCCGTGCCGGTGACGACGGTACGGACACCGTCGGCGGTCGTCAGCTCCAGCGCGCCGATCAGACCGGCGGGCCCGGCCGAGGCGTTGGTGGCGGAGACGGCGATGACCTGGGGGCCGGGGCTCAGCCGGCCGGTCACATCGACGACGCCGGGGCGGCGCCAGTTCTCCGCGGGGCCGTCGGCGTCGGTGTGCGCGACCCGGGCGCCGTTCACATACGCGGTGCAGCCGTCGTCCGCGGCCAGGACCAGGCGCGCGCGGACCAGGTCCGCCGGGACGTCGAAACGGGCGCGGAACCAGCGGGTCGCGGCCGGGGCGCCGCTCGCCGGGTCGCCCTCGGGGAACCAGATCCAGGAGGCGCCGTCGAGCGCGGGCGCGCCGACGAGGGCGGCGGGCGCGCCGATCCAGCGGGCGGACCAGTCCGAGGCGCCGAGGAGTCCGGTCTCCCACCAGGACGGCTCGCTCCACCCGGAGACGCCGCCCTCGGTGTCCCAGACGCGCACCGACCAG
Organism: Streptomyces sp. NPDC002018; assembly: GCF_042890865.1. Lineage (NCBI taxonomy): Bacteria > Bacillati > Actinomycetota > Actinomycetes > Kitasatosporales > Streptomycetaceae > Streptomyces > Streptomyces sp. NPDC002018. The sequence continues at coordinate 223,585 of NZ_JBIASO010000007.1, forward strand.
TGGTAGCGGGTACGGGCCTTGAGCGGCGGGCCCGCGTAGGGGACCAGGACCGATTCCCCCGAGGTGATCCTGCCGCTGTCCCAGACGTCGGGCCGGGACAGCCGGCGCGGGTCGGTGGCGACCCGGATCCGATAGGCGCTCTGCGTCCGGCCGGGGCGGTCCGCGTCCAGGGGCCAGCTCAGCCGGGGGCGCGGGGTGTCGAGGCCGAGCGGGTTTCTGACGTACTCGACGGTCGGCCCGCCGGGCGCCGCCCTCAGGGCGCGTGGTGCGGCGGACCTTCCGTCGGCGGCCGTCGCCGCCGGAACGGTCCCGGTGGCGACGGCCGTCCCGAAGGCGGTGGCGGTGGTACTGAGCAGTCGTCTTCTGCTGATCACACTCGGCTCCGTTGCGACTCGACGTTGAATCGTTTCATCCACGGGAAACTAGGCGGGAAACTAGAGACCCGGGTACGTCGCGTCAAGGGTTCTGCGCCGAGGGGTATTGAAACCTTTCACATCAGGTCACGGTCAGCGTCCGCTTCCGGTCGGCCCGTGCGCTGTTGCCCGCGTAGATGTCGAAGTCGCCCGGTTCGACCGTGAACCGGGGCTCACCCCGCCCCGACCAGAACCCGAGGTCCTCGGCCCCGAGCGGGAACCGGACGGTGGCGGACTCGCCCGGGGCGAGGGTGACGCGCCGGAAGCCGCGCAGCCGGCGCACCGGCTGGACCTGCCCGGCCACCACATCGTGGACATAGAGCTGGACCACCTCGTCGCCGGTGCGCTCACCGGTGTTGCGCACGGTCACCGCCGCCTCGACGGTGGCGCCCTCGCGCAGCTCCCCGGCCGTGACCCGGTCGGTGCTCAGGACCGGTTCCCCGACGGTGAAGGCGGTGTAGCTCAGGCCGTGTCCGAAAACGAACTGCGGCCCGTCCGCCAGGTCGAGATACCGGGAGACGTACTTCTCGTCGGAGTGCGCCGGACGGTAGGGGCGGCCCGTGTTCTCGTGGTTGTAGTAGACCGGGACCTGTCCGACCGTACGGGGGAAGGTGACCGGAAGCTTGCCGCCGGGATTGACCTCGCCGAACAGCACATCGGCGATGGCGTGGCCCGCCTCGGTGCCCGGGTGCCAGGCCTCCAGCACCGCGGGGGCCGAGTCGAGCCAGTCCGCGACGGTCAGGGGGCGGCCGTTGACGAGAACGACCACGAAGGGCCGTCCGGTGGCGGCGACCGCGGCGATGAGTTCGCGCTGTGCCCCCGGCAGCGCCAGATCGGACCGGGTGGCCGCCTCTCCGGTGATCTCGGCCGGTTCGCCCACCACCACGATGGTCAGCTCGGCGGCGCGGGCGAGGGCGACCGCCTCCGGGATGCCGCTGGTGTCCTGGCCCTGGGCCGCGACCCCCGGCGCGTGGGTGACCTCGGCGGCGGGCGCCGCCGCCCGGACGGCGTCGAGAACCGTGACCGCGGGGAAGCCGGCGGCCCCCGGCGCGATCCAGGTGCCCAGCAGATCGGTGGAGTCGGCGAACGGGCCCACGACCGCGAGCGATCCGGTCCCGGCACCGACCGGCAGCACTCCCCCGTCGTTCTTCAGCAGCACCATGCAGCGCGCCGCCGCCTCCCGGGCCGCCGCGCGGGCCGCGTCGGTCGGCGCCGAGATCACGGCGCTCTCGTCGGTGTACGGCCGCTCGAAGAGGCCGAGCCGGAACTTCAGCCGCAGGATCCGGGCCACGGCGTCGTCGAGCCGCTCGGGGCTGACCAGTCCCTCGGCGAGCAGTCGCGTTCCGTGCTCGGCGAGATGCGTGGAGACCATCTCCATGTCCACCCCGGCGTTGAGGGAGAGCCGGCCCGCGTCCGCGCCGTCGGCGGCGAAGCCGTGGGCGATCAGCTCATGGACCCCGGTCCAGTCGCTGACGACGAAACCGTCGAAGCCCCACTCCTCCTTGAGGATGCCGGTCAGGGTGTGGGGGTCGGCGTGTGCCGGGACGCCGCTGATGGTGTTGAACGCGGCCATGACGGTGGCGACACCCGCGTCGACGGCGGCCTTGAACGGCGGCAGATAGTGGTTGCGCAGCCGCGCCTCGGAGACGTCGACGGTGTTGTAGTCCCGGCCGCCCTCCGCTCCCCCGTAGGCGACGAAGTGCTTGGCGCAGGCGGCGATCCGGTCCGTGGCGGCGAGATCGTCCCCCTGGTAGGCACGTACCTTGGCCGCCGCGAACCGCGCGTTGAGATACGGGTCCTCGCCCCCGCTCTCCGCGATCCGCCCCCAGCGCGGCTCGTGCGTGACATCCATCATGGGCGCGAACGTCCAGTGCAGCCCGTTGGAGCGCGCCTCCCCGGCCGAGACCTCGGCGTCCCGCGCCGACACCCCGGGATCGAAGCTCGCGGCCTGGGCGAGCGGGATCGGGAAGGTCGTCCAGTAGCCGTGGATGATGTCGAGGCCGAAGAGCAGCGGAATCCCGAGCCGGGACTCCTCGACGGCGATGCGCTGGAGATAGTTGGTGTGCCGGGCGCCCGTGACATTGAGGACGGAGCCGAGCAGCCCCGCCCGCGCCGCGGTCTCCACCTCGTGGGTCTGTCCCTCGCCGGGCCCGGTGTCGCCGGTCCAGGAGAGCTGCTGGAGCTGGCCGAGCTTCTCCTCGACCGTCATACGGCCGATCAGGTCCTTGATCTCGGATGCGTACGGTGCCGTGCCGCTGGCGCCGGTCATGGGAGCGCTCCCTCGTGGGGTGTGGGTTCTTCCGGACATGGCCGCTTCCCCCGGGGTCCCGACGGGGCCCAGGGGAAGCGGAGCCGGTGGATCATACGGGAGAGAGCACCGGCGGCAGGAGAGGGCGGTCGGTCAGCGCTCGCAGCTCAGGGTCTCGATGCCGACCGTGTCGGCCATCGCCTGCATGCCCTTGTCGTTGGGGTGGACATGGTCACCTCCGTCGAAGACCGGCAGCAGCCGCTCCCGGTCGTAGGGGCTGCGCAGCGCCTTGTCGAAGTCGGCGACGGCGTCCAGTTCACCGCTGTTCCTGAGGAACTCGTTGACGTCCTGGCGCACGGCCTCCCCCTCGGGGTCGAACTCGGGCCACCCCTTGAACGGCAGCACCGTCGCGCCGACGACACAGAGCCCCGCCGTGTGCGCCCGGTCGATGATCTCCCGGTACCCGGCGATCAGATCGGCGGCCGTCACCCCGGTGTGGGCCTTGATGTCGTTGATGCCCTCGAACAGGAACACCGTACGGACCCCGGGCTGGGAGAGCACATCCCGCCGGAGCCGGCCCAGCGCGCTCTGGCCGGCGCCGTCCGCCAGCACCTTGTTGCCGGAGATCCCCTCGTTGGCGACCCCCTTGATGCCCGTGCCGGCCGCGGCCTGGAGCCGGCGGGCGAGATAGTCGGGCCAGCGGCGGTTCGTATCGGTGCTGGACTGCCAGCCGTCGGTGATGGAGTCTCCCAGGGCGACCACGGCGCCCGTGGTCCTGTCCGTCTCCACACTGACCGCGTCGAGGTAGTACCAGGACCCGGTCCGGTCGGTCCAGTTGTCGGGGCCCTCCTCGGCGGCGTGGTCACCCGCGGTCGCGTACGAGGTCTGCATGGCCATGCCGTGGCCGGTCGAAGGGCCGCCCGCGCTCAGGACGTGGAAGCTGACGGCCAGGTCGCTCCGGGCGGCCACCCGGCCGGACAGCGGGTCGCTGACCACGCTTCCGCCCGGCGCGACCGTGACCGACCCCGCGCCGCCGAAGGTGAGCGCGCGGTTGGTACCGCGTACGACCCGCGCGCCCTCCTGCCGCTCGCCCACATGGACGCTGTCGAAGGTCACCGGCCGGTCGCCGAACGCGTTGGACAGCCGGACCCGTGTGCCGGCGCCGCCGACGCTGGTGCGCACCACCATCCGGTAGCTCCGGTCGCGGGGCGCCTCTGCCTGCCGGTCCGCGCTCGCGCCCCAGGTGACGACCTGGTGCCGGCCCGGCGCGCTCGCGGAGGACATGCCCGCGGGCGCCGGTCTCCCGGCGGAAGTCCCGGCGGAGGTCCCGGCGGAAGCCGGGGCCGCCGCCGACACCGCGGTCGCCGGCGCGCAGAGGGTGACGAGCAGCGCGGAGACGGCGGCCACCGCACAGCGGCGGCGCAACGACCGCTGCCCCGGCCGGGTCACGCCAGGTCCCGCAGGGTGACCGAGCCGCCCGGCCGGAGGCTGACCTTCCGGCTTCTCCCGCCGTGGGCGACGGTGGTGGTGCGACCGCCGACGCTGCACAGCCTGGCCTGCGTGACCTGTCCGTCCCGCCAGCTCAGATCGACGACGAAGCCGCCCCGTACCCCGACCCCCGTGATACGGCCGGAGTCCGCCCAGGCCGAGGGCAGCGCGGGCAGCAGTTCGACATGGCCGGGCCGCGAGTAGACCAGCATCTCGATCATGGCGGCGGCGGTGCCGAAGTTGGACTCGATCTGGAAGATGCCCCGTCCCTGCTCGACCTCGTAGATGTCGAAGAGGTTCGGCGCCGTGCCGTTGGTGCCGCCGATGGAAGGCCTGAGGTTGGTGACGACGAGCTCGTACGCCTTGTCCGCGTCCTTGAGCCGCGCCCAGCACAGGCTCCGCCAGGCGTTGGCCCAGCCGAAGCTGTTCATCCCGCGCGCGGTCAGCAGGGCGGCCGCGCCGTCGACGATCTCCTGGGGGGTGGAGGCGTCGGGGCGGATACGGTCCCCGGGGAAGAGGCCGATGAGCGGGGAGAGATGCCGGTGGGTGGTCTCACCGAGGTTGTCGGGCGACATCCACTCCTGGAGCCAGCCCGACGTGGGGCTCACCTCGGGGAGGTACAGCCGCTCCCGGAGGGCGCCGACGGCCGTGCTGTGCGCGGCGTCCCTGCCGAGGACGGCGGCGGCGGTACGGAAGTTCCCGAAGAGCGCCCAGACCAGTTCCTGCGCGTAGGTCATGCCCTGGGCGTCCTGGGGGCCGTGCTCCGGCGACCAGTCCTTGTCGTCGATGAGTACCTCGCGGGTCCTGCCGGTGGCCGCGTCGGTGACGGTCGTGGTGATCAGTCGCGCCTCCCAGAACTCGACGGCGCCCTTGAGCAGCGGGTAGATCTTGGCGAGGTACGCCGTGTCCTGGGTGAACTCGTAGTGCTCGAAGAGGGAGTTGGCCAGCCAGGCGTTGCCGCCGGGGTGCCACCACCAGCCGTTGCCGCCGTGGATGTTGGTGGAGAAGGAGACGGCCCAGCCCCCGATCTTCCCGGTGGAGTTGCGGAACCGGTTGCGCGGGTCGTTGTACAGCTCGTGGGTGAGCCGGGTCCAGGACGGCAACTGCGCCAGACAGTAGTCGGCGAAGGCGTCGAACAGACCGGACAGACCGGCCCGGTCGGCCATCCAGTAGTTCATCTGGATGTTGATATCGGTGTGGTAGTCGCCCATCCAGTCCGGATCGTTGCCGTCCAGCCACAGTCCCTGGAGTGCGACCGGCAGGCTGTCACGGGATCCGGCGATCATCAGATAGCGGCCGAACTGGAGGTAGGAGGCTTCGAGTTCGGGGTCCGCCTCACCGTCGGTGTGGCGCGCCCTGACGCGCTCCCAGGTGTCCAGGCCGCGCTGGAGCTCCGACGACTCGCCGAGTGAGATCTCCATCCGCTCGAACAGCTCGCGGTGGTCGGCGACATGGCTGTGCAGCAGGGTGGTGACCGGGTGACGGGCCGCCGCGAGGACCTTGGTCCTGGCCAGCCGCTCGGGATCGAGGCCGCGGTCGCGGTAGCCGGTGGCCGCGTCCGGGGCGTAGTCGGTGCCGCCGCTGACGACGACCGTCAGTTCCTCGCAGCCCGCGAAGGTGATCCGCGTGCCGTCGACCCTCACCGTGCCGGTGCCGCTGTACGCCGTCACGGCGGCGCCGTAGCGCAGTCCGCCGTCCGGGAAGGAGCCGTGGAACGAGGCGTGGGTGCGGGAGCGGTCCGCCGTGGTCTCCTCGCCGTGGGTGCCGGCCAGGTTCACCGATCCGGTGTAGCGTCCGCCGCCCTTCTGCGAGAAGTGCACGACGACGGCGTCGTCGGGGTGGCTGGCGAAAATCCGGCGCTCGTACGTCACTCCGGAGCGCACGTACGAGGAGGAGACCACGCCCTGGCTGATGTCGAGGTCACGCCGGTAGGCGGAGACCGACGACAGGTCGTGGTCCGGCAGGTCGACGGTCAGCCGCCCGAGGAGGGTGAACGAGCCGAAGTCCTGGCGCCCGTAGGGGAACTGGCCGTCCGCGTCGAGCGTGCCGTTGAGACCGCCGGTCCACAGGGTGGCGTCGGTGAGGAGGAGCACCTCACGGGAGGGATCGTTGCCCGCGAGGGCGCCGAGGCGGCCGTTGCCCACCGGCAGGCCCTGCTCGATCATGTTCGTGTCCGAGGCCGGGGACCGGTAGCGGAATCCGGTGACCGACGCCTCGGGAAGCAGCGGGGACCTGGTCTGCCGGACCACGGGCGCGGAGGCCGCGAAGGCGGGCAGCCCGCCGAGGGCGGTGAAGGTGCCCACCGCGGCGGCGAGGGAGAGGACCTCCCGCCGGCTCGGGCGGCGGGAGGAGTCGGGGGCTGACGCGGGTGTGCCGGTGTGCTGGTCGTCCACGGTGCGCTCCATTCCGGAAGGGCGGTGCGGGCATTGCGGGTGCCGGGGGCGGGGGAAGGGGCCGGTGCGGGGCCCGTGCGATCGGGGCCCCGCACCGGTGTGCCGGGCGGGAGGCGGGCTCGGAGCGGGACCGGGGCTCAGAGCCGCGGTACGGCGATCCGGTCGATGTCCGGCGCGAAGTCGTCACCGCTGTCGATGGTGATCGTGTTCGCACCGGCCTTGAGGGTCACCGGGACCGTGACGGTCTCGACGGTCCCCCAGTCGGCGGTGGCGGGGAACTTCAGACCGGTGGCGCCGTTCCCGTTGCTGGAGATCTTCGCCGGGCGCGCGTCACCGCTGATGTAGGAGACGTCGACCATGTAGTGGCCGGCCTTCTTCACCACCACGTCGTTGAACTGGAGCTTTCCGCCCTGGTAGAGGTTGCCGACCTTGTGCGTGCCCGAGCACGCGCCGCAGTCGCCGATCGAGGCGTTGCCGCTGAGCGTGTTGGACGGGGACTCGGCCTCGTAGGCCGTCCTCTGGAACGCGGCTCCCCGCGGGGTGACGGTGAACAGGCGCGAGCCGTGGGCCGGCAGGGCCTGGGTCACCTTGTCCCTGAACGTGCCGAGGTCCTCCTTGTTCCAGACGTCGCGGACCCTGGCCTGGCCCGTGAAGCCCAGGGACTGCCAGTCGGCGGTCACGGCGGCGGAGGTGTCGGCGAGGTTGAAGAGGGCGACGGTGTGGCTGCCGTCGGCGTTCTTCGCGCTCCAGACCTGCTGGTCACCGGTCGCGGTGACGGGGCGCGCGGGCGGGGTGGCGCCCTGGTTGATCGCGATGACGTCCCTGTTGGTCAGCAGGGAGACGCCGTAGTCGTCCAGGCGGGTGAGGTCGTCACCGGTGTAGAGGGGCGACTTGGCGATGGCCCACAGGGTCATATAGCTCTGCCGCTCGGCCTTGGTCAGACCGTCCATCTCGCCGTTGCCGACGTCGATGGCGTCGAGGTCGTTCCAGCCGCCGGGAGCCGCGAACCGGGCCCACTTGGGGGCGTCGTCGAACCGGTCGTCGACCGAGTTCTCCCACGACACCAGGGTGTTGCAGTAGCACTCGACATCGGTGTCGATCCGCCAGCCGTTGGAGTACTTCTTCCAGTCGGCGACATGGTTGATGTCGAGCGACCACGAGATCTCGAGATGGATGGGGCGTCCCGTCCTGGCGATCGCCTGCTGCCAGGCCGCGACATCGGCGACGTTGTTGTAGTTGTCGCCGGTCTTGAAGGAGCCGGGGCCGACGCCGTCGAGCTTGAGGAAGTCGTACCCCCAGTCGGCGAACATCTGGGCCTGCGAGTCGATGTACTTCTGCGCGCAGGGGCGGGAGAAGTCGAGCTTGTAGGCGCTGTCCCAGCCGTTGGTGGTCCGCAGATCGCTGTGGACGACATCGGCGGTGGTGCAGCCCTCGGCGTTCCAGATGGGCACCGTGCCGCCGCCGTACGCCTCCTTCTCCAGGCCGACGGGGAGGTAGATGCCCGCCTTGAGTCCCTTGGCGTGGATGTCGTCGGCGACCGGCTTCATCCCGCGCGGGAAGCGGCCGGGATCGGCGGCCTGCCGGGCATGGCCGTCGAACTCCGGCTTCCACGCCATGTCGCGCCACCAGCCGGCGTCGATGTTGACGTACTCGTAGCCGTACTTCTTGAGCTTGGCGGCCAGGGCGCCCGCCTGCTTGAGGACGTTCTTCTCGGTGAGGTAGCTGTAGTCGCCGTCGGGGTTGAGCCCCGGGTACTTCGAGGACTGCATGCTCCAGCTCGTCCAGCCCATGTACGGCTTCTGGGCGGGCGCCGAAGCCGCCGGGGCACCGGGGGCGGCGGCCGCGGGGGCAGCGGGCGCCGTGGGAGTGGCCGCCACCGCCGCGGGGACGGCCGTGGTCAGTCCGGCGGTGAGCGCCAGGGCGAGCAGGGTGCGCAAGGGGTACGAGGGTGACCGCATGGGCCGGGACCTCCTGTTGTCGGGGCATGGCGGAGCGGGGCGTGCGAAGGTGCGGGGAAGCACGGAACGTACGAGAGGTACGGGCGGGGGTAACGGGGCCTGCGAGGGCTACCGGGAGGGATGCGGCGCGGAACGGGAACAGGAACGGGAACGGGGGCCGGGGAGCCGAGGGGGGAACTGCGCGGCGCGGCGCGGGCGTCCGTGTCCGGGCGGCGGCCCGGTGCCGCTCAGCCCTTGCCGCTGCCGATGGTCAGTCCGCTGATGAACTGGCGCTGGAGCGCGAAGTACACGAGCAGCGTCGGGACCGCGGTCATCAGCGCGCCGGCCGCGATGAGATTGGGATTGGTGAAGTACTGGCCCTGGAGGTTGGCCAGCGCGGAGGTGATCGGACGCTTGTCGCCGGTCTCGATCAGGGCGAGCGACCAGAAGAAGTCGTTGTAGATCCAGATGGATTCCAGCGTGGCGAGCGCCGCGAACGCGGGGCGGCACAGCGGCAGCACGATCTGGAAGAACTGGCGCCAGACAGGGGCGCCGTCGACCAGCGCCGCCTCGGTGATCTCCTTGGGGATCGTCCTCATGTAGTTGCTGAGCACGAAGGTGCAGAAGCCGCACTGGTAGGCGATATGGATCACGATGATGCCCCACACCGAGTTGTAGAGCAGCAGCGAGTCGCTCATCCACCAGGGCAGCGGGATCAGCAGATAGAGCCGGTACAACGGGGTGATGAGCACCTGGGCCGGCAGCAGATTGCCCGCCGTGAAGAGCATCAGCAGGACGATGTTCCACCGGAAGTCGAAGCGCGTGACGAAGAAGGCCACCGCGGCGGAGAACAGCAGGGTGCCGAGGACCGCCGGGACCGTGATGAGCACGGAGTTCCAGAAGAAGTGCGGCATCCCCGACTGGTTCCAGGCGTCCGCGAAGTTCTCCAGGCTCAGCCCGCGCGGCCAGGAGAGATAGCCGTTCCTGCTGGTGTCCTCGTACGGCCGCAGCGAGGTGTAGACGGCCCAGAGCAGCGGGACGAGCCAGAGCAGGGCGATCCCGCCGAGCAGCAGATGCCGTCCGGTGGCGCGCCGGGGGCGGGAGGGGCCGCCGCCGTCCGGGGACGGGGTACGGCGGGTCCGTGAGCCGGCGGCCGGCGGTGTGGCGGTCGCGGTCACTGGTCCTCCTTGCGGAAGTTCTGGAAGAGGAAGGTCCCGATGGCGGCGAGCGAGACGAGCAGCAGGATGACCGCGAGGGCCGAGCCGTAACCGATGTGGCTGGACTCACCGATGATGTTGTCGGTGATCAGGAGGGAGAGCAGTTCCATGCCGGGCTTGCTGCCGACTCCCCCGCCGAGCACGTAGACGATGTCGAACGCCCGCAGCGACTCCATGACGGTGACGACCAGGATGATGATGTTGACGGGTTTGAGGGCGGGGAAGACGACGCGCAGGAAGGTCTGGCGTTCGTTGGCGCCGTCGAGGGCGGCGGCCTCCTTGAGCGCGGGGTCGAAGCCCTTCAGCCCCGCCAGATAGAGAATCATGATGTAGCCGGTGTGCCGCCAGGCGGAGGCGACGAGGACGGCCCACAGATTGAGGTCCGGGTCGCCGAGCCAGTCGATGTGATGGCCGGGCGCCACCCCGTTGAGGACGCCGTTGAGCAGCCCGTTGTCGGGGTTGTAGATGATCTCCCAGATGAAGCCGACCACGGCCAGGGAGAGCACCATGGGCAGGAAGATCGCGGTCTGGTAGATCCGGGTGAAGCGGATCTTCCGGTCGAGCTGGTAGGCCAGGAAGATACCGAACGGGGTCGGCAGCAGGGCCGTGAACAGCAGCCAGACGACGTTGTGCCGGACCGCGGGCCAGAACGGCGGGTAGTTGGTGAAGATCTCCCGGTAGTTGCCCAGCCCGGTCCAGTGGATGTCGGACAGGGCGATGCCGTCCCAGCTCGTGAAGGAGAGTCCGAGGGAGGCGAGGGCCGGCAGCCAGACGAAGACCAGCAGGGCGACGAGCGGGATCCCGATGAGGACCGTGAGGAAGAGACGGTCACCGGCACCGAGCCGGCGCGGGCGGGGCCCGGACCGGTGGCGCGACGGGGAGGGCGGCGCTGGGCGCACGGAGGACATGTGGAACCTTCCCGGGTCCTGGTCAGGCCGTGAAGAAGCGCGAGCGCTGGGACTCGATCGTCTTCAGCAGGGCCGAGCCGTCGTCGGGGTGGCCCAGCCACTGGGTGAGTCCCGGCAGTACGACGGTGGAGATGAAGCCCGGGTCGCTGTCGCGGTCGCCGAACTGGGTGATGTGCTTGGCCGAGGCGATGAGCTGGGCGGACTTCTTCTGGAGCGCGTTGTACGAGCCGGTGTCGGCCCGTGCGTTCACGGCGACGTTGCTCGGGTCGACGCCCATGTACAGATTCTCGGCCTTGGCGCTGCCGAGGAACTCCAGCAGCCGGTTGGCGCCGTCCGGGTTCTTCGGCCGGCGGCTGAGCATGAAGCCGTCGGTCGGTGCCTCGACGGTGTCCTGGCCGAAGGAGGGGTCGATCTCGGGGAAGGCGAAGAAGTCGATGTCCTCGCGGAGCGTGTCGTCGGTGATCTGCTGGCCCAGGAAGAGTCCGATGACCGCCATGCCGGACTTCTTGTCGAGCAGCGACTGGGCGGCGTCCTGCCAGGAGCGGCCGCCCGCGCCCTGCTGGTAGTAGGGGCTCAGCTCGCGCCAGAGGTCGAGGGTCCTGACGGTGCGGCGGTCGGTCCAGGAGACCTCGCCCCGCATCAGCGACATATGGAACTCGTAGCCGTTGGCGCGGAGGTTCAGATAGTCGAAGGCACCGAGGATGGACCAGCTGTCGCCGCCGCCGTAACCGGACGCGATGGGCGAGAGGCCGTCCTTCTTCATCCGCTTGGCGAGCGCGGTGAACTCGCTCCAGGTACGGGGCGTCGCGTATCCGCGTTCCTGGAACACGCTCTTGCGGTAGAAGACGGCCCATGGGTAGTTGTACAGCGGGACGAAGTAGTACTTCCCGTCCAGTCCCCGGGAGAGCTGCTTGGCGGCGTCGCTGAAGCCGGGGCCTATCTTCTCCCACACCTCGTCGACGGGGTGGGCGAGGCCCTTCTTGGCGAAGTACTGCATGCGGTAGCCCGCGAACCAGGTGAAGACGTCGTCGGGGGTGCCCTGGAGATAGGTGGAGATGCTCTTCTGGAACGTGTCGTGGTCGACGGTGTTCGTCCTGACGGTGAGACCGCTGTCCTTGGTGAAGGCGTCGGTGACGGCCGCGTAGGCGGACTTGGGGGTGGCGTCGGCGCCGTTGGAGCCGAAGGTCACGGTCTTGGGGTCGGACGAGGGTCCGCCGCCGCAGGCGGTCAGGGCGGGCGCGGCCAGCGCCGCGGCACCGATTCCGAGCGCGCCGCGGACCACACCGCGTCGGCCGGGCCCACTGGTGTGCGAGAGGGTGCGGCTCAGCGTCATCGCTACTCCTAATGCGTGTCTGTTCCGATGAAGGACTGGATGGCGGTGGCCGCGGCCCCGCGCGCCCACTCCTCGAAGGGCAGCGGACGTGTCATCACGTCGCACTGCGCGGCGGTCCCGAAGGCGGACGCGGTGAACGCGTCACGGATGTGCTCGGCGAAGAGGTCGTACGCGGCCAGGCCCTCGCCGGAGATGATCACCCGGCGCGGTCCCAGGACATTGACGACGGCCCCGATGGCCCGGCCGATGGCCTCGCCGGCCCGCGCGTAGACCTCCCGGGCGCCGGGGTCGCCCCGGTGGGCGAGTTCCAGGGCCTGCCGGGAGCCGGTGACCGGCAGGCCGGTCACCTCCCTGACCCGGCGGAGGATGGCCGAGTCCCCGGCGATCGCCTCCACACAGCCGTTGTTGCCGCAGTGGCACGGCGGGCCCAGCGGATCGATGGAGAGATGGCCGATCTCACCGGCCACGCCGTGCGCGCCGGAGACGACCCGTCCGTGCACCACGAGACCGCAGCCGATGCCCGCGCCCACGGTCACCAGCGCGAAGTCGGAGATGCCCGCCCCCGCGCCGAACCACTGCTCGGCGACGGTGAGGGCGCGGACGTCGTTGTCGACCGTGACCGGCAGCCCCGTCACCGTGCTCGCCAGTTCCGCGAGCGGTATGTCGCGCCACTCCAGGAACGGCGAGTAGCGCACCACCCCGGCGGCGCGGTCCACATCACCGGAGACGGCGAGACCGAGCCCGCGTACCTCCACCCCGAAGCCGTCGGCCTCGGTGAGCAGTTCCTGCACGAGTCCGGTGATCGAGGCGAGCACGGCGCCCGGATCGCGGGCGGTGAGCGGGAGGTGCCGGGCCACCCGGATACGGCAGCAGAGATCGGCGAGTACCGCGATGATCTCGTCGCCGGTCACCTTGACCCCGATGAACAGGGCCCGGCCGCCGTCCACCCGCAGGGCGTTGGCGGGACGTCCGAGGGCGGGCCGTGCCTCCTCGTCCACGCCTTCGACCAGATAGCCGGCCTCCATCAGCGGACGTACCGCCTTGGTGACCGCGGCCGAGGAGAGCGCGGTGCGCCGGGCTATCCCGAGCCGTGTGAGCGGGCCGTGGGACAGCACGGTGGTGAAGACGAGGGAGGCGGCCGGTGTCGGTACCGGAACCGCCTCGGTGCGAGGGGTCGAGCGCATGGCCGAAACGTAGGTGGGTTCTTTTCCGCTGTCAATGAAAGAAGCAAGCTCCTTTCGAAGTGCCAACTGGAAGGGTTCGGATCATGCAATTAAGAGACTGTTCCTGGGTATTGACAGGTGATCGAAGGGAGAGTTGGCTGCGGACTGCTCTCGTGGCGCTACTCGAACGTGAGGATCCATGCCTGTGATCTCCTTCGCCCCTGACACCGGGGTCTGGCTGCTCTCCACTCCGCGCACCTCGTACGCGCTGCGGGTCGACGCGTCGGGGGCGCCCTGTCATCTCGCGTGGGGACCACGGCTGACGCCGGCGGAGGCGGACGAGCTGGCCCTTCCTCCGGCGCCCGAGGCCAGCAGTTTCGAGGGACGGCCTGCCGTCGGCGAGGAGTTGCCCGTCGACGGCGGGGCGCGGTTCGGTCCCCCCTCGCTCCAGGTGCGTTTCGCCGACGGCACCCGGGCCTTCGAGTGGCGGCCGGCCGGCCACCGGATCACTAAACCGGGTCCGGAACCGGGCCAGGAACCGGAACCGGGCCAGGAATCGGCACCGGGCCAGGGACCGGGATCCGGGTCCGGAGCGGGATCGGCCGAACTGGCCCTGGAGTTCAGGGACCGCCACTACCCCCTGGAGGTCACGCTCCACTATCGCGTCCATGACGACAGCGATGTGATCGAGCGCTGGACCGTGCTGCGCAACACCGGCGAGGACCCGGTGGTGCTGACGCGCGCCGACTCCGCCGCGTGGACGCTTCCGGCCAGGGAGGACTACCGGCTGAGCCATGTCACCGGGCAGTGGTCCGCCGAGACCCAACTGCGCCGGGAGCGGCTGCCGTTCGGTGAGACCGTGCTGACCAGCAGACGGGGGGTCACCAGCCATCACGCCAATCCCTGGGTGATGGTGGACGCCGGGGACGCCACCGAGGAGCACGGGCAGGTATGGGGAGCGGCCCTGGCCTGGAGCGGCAGTTGGCGGCTCACCGTGCAGCGCACACCCGACGGCCGGGCGGGCTTCACCGGTGGCGCGGGACAGGACGGTACAGCCCTGCCGCTCGGCCCCGGCGAGGAGTTCACCACCCCGCTCCTCGCCGGTCTGTACACCGACGGCGGCTTCGGCGCGGCGAGCCGGGCCTGGCACGCGTACACCCTCGCCCATGTGCTGCCGCATCCCGGGGAGATCCGGCCGGTGCTCTACAACTCGTGGGAGGCGACCGGGTTCGATGTCGACGAGGCCGGCCAGCGGGCGCTGGCCGCCCGCGCGGCGGCGCTCGGCGTCGAGCTGTACGTCATGGACGACGGCTGGTTCGGCGCGCGGCGCGGCGAGACGGCGGGGCTCGGCGACTGGACACCGTCCCCCGACCGCTTCCCCGACGGGCTCACCCCCCTGGTCGAGGAGGTGCACCGGCTCGGTATGCGCTTCGGGCTGTGGGTGGAGCCGGAGATGGTCAACCCGGACAGCGATCTCTACCGGGCGCACCCGGAGTGGGTGCTGCACTTCCCGCACCGCGACCGCACCGAGCTGCGCGGTCAGCTCGTGCTCAACCTCGCCCGGCGCGATGTCGCGGACTGGGCGTACGGCTGGCTGACCGAGCTGGTCGGTGCCCATGGCATCGACTTCCTGAAGTGGGACATGAACCGCGCGTTCACCGAGGCGGGCTGGCCGGGGACGGCGGACGGCGCCGACCGGGTCGGTACGGCGTATGTGCGCCATCTCTACGAGATCCTCGACCGGCTGCGCGCCGACCACCCCGGGCTGCGGATCGAGTCGTGCAGCGGCGGCGGTGGCCGTGTCGACCTGGGCATCCTGTCCCGTACCGACCAGGCGTGGACCTCGGACAACACGGACGCCGCGGACCGTGTCGGGATCCAGCACGGGTACGGCCAGCTCTATCCGGCGCGGACCATGGCCGCGTGGGTGACCGATGTGCCGAACCAGCTCACCGGCCGGTCGGTGCCCCTGCGCTTCCGCTTCCATGTGGCGATGGCCGGGGTGCTGGGCGTCGGCGGTGATCTCACCCGCTGGTCGGACGGTGAACTGGCCGAGGGCGCCGAGCTGGTGGCGGAGTACAAGCGCGTACGCCATCTCGTCCAGCACGGCGTTCTGCACCGGCCGCGCGGTCCCGTGGACGACGGGCCGGCCGCGGTGCAGTACACCGCGCGGGACGGGAGCGAGGCCCTGCTGCTGGTCTGGCGGCGCGCGCCCCGCCATGGCTCCCCGCGCACCCCGCTCCGGCTGGCCGGTCTCGACCCCGCCGCCCGCTACCGCGACCCGCGGACCGGCGCCGTCCACTCCGCGGCCGTGCTGACCGGATACGGCTTCGAGCCCGCCCTGCCCCCGGGTGACTGGGCGAGCACGGCGGTGCATCTGGTCCGGGTGCCGTGACGCGCGGCGTGGCCCCCGCGGGAGGTCCGTTCCGCGGGGACCACGCCGTCGCAAGCCGGATCAGGGGCGGGGGCCGATCTCCCGGCCGCCCTCGGTGACGGTGATCGCCGCCGCGGGGCAGGAGTCGGCCGCGTCGAGTACCACCTCGTCGGGTTCGAGACGGCCGGCCAGCGGCCGGGCCCGGTCCTCGTCACCGAGGACGAAGAAATCGGGGGCCATACCCGCGCACACGCCCGAACCGATACAGCGCTGCGCGTCCACGTCGAGCTGCCAGGTCATGGGTCACCATCCGATCGGCATGGTGCGCGGGCCGCGCACGATCATCTGCTGCTTCCACCCGATGTCACCGGCGAGCCGCAGTCCGGGCAGCCGGGTGAGCAGGGCGCGCAGGGCCTCCTGCAACTCGACCCGGGCCAGCGGGGCGCCGAGGCAGTGGTGGACACCGTGGCCGAAACCGAGATGCTGGTTGCTCTCGCGCCCGATGTCCAGGGTTCCCGGTGAGCCGAACCGGATCGCGTCCCGGTTGGCCGCGCCCATCGCGACCAGCACCGCCTCCCCGGTCCTGACCAGGGTGCCGCCGACCTCGATGTCCTCGGTGGCGTAGCGCGGGAAGGCCGCGCCCGCGCCGAGCGGGACGAACCGCAGCAGTTCCTCGACGGCGCCCGGGATGAGCGACGGGTCCGCTCTCAGCCGCCCTAGCTGCTCCGGATGGCCGAGCAGGACGTGGACGAAGTTCGGGATCTGGGTCGCCGTGGTCTCGTGACCGGCGATCAGGATGCCGACGCAGAGCTCGTTGAGTTCCGTCTCGGAGAGCCGGTCGTCGACGTCGCGCGCCTCGATGAGCGCGGACATCAGATCGTCGGCGGGCTCCTTGCGGTGCCGGTCGATGAGCCCCGCCATGTACGCGCGCAGTTCCTCGCGGTTCCGGTCGAACTCCTCCGGGGTCAGTCCGCTGGTGGACAGCGCGGCGTCGCTCCAGGCCCGGAAGAGCGGGCGGTCCTCCACCGGTACGCCCAGGAGCCGGCAGATCACGGCGACAGGAATCGGCAGCGCGTAGTCCTCGACCAGGTCGGCGGGGGGTCCGGCCGCGATCAGGCGGTCCACGAGCCGGTCGGCGAGCCGGGCGACCTCGGGCCGCAACGTCTCGACGCGGTGGCCGGTGAAGGCCTTGGCCACCAGGGTGCGCAGCCGGGTGTGGTGCGGCGGGTCCATGCCGAGAATGCCGCCGGTGCGCGGCTCGGGCCACTGCCGGGGCCCGTCACGCCCGTCCTCCGTCCGGCTGAAGCGGCGGTCGCCCAGGACGAGCCGGGCGTCGGCGTACCGGGTGACCAGCCAGCCGGGCTCCCCGTAGGCGAGCCGGACCTTGAGCAGTCCGGGGAGTTCACGGGCGCGCGCGTAATCCTCGGACAGCTCGATGCCCTCCGGCCGGTTGAACGGGTAAGCGGCCGGAGAGGCGGGAGAGGCCCATGCCTGGTGTACGTCTGGTCCGTTTACGTCTGGTCCGTTTACGTCTGGTCCATGTACGTCTGGTCCGTGTACGTCTGGTCCATGTACGTCTGGTCCGTGTACGTCGGTCATCGCGGAGCCCGATCGCAGAGGGGGTGCGCGGTGGTGTAGGCGCACGATCACCAACCGTAGGAGAGGGTTCCGGTCCCGGCAACGGGAGACGCCTTCGGACGCGGGAGCAGGGGCCCGCGCGTCAGATGCGCCAGCCGCGGATGTGCTCCGCCGCCTGGTACACATTCACCTTGCCCGACTGGACATCGCGCACCAGTTCGACGAGTGCGCCGTACGGGGGGTCGATCCCCTCGCCCGACGCGTGCATGTACGCGGCGACGACCTGACACGCGTACAGGCTGTTGCGGAACGGCAGCGGCTCCAGCCGTACCAGCGAGTGGAAGAGGGCCGCCGCGCGCCAGGCCACATCGGGGTCGCTGGTGGCCGGACGCGGGATACGGGTCTTGTGCCGCGCGACGGCGGCCACCAGGGCCGAGTAGTCGGCGACGGACACGTCTTCGGGGACGGCCTGTTCCTGGACGTCCAGGAGCCAGGCCACATCGACATGGAGCAGGGGCATCAGGCGGCGTCCACCTGCCGCTCCCCGTGCCCGGCGGGTGGGATCTCGTGGGGGAAGGCCTCGTCGAACTCCGCCCGGTGCCGCTCGCCCCAGGTGACGGCGTAGCGGACGAACTGGATCCGCTGCTGCTCCCGCAGGGGCAGGTCGTGGACGTACTGCTTGAGGGACTTGCCCTCGGCCGCCGCCGCGGCGCGGACAGCCTCCAGTTCGTCCTCGGTGAAGCTGATGTTCAGAGATGGCATGGGCTTACGGTACCTAACCGGTACCGTCCAGGGAAGTGCCCAGGTCACACCCGTCGGCACCCGTCGGCACCGGTCGGTACGGTCGGCGGATACCGGTCGGCAGGACCCCGTCGACAGGGCCCGGTCGGCAGCGCCCGGTCGGCAGGGCCCGGTGAGGACGCGCGGGGGCGGAGCCGTCAGAGCCGGGCGAGGACCGCCTCCAGATCGTCCAGGCCCAGGGAGCCCTGGGACAGCGCGGCCATGTGCCACCGCCTGAGATCGAAGTCGCGGCCGGCGCGGTGGTGCGCCGTGCGCGCGGCCTCACGCCCGCGCAGCCAGGCACGCTCGCCGAGCTTGTAGCCGATGGCCTGGCCGGGGGTGCCCAGATAGCGGATCACCTCGCTCCGTACGAACGCGTCGGGACGGCCGCTGTGGGCCCGGAAGAACTCCGCCGCCAGCGCGGGGGTCCAGCGTTCGCCCGGACGGAACGGCGAGTGCGCGGGGATCCTCAGCTCCAGATGCATCCCGAGGTCGATGACCACCCGCACCGCGCGCATCATCTGCATGTCGAGATAGCCGAGCCGGTGCTCGGGATCGGAGAGGAAGCCCAGCTCGTCCATGAGCCGTTCCGCGTACAGCGCCCAGCCCTCCGCGTTGGCGCTCACCGTCCCGACCCCGGTCTGGTAGCGGGAGAGCCGGTCGGACAGATGGGCCCACTGGGCCAGTTGGAGATGGTGGCCCGGCACGCCCTCGTGGTACCAGGTGGAGACCAGTTCGTACGTCGGGAAGCGTGTCCTGCCCATCGTCGGCAGCCAGGTGCGGCCGGGGCGGGTGAAGTCCTGCGACGGCGAGGTGTAGTACGGCACCGGGGTGCTGCCCGCGGGGGCGAGACAGGACTCGACCCGGGCGACCCGCCCGGCGATGTCGAAGTGGGTACCGCGCAGCCGGGTGACGGCCTCGTCCATCAGGTCCTGGAGCCAGACGCGTACGGCCTCCTGTCCCTCCACCGCGTGGCCGTGGGTGTCGAGATGGCTCAGCGCCGTCCAGGGTGTCTCCGCGTCCGGCAGGATCCTGGCCGCCTCGGTCCGCATCTCGCCGAGCAGGCGGTGGAATTCGGACCAGCCGTACGCGTACGCCTCGTCCAGATCGAGGTCGGTCCCGTTGAAGTAGCGGGCGGAGACGGCGTACCGCTCCCGGCCCACCACCTCGGGGGAGCCCGCGACCCCGGGGCCGTACACCTCGCTCAGCCAGTTGCTCAGCCGCCCGACGGCGGAGGTGGCCTCCCGGGCCGCGCTCTCCAGCTCCTTGCGCAGCGTCCGGGGGCCGGGGGCGACGAACTGGCTGAACCAGCCGCCGCCGTGGCCGGTCCAGTCGTCCAGTTGCCCAGTCATCGCGGTGATCTGGCGCGGTCCGCCGGGCAGTCCCCGGCGCAGGCCCTCGGCGAGCGAAGCGCGGTAGCTGTCCAGCGAGGCGGGGAGTGCCCTGAGCCGGCGCTCCACGGCCCGCCAGTCCTCGTCGTCGGCGGTGGGGGTGAGGGTGAACGCCGTCCTGATCTGGTGCACCGGGGAGAAGATGGTGGAGACCGAGCGGAGTGTCTCGCCCGACTCGTGCATCGCGAGTTCGGCGGTGAGCCGCTCGCGCAGGAGCCGGGCGCAGTTGCGTTCGATCGCCGCGTCGGACGCGGAGTCGGCGTCCGGGCCCGTGTGGAGGTCCGGGCCCGCGGGGACATCCGGGCCCCCATGGAGGTGCGGGCCCGCCGCCGGATCGTCCGGTGCCGGTGCCGGTTCCGGGCGACCGGTCGCGGCGAGACGGCGCAGTGTGTCCCCGGCCAGTCGCGCGAGCTGAGCACGGCCCTCAGGGGAGAAGTCGGGCAGTCTGGCGTGGCTGTCCCGGTCGCCGAGGATCGTCCCGAGCACGGGATCCAGCACGATCAGGGCGTCGGCGTAGCTGTCCGCGATCCGGCGCGGCGAGGGCGGCGACGGAGACGGAGGCGGGGACGGGGACAGGGGCGAAGGAAGCGGCTCAGGATGCGTGGCGTCAGACATGCGGATCATCCTCACGCCCGGCGGACGGCCGTGCCCGGCCGATGACGGCGAACGCCGCAAAAGCGCTGTCCCCCCTGCGGTGTACGGCGCCGCCGTCACGGTCCGCCGGGTGCGAGCGTGCCGCCGCCGTGGGCCGGTTGGCCGGAACCGTATGCGCCGAGGTGGTTCCAGAACATGGTGTTCCACCCCATGGCGGTGCGGAACACCCGTGCGGCGCCCGGCCGGTGCCCTCACCGGGGCGCTGTCCCCGTGGCCGCCGCGGAACCGGCGTCCGCGCGTCCCCCGTCGGCCGTGAGCCAGGTCAGGGCGGCCGATGTCATCGCCGTGATACCGGTGGGCAGCGCGGTGCGGACATCCGGGGCGAACTCCGGCGAGTGGTTCGGTGGCAGAGCCGCGAGCTTCTCCTCGGCCGGTCCCGGAGTGCCGGCCCATGTCTTCGGGCCCACCACCCCGAGCATCCAGTACGACAGCGCGATCCCCGTCATCCCGTGCACCGACGCTCCCGCGTCCCCGTAGAAGGGAAAGTCCTCGGTGGCCATGGCCGGGGGCCAGACCGCCACGCGTTCGGGCCCGTACAGCTCCACATGGGCCCGGCGCACGGCCGCCGTGGCCGCCGGGTCGGGATGGGTGACCGGGGACCGGGAGACGACCGTGATCTCCGGATCACGCGGACAGCCGGACGCGGCGCACTCGGCTCTGACGATCCGTTCCACCGAACCGGCCAGCCGGTCGAGCGCCCGCTCGGAGAGGGCGCGCACGGTGATACCGAGGGTCGCCAGCGCGGGGACCAGATTGCTGCCGGTGCCCGAGTGGAACGAGCCCACGTTCAGGGCCACTTGCTCGGTCGGGGCGGACTCGCGGGACACCGCTCCCTGGAGCCGCAGCACGGCCGCCGCGCCGGTGAGCACCGGGTCCACCGCGAGCTGCGGGGTGCCCGCGTGTCCGGCACGGCCGTGGATGACGGCCTCGAAGCCGACACTGCCCGCCAGCATCGGACCGTACCCGTGGGCGACCATACCGCCGAGCAGGGGGGCGGTGTGCTGGGCGAGCACGGCGTCGGGCCGCCCGAAGCGCTCGTACAGCCCGTCCTCCAGCAGGGCCCGCGCCCCCGTGAGGGTCTCCTCCGAGGGCTGGCCGACGACCACCACCGTGCCGCGCCAAGCACCCCGGGAGCGGGCCAGCAGGGACGCGGCGCCCGCGACCGCCGCCAGATGCAGATCGTGTCCGCAGGCGTGCATGACGGGGCCCTCACTCGCGTAGGGCAGACCGGTGCGCTCCGCCAGGGGCAGCGCGTCGAGTTCGGCGCGGATCAGGACGCGCGGCCCTTCGCCGTTGCGCAGGACTCCCACCACACCGTGGCCGCCGACGCCCTCGGTCACCGCGTAGCCCGCGGCCCGCAGCCACTCCCCCAGCGCGGCGGCGGTGCGCCGTTCCTCGCCGGAGAGTTCGGGGTGGCGGTGGAGGTCCAGATAGAGGGCGACCGCGGGGCGCAGGACCTCGTTCAGCCCGGCCAGGACGGGGGTGTTCTCTCCGGGGTACGCGACAGGGCTCACCCGGTCCATGGTGCGGTACGGGCCGGGCCCCCCGCGTACAGACCGCTGACACCCGCGGTCAGTGGAACACGTGCCGTCCGGCAAGTGGCGTCCGCTGGAATACGGGTGTCACGAGATCAGGTCCCCGGGGAGCCCCCTGGAGACCGGGCCTTCCCTAAGGAGTCACCATGGCTGACAAGAGCACCCTCGCCTCCCTGGCCGACGAGATCATGGAGCTGGAGTCGGAGACCTTCGAGATCTCCGACTACTCGGACGCCAGCGAGGTCGTGCTCGCGGGCTCCACGAGCTGCAGCTCGACGTCGACCTGCTCCTCCACCACCAGCACCACCTCCTGCAGCGCCTGATCCCACGCGCTCGGCACGGAAGCGGGCGGCACCTGCGACCTTTCGCGGGTACCGTCCGCTTTCCGTCGTCGTGGGACGGCGGTTCCGCCCGCCTCCCCACGGACAGGGCCTGTGCCTGTGCCCGCGCCTGCGCCTGCGCCTACGCCTACGCCTGTGCCTGTGCCTGTGCCTGTGCCTGTGCCTACGGGAAGGGGTGCGGCACCCTCCGGATCTCCGCGTCCGTCAGCTCGGTGGAGCGCAGTCCGCCCCGGTACGCGGCGGTCCGCAGCCTCGGCATCAGCGGGGCGCGCTGACGCGACCAGCCGAAGTCGATCGGCAGCAGGCCCGGGACGATCGTGGCGACGGTGCGCAGCCCGATGCGGTGCTGTTCGGGCGTGGTCTGGTCGACCACGATCACATCGTGCCCCGCCCGTACGAGGACGTCCCGGCAGTGCGTCACATCGTCGCGCAGATCGCCGGTACGGGGCCGGTCGCGCTCCTCCCAGGTGCGGTAGACCTCCGCCATCGGCCCGACGGCGGACGGTTCCCGGTAACCGCGGACATGCTCGGCCATCCTCGGCAGACCGTAGAGCTGGGCGTGGTCCTTCAGATGCAGGACCTTGGTGAAGTCCTCGGCCATGGCGTCCAGTTCGGGGCGCCGTTCCGCCACCTGACGGGGCAGGTGCGGGATATAGGTGAGCACCTCGGACAGCGCTCCCTCCAGCGCCGCCGCCGGATCGAGGCTCGCGCCCGCGCCGAAGGAGAAGGTGCCGGGCCCGCCGTCGCGCCGTACGGCCAGCCCGGTGACGACCGGTACGTCCAGGTCGATCCGGTTGTCGAAGGCGTGGACGTCATAGCCCTGGAGAGCCGCGCGGTCGATCATCGTGCGGACCGTGGGATCACCGACGGAGTCCAGATCGATCTCGGTGAGCGGGGTGTCGCCGTACCAGGCGACCAGGAAGGCGTCCCGCTCGATGAGTTCGAGCAGTCCGCCGAGCACCGCCTCCTCCAGACTGCCGCCGATGGCACAGCCGTTGGAGCACTCGAAGACGAAGTTGTCGGAGGAGAGACCGGCGCTGTAGTGGACGAGCCGGGCCGGCACGAGAAGGGGGCGCTCGTCGCGCAGTGAGTAGCCCCAGACCCACGGGATGGGCCGGTCGGGGTCGAAGGGGCTCACCATGGGATCGTCTCGGTAGGTCTCGGGCGCGTAGAAACCGCACTCGGCCGGGTCGAGAGCGGGCTGCCCGTCCCGGCGCAGCTCGTTGAAGGCTGCCGTGAGCAGGGTGGTTCCGGTGCGCCGATGGGTTCCCGCGTACCGTTCCAGGCCCTCCAGATACGCGAGATCACGGCTGGCATCGAAGCCGTTGGCCTGCCCGCTCCAGGTCACATCGGTCAGGCCCGCGTATCCGCGCATGAAGACGCTGCCCGCGACCGGGGCGGTGGTGGGCGAGGTGACATTGATCCAGGTGCCGGCGCCGAGCACCCCGGAGACCGGGTTGGCGAGCGCGGTGACCGGCATCGGATACGAGGAGGCGCGGCGCAGCCGGTACACGCCGGGGGAGGGCTTCGGCCGGCTGACGAGTCCCAGCCGCGCCTCGTCCCGGCTGTCGGTGCCGCGCGGTCCGCAGTGCGGACAGAGCGGATCGGCGAGCAGCGGAAAGGTCTGTACCGCGAGCGTGGCCAGGTCGAGCCGCGAGACCTGGGGCAGTCGGCGGTCGGCGTCCGCCCGCTCCGGCGGGAGGACGGAGTCCGAGAGGACGACCGCTCGGTAGAGGGCTTCCACGGCGTCGGTCGCGTACGGGGTCAGCCGGGGCCAGTGGCCGGTGGCGCGGGTACGGGCACCGGTCTCCAGGGCGTCCCGTTCGGTACGGGTGCGCAGCCGCTGCCACCGCATGGCCAGGCACTGGCCGCAGGCGGGGGCGTCGCCGTCGCCGCCCCAGGGGCCCACCAGGACCGTCCGCGCGGTGAGATGGACCGTGGCCCCGGGGCGTACCCCGGCGAACGGGTCGCCGTCACCGTGACCGAGGACGTCCGCGGCGCCGAGGGGCACCACCACGGGAGCGGCGGCCGGGGCGAGCCGTTCGGCGAGCGCGCGCCGGAGCCGCTCCCGTGCGGGCTCCAGCGGTATGCGGTCCCCGGCCGCCGTGGCGGGCGCGGATGGCACGAACGTCGCGGATGGCGTGGATGGGGCGGATGATGGGGTGCTCGGTGCCGTCATGTCGTATTGCTCCAGCGGAATGTCCTCAGCGCGATCGCGCCGAAGATGACGGTGAAGACGATCAGGCCCCCGCAGCCGAGCGCGATGTCGTCGAGTCCGCCCCGGCCGGAGAGCGCCGCGGACACCGCGTCGTTGAGATAGCGCAGCGGCAGCACCCGGGAGACGGCCTGGAGCCAGGACGGCATCATGTCGAGCGGGAGGAACGAACCGGACACGAAGGCCATCGGCACCATCAGGAAGTTGGCGATGGCGGCGACCGCCTCGGGAGTATCGGCGTAGGAGCCGATCACCACACCGATGGTGAGGAACGCGGTGATGCCGAGCACCAGCACGGGCAGGGCCAGCGGCCAGCGGGAGTCCAGCTCCAGTCCGAACAGCGGCAGCAGCGCCACCCCCACGAACACCACGGCCTGCACGGCGCCCACGGCG
Source organism: Streptomyces sp. NPDC002018 (assembly GCF_042890865.1). Classification (NCBI taxonomy): domain Bacteria; kingdom Bacillati; phylum Actinomycetota; class Actinomycetes; order Kitasatosporales; family Streptomycetaceae; genus Streptomyces; species Streptomyces sp. NPDC002018. The sequence goes on from NZ_JBIASO010000007.1 coordinate 247,946, forward strand.
AGCGCGAGCACATAGCGGGAGGCCAGGACGGCGGGCAGCCGGGTCGGCGTCATCCTGATGAGCCGCAGCAGGTCGTCACGGCGCCACTGCATCAGGGTGAAGGCCACCCCGAAGACGGCGGCGTTGGCCACCCCCCAGGACATGACGCCCGGGGCGATGTAGGAGATGTAGGGACGGCCGGTCTCCTCCACCTCCTGGCCGCGGAAGATCAGTCCGAAGACGACCAGGAAGAGGAGGGGGAAGGCGAAGGTGAAGAAGAGGGTGGCCTTGTCCCGGACCTGTGCCCGGAAACCCGCCCCTGTCAGTGCCGCGTACGCGCTCATCCCTGCCGCTCCGTGTCGTTGGTGCCGGTGGCGCCGTGGACGCCGGTGGTGCCGTCGGTCCCGTGGGCGCTCTCCGCGACCGCGGCCGGGGTGCCGGTGAGTTCGAGATAGACGTCCTCCAGCGTCGCGGTCCTGGTCTGGACGCCGTCCAGACCAGTGAGCGCGTCGACGGCCTGGAGCACCTTGCCGGACACGGCGGTCTCCAGGACGAGCGAGCCGCCCTGCACCGTGACCCGGTCGACTCCGGCAATGGCGGCCGCGTCCCGCTCCGTCATCCGCTCGACGGGAATCATCAGCCGGGTCGGTACATCGGCGGCGGCCACGAGATGGTGCGGGGAGTCCAGGGCGACGACGGAACCGGAGACGAGGATCGCCACCCGGTCGCAGAGCGCCTCGGCCTCGTCGAGATGGTGGGTGGTGTAGACGATGGTGCGGCCTTGGCTCTTGAGGTCGCGCAGCACCTTCCACAGATCGCGGCGGGCCTGCGGGTCCAGCGCGGCGGTGGGTTCGTCCAGGAAGATCAGCTCGGGTCCGTGGACCAGCGCGGAGGCGATGGCGAGGCGCTGGCGCTGGCCGCCGGAGAGGTTCTCGACCAGCACATCGCGCTGTTCGGCCAGCCCGACCGAGCCGAGGGTACGGTCGGCGTCCTCGCGCCCGGCCCCGTAGAGGGCGGCCACCGTACGGAGGTGTTCACGCGCCGTCTGGCGTACGAAGAAAGCGGAGGACTGGGTCTGTACACCGAGCCTCGGCAGCAGCCCCACATTTCTCGGCCAGGGCGGTTCGCCGAGCACCGTGACGGTCCCGGAGTCCGCCTGGCGCAGCCCCTCCATGATCTCGACGAGGGTGGTCTTCCCCGCGCCGTTGGGGCCGAGGAGCCCGAAGAACTCCCCCCGGCGCACCTGGAGTGACACCCCGTCGACGGCCTGGCGGTCGCCGTATCGCTTGCGGATGGCATCGACGACGATCGCCGCGTCCGCGGCTGCCTCGTCCGGCACGGACGCCATGGTCCTGGCCTCGCTCATGTGGTTCTGCGCCCCTCGGGGGTTGTGGGTCAGTGAACTAGGTGGAAGTAGAGGCCTGTTGCCAGGGCTGCCAGTATCAGGACGACGAGTACGGCCGACCCCAGCGCATAGCCGAGGTAGAGGGTGCGGGCCCGGCGCGGGTAGCCGGCCGCGGCCTCGCGGTCGCCGAAGCGCAGCCGCAGATACCGCCCGCTCTCCGGTGCGAGACGGGAGACGCGCAGCGCGTGGCCGAGCATCGTGTAGCCGTCGAGTGGGGGCAGCGGCAGCAGATTGACCAGGGCCTGGGCGCTGCCGAGCAGCAGCAGGCCGGAGAGGACCCGGCGGGTCGGGTCCCCCTCGGGCAGCGCGGCCCACCAGGCCAGGAACGGCAGCAGGAACAGCAGATTGGCGAAGGCACCCGCGCCCGCCACCGCGAACTGATGCCAACGGGTGCGCAGATAGCGGTAGTTGTCGACGGTGCAGTACATGACGGCCATGGGCAGCCGCCAGCGTAGTCCGATCTCGCTGACGGTGCCCCCGTAATGGCGGGCGCCGACTCCGTGGGCGAGTTCGTGCAGCGCCGTGCTGAACCAGAGCAGGGTGAAGACCGCGACCAGCGCGACGGGCTGGTGGAACAGCCACCAGGTGTCGTCGGCCAGTTCGGGCAGGGCGGTGGCGAGCAGTACCTCCATCGCCACCAGGAGGCCGGTCAGCGGGAGCAGCACCGGGGCGCGCAGCGCGGGGCGCAGCAGCCGGTGGAGCCGGCCCGTGGTGGCGTGCGCGTCGGCCACCAGCCGCAGGGTGCCGCGCAGCAGGGTGCCGTGGAGGGGTCCGGCCGCCGGGGCCCGGTCCGTGGCCGGCCTCGGGGGTGCCCCGGCCAGCAGGCCCCGGGTGCCGAGCAGTCCGAGGAGCCGCTTCCAGTGCGGCTCGGAGAGGCGTTTGCCGAAGGCGTCGGCGTACTCCTCCCCGATCTCCCCGAGACTGCGGACGCCGTCGAGCCGGGAGATCAGGAAGTGCTCCTTCACCCCCACCTCGAAGGCCGCGCCGCCGTCCGGGTCCTTGATCAGATGTACGGTGGCCGGGCCGTGCAGCAGGGCGGGGCTGAGCAGGATGCCGGGACGCAGCGCCGGGCGGTGGGAGAGGAACGCACCGGACCCGGAAACGGCACCGGAACCCGAGGCGGCACCGGCCCCGGACCCGGCCCCCGACCCGGCGCCGGAGGCGGACCCGGCCGGTCCGACGTGCCCGGCGGAGGCGGTCGTGCCGACGGGTCCCGTCCCGGCGGAGCCGGCGGGTGAGCCGCTCATGGGATCGCCGCCGGGGCGGGGGCTCCTGTGGTGTCCTCGCGCAGCACCCGGCCCAGCACGTGCGACAGATACGCCTCGTCGCGGATCGTCACATGCAGCCGGTTGTTGGTCATATGCATATACGGGGAGAGCAGCAGGGGCAGCGCCACGGCGGGGTCGCCGACCCTCTCGTCGCGCGTACCGTCCCAGGAGCGGAACACCAGCTCGCCCCGGACGGCCAGTTCCTCGGCGCGGGAGCGGAGTTCGAGGCAGTGTTCGGCCCAGCCGCGCAGGAAGGCGGGCAGCCGGCCCAGCTCCCCGGTGCGGACGGCCCGCCGGATCGTCTCGAAGCGGCGGCCGAGACCGGGGGCCATCTCCGCGTAGTTCTTGTCGTACTCCTTCGAACCGATGAAGCCGGTGCCGGGGAACGCCTTGTGCCAGAACTCGTAGTAGCGGTCGAGATAGGCGCCGAGTTCACCGCGTTCGGGCAGGAAGCAGCCCGCCATGACCATCATGAGCTGGGCCGAGGTGCCGAGCAGCACGGTCCGCAGATGCAGATTCATGGTGCGGAAGGCGTCCATGACCAGTTCGCTGGAGTGCGCGAAGTGCCATTCGGCCAGCTCGACACCGGCCGGGCCGCCGTACTTGCCGTATTCGGGCTCATAGGGCTCGTACGTGTAGGAGTTGTTGGGCCGCAGGTTCATCCGGCCGTCCGTGTCCATGAACGCGCCGCGGTCGCCCTCCGGGAACTCGATCTCGAAGAGGGTGTTGTAGAACTCGTTGAGGAAGCCGGAGTCCACCTCGTAGAGGGCGGGCCTGGCCCGGAGGAAGGCGCTGACGGCCTCCTCGGCGCGGCGGCGGACCTCGGCGGTGGCGACGGCGCCGGCGGGCTTGAGCCGCAGTCGCACATGCGGCCCCTCCAGCCAGTAGTTGATGAAGAAGTGGCCGGCGAGCAGTCCGTCGGCGGTCAGCTCCGCCACCAGCGGGCGAACGCAGTTCACCAGCAGGGGCTGCGGGTTGGCCGCGTAGAAGATGTGGAGGGCCTGCCAGTCGCCCGCACCGGAGGCGGTCGTGGCAGGGCTCACGGCGGAAGCGGCGGCGAGGTCCGGGCCGGCCGCGGAGGCCGGGGCGGGAGCGGCGGAGGCCGGGGCGGGAGCGGGGGTCAGCTCTGACATGTCGGTGCGCCCTCTGTGCGTCGGGTCGAGGTGAAGGTCTCCACGGCCAGCTCGGCGACATGGCTGCCGCGCGCGGACCGGACATGCAGTCCGTCCTCGGAGGGGAGCATCTCCCGCAGCACGACCCGGTCGTCGGGGTGCGTCGGCAGCGCTTCGAGGGCGGTGAGGGAGAGGAAGCTCCGGAAGTCCACGTACTGGGGCTTGGCGCCCGCGCCGCCCCGGGGCCCGCCGGAGACGGTGGCGAAGACCTGGTCGGGCAGCCGGTGCGCCCGCCGCCAGCGCTGCCAGTCGAGGAACCACTCCTGGTCGCCGGTGCCGGGACGGCGCGACGGCAGCGATCCCGCCGTGGTGGTCCAGCTCCGGCGGCTGAGGACGACTTCGCCGTGCAGCACACGCGGGCGTGAGGTGACACCGTCCACGGCCTCGCCCTCGGGGACGCCGCCCCACACATCGAGCGGTGCCATCGAGGTCGGGGACATCAGCAGCAGGGTGCGGGGGATCTCGGGCAGGGCGAGCGGCACCAGATAGCCGAGATACACAGGAAGGACCTCACGGCCGAGCCGGGCGGAGCGCAGGACCAGACGGTCGGTGGCCTCGTCGTGCTCGACGGAGAGATCGTCGAGGTGGATACGCCGGTCCTCGGGGACGGTGCTCGACTCGCCGGGGCAGACGATCTCGTAGTCGGTGAGCGGGCTGTGCAGATTGAGATTGCTGGTGACCGCGCCGCCGGTGATCTCGGCGAGCACCGCTCCGTCGGGGGTGACGGCGGCGGCGGTGGCGCGCAGCTCCCGGGAGAAGGCCTCCGCCTCGCCGGACGGGCCCGGGGTGTCGTAGACATGGGTGAACCGGCTGAAGGGGAAGGAGAGTCCGCCGTAGGAGCGGTTGAGCACGACCAGCGGGACACCGTCCTCGCGGGCGAGCTGGAGATGGTGCGACTGGGGTACGAAGTCGCCCGCGACCGGGGCGAGTTCGTCCGCCACCGGGGCGAGGTCCGCCTCCCCGAGCCGGATCTCGGCCGCGTCGCCGCGCGCCTCCCAGGCCCGCCGCATCCGGCCGATGAACACCTCGCGCGCCGCGTCGACGGCACGGATCCCGGGCAGGCCGAGCCAGTTCTCCTCCGGTACGTACGCGCCCCGGTCGTCGAACGGCCGCCGCTTGCCGGCGAAGGAGAGGTACTGGTCGAAGAAGTCCTCGTGGAAGTCGTGGACGAGGCCCAGCAGATCGTCGCACCGTCCGCCGCGCCCGTACCGGGCCAGAAAGAACCCCTTGAAGGTGACGCGCTGAGGGAGCGTCAGGTCGAAGGCGGGCAGGATCCGTTCGACGGAGCGCAGCGCCCCGCCGGCCGGTCCGGTCCACGCGCCCAGACCGCAGCGCACCTCGCGGCCCGCGCTGACGTCCTCGTACAGCAGGGTCTGCGGCAGTGTGGCCTCGCCGTCGCTCAGCAGGGCCTGGGCCGCACGCAGTCCGGCGCGCAGCTCGCGCAGCAGTTCCGCCCGTTCCGTGCGGCCGGCCGAGGGGTAACGGCCGATGACGGAGGCGGGGCCTTCGAGGGCCGCGGCGAGAGCGTCGGCCCAGGGATGTCCGAGTCCGCCGAGCGCGGCGCGGAAGGCGCGCAGCGGGTCCGGGCTGTGGACATCGGTGTCCAGACACGGCACCCGCACCATGCCGAGCTGGAGGAGCGCCGCCACATAGGTCTCGCACATCTCGGGCTCGGCGCCGTGCTCGGCGCGGAGCCACTCCACGAGATCGCGGTAGCGCAGTTCCTCGCCGGTGTCGAAGAGGGCGAGCAGCCGGTCCAGGGTGCCGCTGCGGCGCAGGAAGAACAGCCGGTCCTTGACGGCGTCGAAGGTGACCGCGGCGGAGTCGTCGCCCGCGGTGACCCACTGGCGTACATAACGGATCCGGTCGTCGTCGCGCTCCCAGCCGGAGGCCGGCCGTACGGGCAGATCGCCCCGCCGGGCCGGGTCGGCGAGGATCAGTTCGGCGAACCGGCCCAGCACGACGACATTGAGCCGCACATGGCTCGACCACTCCTCGTCGACCTGGACGGCGGCATCGTCGCCGTCGTCGTCGAAGAGGCCGGTGGCGACACCGGTGAAGGTGCTGAACGGGCTGGTCTTGCAGGCCGTCCGGTAGAGGTACGCCAGTACGGAGCGCTCGATCTTCCGCATCCGCCTGTCGTGCGGCGCGCCGGAGGCGGCCTTGGCGGCATAGGCGTCGAGCTGCCCCTCCAGGGTCGGGGAGGCGAGAAGGAGCCCGCGGCGCAGCCGGTCCTCGGTGAGCAGACCGCGCAGCGCGGCACGGGTCCGGCCGAGATCGGCGGCGAGCAGCGGTGCCCCCTCGCTCCGCAGTTTCTCCAGCTGCCGGCGGTCCTTGATCCACTCCGCGGTCGGTTCCGCGGCGCGCGGGTCGAGTGCGGCGACCAGGCGTACGGCGGCCTCCGGGGCCGCGGGCAGCCGGTTGTTGAAGATCTGGCGGCGCAGTGCGAGCAGTTCACGGCGGTGCGCCCCGCCCTCCCCGTCGGGGGAGACATCGGTGGTCCGTACCACCTCGTGGAGCAGATCGCTGAGTTCGGCGCCACGGGCGCGCAGCCGTTCCTCGGCCGCGAGGACGTCGTCGGCCCAGCGGCCGCTGTCCTCGCAGCGCAGCGCGTGCACGGACTCGACGGGGAGTCCGGCGACGCGCAGCATGAAGCGCCGGCCCGGCCGCCAGTCGGTCTCCGTCGTGGCGGTCTCCGTCGTGGCGGTCTCCGTCGTGGCGGTCTCCGTCGTGGCGGGCGCGGCGGGCGCACGCGCCGGTGCCCCGGCGTCCGTGCCGGTGGTGGTGTTCGTACTCGTGCCCGGTGTCATGGCAGTCCCCCGTCCCGGGTCAGGCGATCTCGTAGCGGAAGTCGGCGGGCCGCGCGCGCTCGTTGCCGAGCAGCATGATGAGCAGCGGATCCTCACCCGTGCGCTCCAGGCCGAGTTCCTCGATGTAGGAGATGTTGTCGAAGCCGAGCGCGACGCCCGCGCCGAGTCCGAGGGCCGACGCCGCCGTGTAGAAGGTCTGGGCGACGGCCCCGACCGTGCCGTTGACCAGCCGGTAGCCGCGGTCTCCCACGGCGTCGAGGACGGCGGTGGTCCGGACGGCGGGGACGAGTACGGCGCCCGCCTGCTCCAGGTTGTAGTTGGAGAGGAAGTAGTTGCGCTGGAGGAAGGGTCCCGGCGCTCCGGGCACCACCAGACGCAGCTCATGGGCGGCGGGATCGTAGGCGTACGCGCCGGGCTCGACGCCCTCGACATGGTTGACGAAGGCGTAGAGCGTGACGAGCCCCGGGGTGACCGGCCGCTCCCGTGCCGCGCTGTCGGCGGGGACGTCGGGCACGGCAGGCACGGCAGGCACGGTGGCGGACAGGGCAGGCACGGCGGGCCGTTCGGCGTCGCTGCCGAGCGAGGCGGCGGCGCAGGCGACGAGGGTCGCGGCCAACTGCGCGGTGGTCAGGGGCGTACCGGCGTCGAAGCGGCCGAAGCTGCTCCGGCGTGCGCGCAGCGCCGTACGGACACTCACCGGGGGCAGTGCGGGGGCCGGCAGCGCCACGGTCACACCGGTGCCGGCGGGCGGGGCGGTGGCGGCCGGGGCCAGCGCGCCCGGGGCGGGGCGCGCGGTGGCGGCCTCCGTGGTCGCGGTGTGGATCCGCTGGAGGGTCTCGAAGCGCAGGACCCTGCGGGAGCGTTCGGAGTCGGTGTGCCGGACGGCGGGCGGCGCGGACAGCGCGGGGGCGGTGGGTACGGCGCCCTCCCAGTTCAGCGGGACGACGGCGAAGACGCCCTCCTCCTGGTTGTCCACTCCGAGCACATCGCTGAGCCTGTGCTCGTCGAACCACAGCGCCGGTTCGACCTTCAGCCCGCGCGCGCGGGCCCAGATCCGCCAGGTCTGGAGGATCGCGCCGAGGTCCATGCTGACGGCGTGGAAGGAGAAGCTGTTGTACTTGAAGGCGTTCTGCCAGTACTTGACGCCCAGGACCAGGAACTGGTCATGGGCCCCTCCCGGCGCGGGCCCGCCGAGCGCCGCGCGTACCTCTCCGGTGACATCACCGGCGAGCAGACGCTGCATGGCGTGGTGCGGAGCGGAGTAGTAGTGGACACCGGGCGGCTGCGGTCCGCCGGGGCCGGAGATCCAGTAGACGCTGACCGGGTAGAGACCGCCCCCGGAGGCCGTGCCGCGCGACCAGTTGGCCTGGGTGTAGTGGGGCAGGGCCGCCAGATCGGTATTGGTCTGGACACCGAGCCGGCGTCCGGTGAGCCCGTAGGAGTCCCGCAGCATCCCGGACAGCGAGTCCAGGGTGAACCGCCGGTCCCCGGACGCTCCTCCGGGCCGCCCGGCGTGGTGGCCGGGCGCGAGCGGGTCCCCGCCGGGCAGACAGCCCGCCGCGACGGTCGCCGTCGCGGGGAAGTCCGTGTCCGGCAGCGGGAACGCCTCGACTCCGGGGTAGTACTTCGCCTTCCGGGGCCGGTCCGCCCAGTCGGGGACGAAATCGGCGGGCTCCATCGGGATCCGGCCGCGCTGCATGATCGCTGCCGCGTACTCATGGGCGTAGCCCACGGAACGCTCCTCTCTGCTGGACGGTCGGTTCACGGGAAGGGGTGGGGTGCCGGATTGAGGTCCTCCGGCGTCAGGTCGCGCTCGCGCAGTCCCGCCGCGCGCAGGGCGGTCCGCAGCCGGGGCATGGTGCGGGCCCGCTGCCGGGACCAGCCGAAGTCGATCGGCAGCAGTCCGGGGACGAGCACACTGACGGTGTGCAGTCCCAGCGCGCGCTGTTCGGGCATGGTCTGGTCCACGACGACCACGTCGAAACCGGCCGCGGTCACCGCGTCGACACAGCGGCGCAGATCGTCCCGGAGGTCCGGGGAGGCGGGTGCGCCGGACGGGCCGGGCCAGCGGAGATCGGCCACCGCGCGCGGGGGTTCCGGCGCGCCCCGCCGTGCCGGGCCGCGCTCGTCCAGGAGGAAGGCCGCGTGCTCGCCCATCTCCGGTATGCCGTAGACCAGCGGATGGTCGTGCAGGGCCGTCACCCGGTCGAAGTCCTCGGCCATGGCGCGCAGTCGGGGCTCGTCGCGCTCGGTGCGGCCCTGGAGGTTCACCGCGTCGGTGGCGATCTCGCAGAGCGCCGAGTCGAGGGCGGACTCGGGGTCGAGTCCGGCGCCCGCGCCGAAGCACATCCGGCCGGGGCCGCCGTCGAAGCGTTCCGCGACGGCGGTGACCACCGGCACGGGGAAGGTGATCCTGGTGTCGAAGAACCGTGCCCGGTAGCCGTACATCGCGAGGCGGTCGACCATGTGCCGGGTCGACGCCCGGGTGCTGGTGGCCGGGTCGATCTCGGGCAGCGGCTGCCGCCCGTACCAGGCCAGCAGGAAGGCGTCGCGCTCGATGACCTCCATCAGGCCGAAGTAGACGGCCTCCTCCAGACAGCCCCCGGAGGCGCAGCCGTTGGAGCTCTCCTGGACGAATCTGTTCTCCAGACCGGGCGCGTGGTAGTACGTCAGCACCTCGGGCACCAGTCGCGGCTTGTCGTCGCGCAGGGAGTGGCCCCACACCCAGGGGATCTCGCGGTCGGGGGCGAACGGCCGGACATGCGGGTTGTCCCGGTAGAACTCCGGTGCGTACAGGCCGACTTCACGGGGGTCGACGGCATCGGCGCCGAACTCGTCCAGGGTGCCCACGACGCTGGTGACCCGGGAGCGCGCCCGCATGCCGGCATAGCGCTCCATGCCTTCGAGCACGCCGATCCGGTTGCTGCGGCCGAACGAGTCGGCGTGGCCGCCCCAGAACGTCTCCCGCAGATACTCCCCGGAGCGCATCGAGAAGCAGCCGATGGTCGCCGAGGTGGAGGTCGAGGAGACGTCATGGACCACCGAGGGGCCGAGCGCGCCGCACACCGGATTGGCGAACGCGGCCACATCGATGGCGTACGACTCGATGGGGCGCAGCCGGAACGTGCCCGCCCGGTGCTTGGGCGCGGGCCGCAGGGTGATGCGGGCGTCCTCGGCGGTGTCGGCCCGGGGTGTGGCGCAGCGCGGACACTCCGGGTCCGGGACGAGCGGGTAGTGCCGGACGGTGAGGGTACGCAGGTCCACGAGCCGGATCCCGGGGAACGGCCCGTCGGACACGGGGGCGTCGGACACGGGGGGCCGCTCGCACAGCGCCGTGAGGAGCGCGGCGAGGGCGTCCGCCGCGAACGGGGTGGCGTAGGGCCACTCCCCCGCCGCCCTGGTCTCGCCGCCCAGTTCGAGGGCGTCGCGGAGCGCCACCGACCGTACGGCCTGCCAGCGGCGGGCCAGACAGCGCGAGCAGGGCGCCCCGGAGGCGCCGCCGGCGCCCGGCAGCGGTCCGACGACGGCGTGGCCGCCGTACAGATGCACCGGGATCCCGGGCTCCGGGGGAACCGGGCCGGCGGCCTCCTCGGGGGCGAACGCGTCGTCGGCGCCCAGGGCGGTGAGGACCGCCCCGGGTCCGCCGAGCCGCTCCAGGGCGCGTCCCAGCAGCTCCGTGAGGCGCGGGCCCGCGGCACCTCCCGGGTCCGCGGGCCCGGCGGGGCGTGCGGGGCGTGCGTTGCGTGCGGCGAGGGCACTAGACGCCACGAGGTGCCTCCGCGGTGAGAAGCACCCGGGCGGTGCTGATCCCGGCGGCGGCCAGATCGGCGGAGCCGGTGGACACCACCAGGGCGTCGCGGCCGGCCGCCCGGAGCCGGCCGAGGACCCCGGACCAGGAGACGGCGTCCCGGTCCGCGGCGGCGGGCAGGCCGTCGGCGTCGGCCGCGTCGAGGGTCGTCGCGTCGAGGTCGCGCAGCAGCGGGTCCCCGGTGTCGAACGGCGCGGCGGAGTCGTCACGGCCGAGCTGCACCGTACCGAGCAGGTCGCGGACGGCGGCGACGGCGGCGCCGCGCCAGCCGGTCCCGGCGCCGACGGCCCAGCCGCCCGCTCCCCGGGCGAGCAGCACATGGGCGCCGGAGCGGTCGCTCTCCCCCAGGTCGAGCAGTTCCAGTTCGATGTCGAGGACGGCGGCGGAGCGGATGAGGAAGGTGAGTTCGGCGTCCGCGTCCGGCCCTTCGCCGAGGGTCTTGAGCGGTACCCGGCCCACCGGTGCGCCGCGCAGCGCGCGGGTCAGCGCGTCATGGGCCAGGGCGGAGAGGAGCCCGTCGGCCGCCGCGTCCGCCGCCGAGGCTCCCGCGCCGGTCCCGGCCCGGGTCGGCTCGAACAGCCGGTCCGCGTTGTGGGGGCCGAGGGTCCGCACCGCGGCGGCCGGCACGAGGAGCCGCTCCCCGCTCAGCAGGGAGGTGGCACGGGTCCACGCGGTCACCGGCAGGCCGGTGGCCGCGGACGGGCCCGCCGTCGTCAGCGCGCCGGACTCCACGGCGCGCAGCTCCGCGCGGAGCGTCGCGAGCCGGCCGCCGGTCAGTATGTCCGCGGTGCGGACGACATGCTCGGCGTACACCCCGGCCGCGGCGTTCAGCGCCCGCAGCCGGGCTCCGGCGACATGGTGCACATCGAAGGCGGCGACACGGCGCGAGAGACCGTGGCCCGTACCGAACTCGACGACGGTGGCCTTGAGGGGGATCTGGGTGAGGGGCTCGTCCGCGAACCGGGTGAAGACCCCGGCCCGTGGCCGGACCAGCACCGAGCGCCGGTTCAGCTCCTCCACCAGGGCGTCGGCGTCCCGGGCCGTGGCGGCCGTCGGCATGGGCGGTGTGCCGCTCCCGGCCGTGGCGAGGTCGACGGCCGCCGCCGGGACGCCACGTCCCTCGGTGCCCGATCCGGCGCCGCCCTCCGCTGCCGTGGTGGTGTCGGCGCAGAAGGGGCAACGGGGGTGCGGCAGCAGGGGTTCGGCGGACACGTCGAGGGACTTCATGTCCTGGACGACCAGTTGGTCCGCGGTCTCGGCGGGCAGCGCGCCGGTGGTGATCCGGAAGATCTCGTAGCCGAGCAGATTGCCGGTCATGGCGGCCAGCGGGCGGCTCGGGAGGTCACCGGCCGGATCGGTGCCCGGCAGCGCCAGCGCGTTCCAGATGTCGGCGGCGGCAGCGGCCTCGCCGTGGGAGCCGATACGCAGGACGGCGCACGCCCAGCAGCTCGTGGCCCCGGGCGTCATCAGCGGTCCGACGACGCAGTGGTGGCCGTAGGACCAGGCCGGCAGCAGGGTACGGCCCTCGGGGACACCCGCGCGCAGCAGCGGGAACAGCCGCCGGGGCGCGGCCGGTCCGCCGGTGACCACGACGATGTCGTACGCGTCGAGGTCCGGCCAGTCCAGGGGCCGGCGGGGGTCGTCCGCGCGGAGGTCGAGCAGGGTCACCGGGCAGCCGTCGTCCGCGGCCTCCCGCGCCTCGGCCTCGACGATCTCCCTCGACTCGCCGTCCAGTCCGGGCTGGAGGCCGATGGTGGCGCAGCCGTTGCGGATCAGGCTGAGCACACACCAGCGGGCGACGAGGTCGTCACCGAGGACGGCCACCCGGGCGGTGGTGAAGCGCCGGAACCTGGCCTCCGCGTCGTCGGAGTAGTGGTCGACATAGGCGATCTGCGGGGCGTAGCGGCGGGCCACGTCGGGCGGTGTGTCCACCGCCTCGGTCCCGTCCCGCGGCACGGCGCGGGCGAAGTCCCGTTCGTACAGGCTCTTCACCAGCTCTCCGACCATGGCGCGCTGCCGGTCGCCGAGGCCCTGGCAGATGTCGGCGACCGAGTGTTCCCCGGTGAGGTGGGGGACGATCAGTGTGGCGAAGCGGTAGGCGGACCTGGCGGTGAGCTGGAACCCGCCGTCGGCGTTGTGGAACAGCACTCCGTCCGCCGTCTCGGTGAACAGCACATCCCGGCGGATACGCGGACAGGTCGTGGCGACGGCTTCGTAGGTTGAGCCCATGTCAATGACACCCCTGGATACGTGGACAAGGTGGCCGGATCGTTCGAGGTCGGACGGGCTTCGCCCGTCAGTGGGGCGCGGTGGCCGTCTGGTTCCGGTTCCATTCGCGCGCCTGCCGACGCGCGTAGATTTTCAGCAGCAGATGGATGCGGTAGGGGCCGGGAGGCCCTTCTTCGAGCAGTCCGGCGTCAGCGAGGCGCTCCAGCGCCTCCTCCGCCTCCGCGGAGTCACCGAGCACTCCGGAGGAGAGCAACAGCCCGTCCTGGTCGCCGAGTTGCCGGAAGGCCTGCTGCCAGCGCGGCTCCAGCCGGTGCAGGGCGCCGCCGAAGACATGCGGTACGGACATGCCCGGGTCGTCGGCGAGGGAGAGCCTGGCCGGGAGGTCCTCGGCCAGCCAGGCCACACAGTCCTCGATCCGCAGCCCCGGGCGGGTGAGCAGCCGGGCGGCGGCGATCCGCAGGCTGAGCGGGAAGTGGCCGCAGACACGGGCCAGTTCACGGGCGGCGGCGGGCTCCGCGTGCACCCGGGCGGCGCCGATGGTGGCGGCCAGCAGCTCCTGGGACTCCTCGGGGTCCAGGGTGGAGAGCCGGTGGACACTCCCGCCGTGGGTGGCCATGAGTCCGGCCAGACCGCGTCTGCTGGTGACGATCACCGCGCCGCCGGCCGCCGCGGGGAGCAGCGGGCGCACCTGGTCGGCGATGGTGACATCGTCGAGGACGATCAGGGTCCGGCCGCCGGCGGCGCCGGGCGCTGGCAGGTCCGCTTTCGCCTCGGCCGGGGTGACGGACGATCCGTCGGGCCGGGTCATGGTGAGGACGAACACGCCACCGGGGAAGCTGTGCTGGCAGTCGTGGGCGCTCTGGAGCGCCAGTGCCGTCTTGCCGATGCCGGGGGCGCCGGAGAGGACCACGACGGTGGCGCCGCCCGGGGAGACCGAACCGCTCCGGGCCCCCGGGACAGCGGAGTCTCCCGGCGCTTCCGGGGCTCCCGGGGCTCCCGGGGCTCCCGGGGCTCCCGAGGTGAGGCTCGTGGTGATCGCCGCCCGCTCGGCGGCCCGGCCGGTGAAGGACGGCACGGGCGGTACGGGCAGCGGGACCGGCGCGGGAGGTGCGGTGACGGCGACCGGGGCGGCGGCGAGTGCCGGGCGCTCGGTCGCGGCCGCGAGGGCCATCGGCGTACCGCCGGGGAGGGACACCGTCCGGTCGACGGCCGCGGGACCGAGGTCGTCCCCCCGGAGGATGGCCAGTTCGAGCCGCTGGAGTCCCGGGCCGGGATCGATGCCCAGCTCCTCCTTCATCCTGCCCTTCACGGCGCGGTACTCGCTGAGGGCCTCCGACTGCCGGCCGGTGCGGTAGAGCGCTTCGATGAGCTGTTCGGAGAAACGCTCGCGCCCGGGATGTCTGCGCGCCGCCTCCCACACGTCGACCAGTACCTGGCGACATCGGCCCAGGGCGAGCTCGATGTCACAGGCCCGTTCGAGCGCGCGCAGCCGCTCCTCGGTGAGACCCGGCACCTCGTCGCGGTGGAGCATCGGGGACGGCACATTCGCCAGCAGAGGCCCCTGCCACAGGGTGAGCGCCTCCTTCAGCCGGTACAGCTCGCCCTCCGCGTCCCCCGAACCGTCCGCCGCCCGCACCAGGGTGCGGAAGCGCACCAGATCGAGCGTGTCGGCGTCGGCGTTCATGCGGTAGCCACCGGGCACCGCCTCGATGGCATTGCCCGTGACGCCGTATTTGGCGAACAGGCGGCGCAGCCGCAGGACACAGCTCTGGAGCGCGGCCCTGGCGGTGGCCGGCTGGTCCTCGTCCCACAGCGCGCGCAGCAGATAACCGGTCGAAACGACGGATCCGGGATGAATGAGCAAGGCTGCCAGTAAGCTGGCCGGTTTGGACGGTTTGAGAACAACAGCGTCCTGCCCCTCGGCAATGCTCAAGGGGCCCAAAAGCTGAAAACGCACGCGACTCCCGCCCCCCGAATCAACGCTCGGGTCCGCGACGCGCGAAAGTGCCGAAGATTGGGCACATCACGTCGCCGGGACATCGCCGGACGGAAATGTTCCGCATTCTTCTTTGGTACAGACCTCTGCCAGGCCCCACTGTTTTCCATCTCCCCGTAACAGCGCGATACGCCCAACCACCTGGGTATTCGCTCCACGACGATCTTTACAGGAACGCAGCAGGCAGCCAGATGTCTTTAACCGTGCTTTGCCGACAGATGAATAGAGTGCCGGGGTGGGTCCTGTCGGGTTTCGAAAATGCCGGCACCAAGAACTTGTTGGGCATCCTAGTAAGTCGCCCAGGGAAAGTCGACCCTTCCCCGGATTCGCATTCCGCGACTGCGGAACCGGTAACCGGAAAGGCGCTCGAATGGGCGTGAATGGACCGGCCCGTGACGGGCTGCGCCGCTCGCACCGCTCTGCCCGAAGTTGACCGTAACCGTAAGAGCCGCCGGGTCGGCCCGCCGTCCCCGCCGTCCCTCCGCCAGGCCGCCGCCCCCTGCCGCCCCCTGCCGCGCCGCGCCGCTCCGCCGCCCGCCGGGTCGCGCCGCCTGCCGAGCCGCGGCCCCCGCCGCTACGCTACGGCGCCGCCCCTCCCCCACCGTCCCGAAGGAGCCCTCATGCCCCACGACCAGTCCCGTACGCCCGCCGCCTTCGCCACCGCCCTGCGCGCCCGTGAACGGCTCATCGGCTACTGGTCCGTGCTCGACTCGCCCGTCTCCACCGAACGGATCGCGCGTCTCGGCTACGACTACGTGGCCCTGGACGCCCAGCACGGTCTGCTCGCCCACTCCGGGGTGCTCGCCTCCCTCACCGCCATCGACACCAAGGGGAGCACCGCCGTCGGACTGGTGCGGGTCGAGGCCAATGACGCGGGGCCGATCGGCCGTGCGCTCGACGCGGGGGCGGCCGGTGTCATCGTGCCGCTGGTCGACACGGCCCAGGACGCGGCCGACGCGGTGGCGGCGGTCCGGTATCCGCCGCTGGGACACCGCTCGTACGGTCCCGTGCGCTCCGCCCTGCGGATCGGGCCCGACCCGGCGGACGCGCACGCGCAGACGGTCGTCCTGGCGATGATCGAGACCGCGGACGGTCTGGCGCAGGTCGCGGAGATCTGTGCCACCGAGGGCCTCGACGGCATCTATGTCGGCCCCTCCGACCTGCGCCTCGGCATCGGTGGTGCCACCACGAGGGATCCGGCGGTCCAGGAGCGGTTCGAGGCGGCGCTCGTGACGATCCGGGAGGCGGCGGCCGCCGCGGGTGTCGCGGCGGGCATCCACACCGCGGACGGCGCGAGCGCGGCCAGGCGTCTGGCCGAGGGCTTCACCTTCGCCACCGTCTCCAGCGATCTGGTCCATCTGGAACAGGCCGCGGGCCACCATCTCGCTGCCGCCCGCGGTGACGGGGAGACACGGTGACGGGGAGACACACTGAGCACGGCCGCCGCCTCACCGCCGGCTCCCGGGACGTCCTCAACCGCGCCGGACGGACCGGGAGTTGACGTAGCTGTGAGGTGGCGGAGACCTGAGCCAGCGGAGACGTGAGCGTACTTCTGATCTGATTTACCGGAAAGCAGTGTTTCAGTGGCACGCGCTGCGTAATGTCGGGTTCCTCGCGCCGCCCTGTCGAGCGGCGCCCTCCCTGAACAGGACGTATTCCTTCATGCCCCGTGCCCGCACAGCCGGCGCCACCGCCCTCGCGGCGGCTGCCGCCACCCTGATGATGTTCCCCGGACAGGCGCAGGCCGCCGGTTCCGTACACATAGCGAAGATCTGGTACGACTCCCCCGGCTCGGACAAGCGGTCCAACGCGAGCCTCAACGGCGAGTGGGTACAGATCAAGAACAGCACCACCAAGCCGGTGAGCCTCAAGGGCTGGAAGCTGACCGACGCCTCCCGGCACGCCTACACGTTCAAGGCGTTCACCCTCAAGGCCGGGAAGACCGTCACGGTCAGGACGGGCAAGGGCACCAACACGGGCACGACGGTGTTCCAGCAGCGCGCCGCCTACGTCTGGAACAACGACAAGGACAAGGCCACCCTGACCCGGTCCTCGGGCGCGGTGCACGACACCTGCTCGTACAACTCCACGCGCTCCGACTACAAGAACTGCTGACGGTCCCGCCGCCGGGCGCTGAGCGGGCGCCTGCTCCGTACGGGGCACGGACACCGCGGCGGGGAATACCGCCGCGGTGTCCTCGGCTGGCACCCCCATGAGCACTCTTGGACTGATCGGCAGTGGACACATCGGTGGCACCCTGGCGCGGCTCGCCGTCGCCGCGGGGATCGACGTGGTCCTCAGCAACTCCCGGGGCCCGCAGACCCTGGCCGGCCTGGTGGACGAACTGGGTCCGCGGGCACGGGCCGCGACTCCCTCCGAGGCGGCGGAGGCCGGTGACTGGGTGGTGGTCAGCGTCCCGCTGAAGCACTACCGCCAGGTGCCGGTGGCGCCCCTGGCGGGAAAGGTGGTCCTCGACACGAACAACTACTACCCCG
This sequence comes from Streptomyces sp. NPDC002018, assembly GCF_042890865.1. Lineage (NCBI taxonomy): Bacteria > Bacillati > Actinomycetota > Actinomycetes > Kitasatosporales > Streptomycetaceae > Streptomyces > Streptomyces sp. NPDC002018. Next base: position 265,108 of record NZ_JBIASO010000007.1, read on the forward strand.
ACCGCGACGGGCGGATCCCCGAGCTGGACGCGGAGAAGACCACCACCAGCGGTCTGCTCCAGGAACACCTTCCGGAGTCGAAGGTCGTCAAGGTGTTCAACAACATCTTCTACAAGCATCTCGCCTCGCTGGCACGGCCCACGGGCGCGCCCGACCGCTCGGCCCTGCCGATCGCGGGTGACGACCCGGAGGCGAAGGCCTCCGCCACGCGGCTGATCGACCTCCTCGGCTACGACGTCGTGGACGCGGGGCCGCTCGCGGAGAGCTGGCGCTTCGAGCGTGACGCCCCGGTCTACGGCCTGCCGTACGGGCTGGATCTGCGGGATCACGGCACTTCCCTCGATGTCCCCGCGGTGAGCGCGGACGGGGAGACGATCCGTACGGCCCTGGCCGCGGCCAGGCGCGAGGGCTGACCCGGCAGTGACCCCGGCGGTGACCCGGCGGCCGCCCTCGCCGCCGGGCACGTCGGCTGCGTCCCGGATTTCCCGGGAACCAGCCGTGGACACCGGCCGACTACTGACAAGGAAGCGGGTGACCGGGCCGGGATCAGGGCCGTCGAGGCTCAGAAAGAGGGCAGCACGGTTGAAGTGGTACGAGGACGACTCCCTCTGGTCCGACTTCGCACCCACGATGTTCTCGGCCGCGCGCGGCCAGGAGGTCGCGGACATCGTGGCGGATTCGCCGCTGCTGGACCTCCCGCCCGGCTCCCGGGTGCTGGACCTCTGTTGCGGCCCCGGGCTCTTCCTGGTGCCGCTGGCGCGGCGCGGACACACCGTCACCGGGGTCGATCTCAGCGCGGCCATGCTGGAGCGGGCGCGGACGGCGTGTGCGGCGGCCGGTGCGCAGGCGCGGCTGGTCAGGGCGGACATGCTGGAGTACGTCGAGCCCGGCTCGTTCGACACCGTGCTCAATGTCTTCACGTCCTTCGGCTACTTCGACGATCCGGACGACAATCTGCGGGTCCTGCGCAACGCGCGTGAGTCCCTCGTACCCGGCGGCCGGCTCCTGGTGGATGTGATGGGCAAGGAGGTCCTGGCCGGCTGGATCGGCCGGCCGCAGGCGGTCGACCTCCCCGACGGTTCGTATGTGGTCCAGCGCGACACCGTCCTCGACAGCTGGCGCCGGCTGCGGACCGACTGGACGCTGGTGCGCGGCTCCACCGCGCGTACGGCGTCGATCACCTCCTTCCTCTACAGCGCCGCCGAACTGCACGATCTCTTCGTGGCGGCCGGGTTCACGGACGTCGAGTGCTTCGGGGGTTTCGACGGCTCCGGCTACGACCAGCGCTCGCGCCGGCTGATCGTACGGGGGACCCGGAAATGACCCGGACACCCGTACACGAGCACATCACCGACGCGATCAAGGCCCCCGATCTGATCCGGCTCGGCGGCGATGTCGTCCTCGCCCGCTTCGAGACGATGAAGGTGTACGCGGCGCTCGGCGCGGTCCGTACGCTGCTGCGGCGCGGCCGTATCGTCCCCGGCCAGACCCTGATAGACAGTTCGAGCGGTATCTACGCGCTGGCGCTGGCCATGGCCTGTCACCGGTACGGGCTGCGCTGTCACATCGTGGCGTCCACGACCGTCGACGCCGTGATGCGTGCCCAGTTGGAGGTCCTGGGCGCCACGGTCGACCAGATGCCCCCGTCGGAGAGCCTCCGGCTCGACCAGGAGCGGCGGGTGCGGCATGTGCGTGAACTCCTCGCCCGCAGGCCGGACTTCCACTGGATGCGGCAGTACCACGACGCCGTGCACTACGCGGGGTACCGGGAGTTCGCGGCACTGGTCTCCGAGGCGCTGCCCGACGGTCCGCTGACGGTGGTCGGCGCCGTCGGCACGGGCGCGTCGACGGGCGGACTGGTGCGGGCGCTGCGCGGGTCGGGGCGGGCGGTGCGGCTGGTGGGCATCCAGCCGTTCGGGAGTGTCACCTTCGGCAGCGAGCGGTTCAGCGACCCGGAGGCGATCATCGCGGGCATCGGGAGTTCCATCCCCTTCGAGAACGTCCGGCACGAGCTGTACGACACGCTGCACTGGGTGGACTTCCGGCACGCGATGGCGGGCGCGGTCGGTCTGCTCCGTGAACACGCCGTGTTCGCGGGGCTGTCCACGGGGGCCGCCCATCTGGTCGCGGGCTGGGAGGCGGACCGCGAACCCGGGCGCCAGCATCTTGTCATCGGCGCGGACACCGGACACCGGTACGCGGAGCGGGTGTTCGCCCGGCACGCCGAGGCACTGGACCGACGCGCCCTGCGGCCGCACCGGATCCACACCCTCGACGAGCTGCGTCCGCCGTGGTCGGTGATGGAGTGGGAGCGCCGCTCCCACAAGGAGCCGGCCGTGGACGGCATCGGACCGGAGGACGGCTCGGGCGCATGGCCGGAGCCGATGGCGCAGGGGGAGCCCTCATGACGATCGCCGCACTGGAGTCGCTGTCCTTCGGACTGGCCCGGATGGCCGCCGCGGCGGCCGGCGCGGGTCACCGGCTGACCCTGCTGACCGGTGACCGGACCGTCTACCGGCATGAGCTGGACACACTGCCGGACGGCGCGCTCACCGTGGTGGACGTGGACACCTTCGACCGGACGGCGACCCGGCGCGCGCTCGCGGACCTGCCCGGTCTGGCCGGTCTCATCAACACGACGGACACCTGGAGCGTCCCGGCCGCGGATCTGGCGGCCGAGTTCGGACTGCCGGGCCCCGATCCGGCCGCGGTGCGGGTGCTGCGCGACAAGGCGCGTGTGCGCGGGCTGCTGCACCGCGCGGGACTGAGCAGGGGCCCCGCCGTGCCGGTCCTTTCGGAGAAGGACCCGGCGGCCGGCCCGTACCCCGCCGGGGAGCACGCCCGGTACACCGACACCGACACCGACACCGATACGGACACCGACACCGCCGCCGACGAGGCCGCGGCCGAGGTGCTCCGTACGATCGGGCTGCCGGCCGTCCTCAAGGACTCCGCGGGCACCTCGTCCCGGGACGTCTGGGTGGTCAGGGACGAGGAGGCGCTGCGCGCCGCGCTCGCCGAGGCCGGCCGGCGCTCCTTCGCCGGGGAACTGTTCGCGGAACCCTTCCTGGCCGGTCCGCTCTACAGCGCGGAGACCCTGAGCTGGGCCGGGGAGACCCGGCTGCTGGGGGTGCTCAGCCGGCAGACCTCGCGGGAGCACGCCGTACGGGAGGAGGCCGCCGCCTTCCCGGTCGCGCTGCCGCACGGGGAGTCGGCCGGGATCGAGGAGTGGGTGGGCCGCGTGCTGCGTACGGCAGGGCACACCAGCGGTTTCGCCCATGTGGAGTTCATCCTCACCGCCGGGGGCCCCGAGCTGGTCGAGATCAACCGGAGGATCGGCGGGGCCCTGGTCGGTGAGGTGCTGTGCCGGTCCCTGGGGACGAATGTGTACGACGCCATGATCGACACCGCGCTCGGACGCCGTCCCCGGCTGATGGACTCGGCGCTCGAACACACCGGTCCCGCCTGTGGATTCGTGCTGGTCTACCCGGACGGGCCCGGTGAACTGGCGGGCTGGCGGGGGCTCGACGGGCTCGGGGCCTACCCCGGCGCGGTGGCCTGGTACCCGGTGCGGGCGCCCGGCGACACGATAGGCACCGTGGCCGACCAGCGCGGCTGCACGGGGATGGTCCTGGCGGAGGCGGCCACCGCGGAGCTGGCGCTGCACCGGGCGGCGAGCGCCGCGGCGGCCGTGCGTCCCGTCCTCGTGGCCGACGGTGGGCGGTGAGCGCGAGGGCGGCGGAGGGGAACGTACCGGGGCCCGGCCCCGATCCCGGCCCTGGGCCTGGGCTCGGGGGCGGGGGCGGGGGCAGGGGCAGGAATGGGGGCAGAGACGCGGCTTCCCCGGGCTGAGGCGTCCTCGGGGCGGCCGGCGGCCGACCGGACCGCAGTCGTTCCTGCTGGCCTGCTCGTTCCTGATCACCCTGGGCAGTTTCGCCGTGCTGCCGTACATGTCGGTGCTGCTCCATCAGCGGCTGGGGCTCGGCCTCGGCACGGTCGGGGCGGTGCTCGCCGTCGCCTCGCTGGTGCAGTTCTCCGGCGGGGTGGTGGGCGCGGCGCTGGCGCGCCGGATCGGGCTGCGGGCGACGATGCTGGTCGCGCTGGGGGTCCGCACGGCGGGGTTCGCGGCGTTCCTGCCGGGGCTCGGCAGCCCGGCGGTCGCCGTCGGCGCGCTGTTCCTGGTCTCGTGCGGCGCGGCGCTCTATCTGCCCGCGAACAAGGCGTATCTGGTGGAGGGCGCGAAGGACACGGACCGGCCCCGGCTGCTGTCGGCGAGCGGTTCCGCGTTCAACGCGGGGATCGCGCTCGGGCCACCGGCCGCCGCGCCGTTCGTCCTGACCTCGCCGACCGCGCTGTTCGCCGGGGTGACGCTGCTGTTCGCCGCCGTCGGTCTCGGACACGCGCTCCTGCCGTCGGCGCCACGGGCACCGCTGCCGCGGCCCGCCCCGCCGTCCCCGCCCTCTCTGCCGTCCCCGCCGGTCACGCCCGACGCCCCGGCTCCGGCTCCGGCTCCGGCCGCGGACGGTCGCGCGCGTCCCGGCCGTGAGGCGCTGCCCTTCACCGTCACCCTCCTGAGCGTGTACGTCTTCATGTTCTTCCAGCACTATCTGGCGCTCTACGCCGTCCCCCGCACCTCGGCCTCGTTCTACGGCGCGGTGCTGATGGGGTACGCGTGTCTGCTCGTGGTCGCGCAGCCCCTGCTGTCGGAGTGGATCGCGGCGCTCGCCTACCGCACCGCGATCCGGCTGGGCTTCGGTGCGATGGCGGCGGGCACGGCGGTCATCGCCGCCGGCGGGTACGCGGGCATCGGCGCGGGGGCGGCGCTGATCTGTCTGGGCGAGATCGTCCTCTTCCTGAAGAACGATCTGGAGGCGCTGGCCCGGTCGTCCGCCGACCCGGCCACGGTCTTCGGCCGTCAGCGGCTGGCCGCCGGGATCGGCGCGTTCGCCAGCGGAGTGGCCGGCGGTCAGCTCTACGGGGCCGCGGAGAGCGCGGGGATGGTCCCCGGCTTCTGGCTCGCGGTGTCGCTCCAGTGCCTGGTCCTGCCGGCTCTGCCGTTCCTGACGGCCGGCCGGGTACGGTCCGGCCCTGCGGGGCCGGCCGGTCCCGCGTACCGACCGCCGGGGCGCCGCCGGAACCCATGAACGGGTCCCGGCGCGCCGGTACACACGGCTTACGGGAGGACGGCCCCGGCGGGCTGCCACACGGAGGTCAGATCACGTCGGGCGCGCGCGACCCGGGAGCGGACCGTACCGACAGGACAGCCCGCGGCGCCGGCGGCCTCCGCGTAGGACAGTCCCAGTAACTGGGTCAGTACGAAGGCCTCCCGCCGTGACGGGTCCATCGCCTCCAGGGCGTCGAACACCGCGACGGTCTCGTCGAAGCCGGGCAGATGGCGCGGCTGCGCGCGCTCGGCCGCCGTCTGCCAGTCGGTGGTGTCGGCGACCCGGGGCCGGGCGGCGGCGTTGCGGTAGCGGTCGATGACCACGCGCCGCGCGATCGACAGCAGCCAGGTGCGGGCACAGGACCGGCCCGCGAACGTGGCCAGGCTGCTCAGGGCCCGCAGATAGGTCTCCTGGGCCAGGTCGTCGGCGCCGGGCACGTCGGCGCTGAGATGCGCGACGAACCGTCGCACGTCGTCATAGGTCGCACGGACGAAGTGCTCGGCCGCCTCGCGGTCTCCCGCGCCGGCGGCCAGCGCCCACGCGGTGATCTCCCGGTCGCGCCGACCGGATCTGACGGAGTGTGGGTGTGCTGGGGGAGCAGGGAACATCGCACCGGGTCCTTCACGTCCTCGGCGCCGCGCCGGGCAGACAGGGCGGCGCCATCGGTGGCCGGTCTCCGCGCCGAGGCGACGGTTCACCGGCATGCCTGTGAACAGGCACGCGTGCGTGCCTGGGAGACCCTCGGCCGCGCTGGACGGGCCCGGCCGGGGCGGCCGGAGCACCGGACCCCGGGGACACGGGCCGGCGGCGAGGGTTCAGAGGAAGGACGGGAGGAAGGGCGGGCCGCGGCGGGAGATGCCGTAGAGCGGTACGGACCGGCGCGGACGGCGGTGCGGCCGGTGGAGCGCGGCGGTCCGGGGACGCGGCGGCAGGTGTCCGGCGCCGGACAGCACCCGCCAGGCCCGGCGCAGCGGGGCGCTCACGAACAGCGCGAGCGAGCGCCCGAGTTGGAGGACCGCCGCTTCGCCGCGCCAGAGCCACCAGCCGCAGAGCAGTCCGGCCAGCAGGTGGGCCAGGGCCATGCCGGACATCAGGGAATGGCCGTCGAAGGCGAGGAGGAGGGTCAGGACATCCATCGGCCCCTCGGCCGTACCGGCGTGGACGTGCGCCGCCGTACCCGGACGACTCGAACTTGGCATGTCCATGGCCCGCGCGTCGCCGGCACCCGGCAGCAGGACATGGGTCCAGCTGAAGAGGGCGTGCAGGATCACCTGTCCCGCCGCGCTCGCGCCCACCACGGCGGGGGCACCGCGCTCACGCCCCGCCAGCCACCAGCCGGCGCCACCCGTGGCCGGCAGCGCGAGGACCAGGGCGGGCCACGGCAGCGGGGTGCCGGACTGGAGCGCGTGACCGAGTCCGGACACCGCTACGCACACGGCCGCGAACACCACGGCGCGTGTGAGACGGAGTGCGGGCCCGGCTCTCATGGCGGTCATCGTGTCACCCGTGACGGAGCATCGGAAAAGGGCCGCTGATCCGGATACGTCGATGGTTCGGCCGCTATAGAGGGACAGTCAGGTGATGTGATCCATGTCACAGCGTCTCGCGGGGAACTTTCCCCGGCCGGGACCCGACTGCTCGGGTGACCCCGCCGAAGCCGTCGAGAAGGCCGCCCAGATGAAGCCGTCCCCCACCCCTGCCGAACCCGAGCCGGCCGGCCCCACCGGTCCGGCCGGTCCCCCCGGCCCCGCCGAGCCCGCTGTCACCACCGTCACCGCCCCCGCCGCCACGGACCGGTCGCAGCCCAGGATCACCCTCAGGTCGGATCTCCGGGCGTCGATACCGGACGGTCTGATCGCCCTGGCGGTGACCGCCGGTGTCTTCGTCCTGCTCTACGCCCGTATCAAGGCGAAGACGTCGTCGACCGTGTCCGTCATGCCCTTCATGGCCGACGCGGGCGGCTTCTGGATGTACTTCCTCAGCCAGGCCTTCGGCTGGGCGGCCCTGCTGTGGGCGTGGACCACGGTCGTCCTGGGGCTTCTGCTCTCCGGGCCCCGGCCGGGCCGGCTGCCCCTGTCGGGCCAGCGCCTGGAGCGGCTGCACCGCACGACCAGCCTCAACACGATCGCCCTCATCCTCGCCCACGCGCTGCTGTTCGCCGCGGAGTTGGTACGGCACGACACCGCGGGCTGGTACGCGCGGCTCTCCACCGCCTTCGTCGAGGCGTTCGTGCCGGGCGGCTACGACTCGGGCACCGGCCAGATCGCCATGCCGGTCGGCCAGGCCGCCCTCTATCTGGCCGTACCGCTCGGGCTGCTCTTCTACATCAGACATCGCATCGGCCCCAAGACCTGGCGGGTCCTGCACCGGTTCGTCATCGTCGTCTATGTCCTGAGCGTGTGGCACACCCTGCTCTACGGCACGAACGTCTGGTACGACGGCTGGTTCCGCACCACCGTCTGGCTGCTGCAACTGCCCATCGCCGCGCTGCTGCTCGGGCGCCTGCTGCGTCCCGCGCGCCGCTCCGAGCGGCTCTCGCGCCCCGGCGCCCACTCCGGCTCCCGCGCGGGCTGGGGCCTGCGACTCGGCGGGCGCCTCGCCGCGGCGGGGGCCGTCATCGCCCTCCTCGCCGTGATCCTCAGCGGCAACGACGGCGGCCGTACCGTCCCGCCCGCCGACACCTCGTCCACGCACAACCACGACTGACCACCGCCGTCGCGGCCCGCCGGGGCTGTCGCGACCGGGCGCCCGCGGCGCGGCCGGGCGGGGAACGGCTCCGGCCCGGAACCGCGGCGGCCCCGCGCGACGTTCCCCCAGCAGCGCCGCGTGAGGCCGGCGCTCCTGAGGGACGGGACGCGACGGGCGGTGACGATGACCGAGCTGGTTCCCGGAGGGAATCTGCCCCTGCCGGACACGGCGCTGACGATCGAGGTGCCGGGACCGTTCGACCTGTCCCTGCTCATCACCGGCGACAGCGGGAAGGTCGGCGGTGACGGCGACTTCGTCTTCTACAACCAGCCGTCGGCGCCCGGCGCCCGGCTGTACGACGGCGGGATCGGCGTGGATCCGCGGCGGCTGCGGACGGGCGCGAGCCGGGTCACGGTGGTCCTCAGCCCGGCGGAGCCCGGGACCGCCCTGGGCCGGCTGCCGGTTCCGACGCTGACCGTCCGCGCGAGCGGCGGCCGGGGCGTTCTCGCCCGCTTCACCCCCGCGCGCCCGGCGCACGAGACGGTACTGCTGCTGGCCGAGATCTACCGGCGCGGCGCCGGATGGAAGCTGCGCGCGCTCGGTCAGGGGTACGCGGACGGGCTGGCCGGAATCGCCCGGGACTTCGGGGTGGAGGTCACCGGGGAAGCCACCACCACGCCCGCCGCCCCGCCGCGGGCCGTCCGCACGAGTGCCGGGGCGGTGGGGCGCGGCCCGTCGGCGGAGCCGGCCGACGCGGCCGAGTTCGCGGCGCTCGTCCGGGCCGAGCGGCTCAGGGCGGGGGTCCCCGCCCTCACCCTGCACAGCGGCCTGTCGGCCGCGGCACGGGCCCACGCGGCGGCGATGGCGGCACAGCGGCGGCTCGGCGCGGAGGGCGCGGACGGGATCTCCGTCTTCCAGCGGATCGTCTCGGGCGGCTACCGCTATCTCCGTATCGACCAGCATCTGGTCTCCGGGCCCCGCACGCCCCGCGCCTTCGTGGCGTACTGCCTCGGCGACGGGACGGCCCGGGAGCCGCTGTACGACCCGGCCCTGACCGACACCGGACTCGGCCGCGCCGTCGACGCCCGCACGGGCGAGGTCTACTGGACGGCGCTGTGGGCACGCCCCTTCACCTCCGGCGGACTGATACGGACGGCCGCCGAGGTCCTCGCCCTCACCAACGCGGAGCGGACGGCGGCAGGGCTGCGTCCGCTGGCCGACGATCCGCGGCTGGCGGCGGCCGCGCAGGCCTACAGCGCCGACATGGCGGCACGCGCCTTCTACGCGCACACGTCCCCCGAGGGGCTCGCGCCCTGGGACCGCGCGGCCGCCGCGGGCGCCCCCCACCGGGGCATCGGGGAGAACATCGCCTGCGGCCAGCGGAGCCCGCGCGAGGTGGTCAGGGGATGGATGAACAGTCCGGGCCACCGGGCCAATATCCTCAAGCCCGGCTTCACCCATCTCGGCGTCGGCTTCGCGGGCGGCGGCCCGGCCGGCACCTACTGGACCCAGCTCTTCGGCGGGACCTGATCCCCCACGAGCGCTCAGCCCGGCCGGACCGCCGTCGTGGTGAAGGTGCCGCCGCAGACGACCGGCACGGACGTACGGAGCGTCATCGCGTCCTTGGAGCCGGGCGGATAGATCCGCAGAAGGCTGGGCGCGGGTTCGCAGGACGAGCCCCTGATCCCCCGGTTCAGGGTGTGCAGGGTGACCTCCGCGCCGGCACCGGGAGCGAGCCGTACCGCGCCGAGCGACGGGCCCTCGCGGGTGGCCGGTGTGCCGAGGGGAGCGCCGTCCCCCGCGAGCAGGGAGACACCGGGGAAGCCCAGCAGGGTGCACGCGTCCGGTCCCCGGTTGGTGAGCCGCAGGTCGTAGCGGATATTGCCCGCGCCCGCGTCCGGGGGGCCGAGGCTCAGCCGCAGCCTGTCCGCCGTACAGCGTGACGAGGGGGCGGCCCGGGATGCGGAGGAGACGGGGGGCGTGGCGGAGACCGGCGGTGCCGGCCGGTCCGGGGCGGCCGGTGCAGGCGGTGCGCTCGACGCTCCGGGTGTCCCCCGCGTACCGCCCGCCGAGGGCGTGACGGCGGAGCCCACGGCGGCGGAACCGTCGGAGCCTGGTCCCGGACCCGGGCCCGAGCCACCGCACGCGGCCGTGCCGACGGCCAGCAGGACCACGGCGGCTGCCACGGCACCCCGGCGCGCCGCTCCCCGGGCCCCCGCCGGCCGCGTCCGCCCGGCCGGTACCACCACACTCCTGATGTGTTCGGACATATCACCTCACCCGCCCATCGACGACCCATGTGCTGCCGCCCTGCGTTTACCCCGAAAAGCGGTGGATCCTCCTCCGGTCCCCTCGGCCCGTCCCTGCCCCGGCATGTCCCTCGGCCTCTCCCCCGGCCAGGGCCGCCGCCCCGTGCGGGCCGGGCTGTCCGGGTGGCCGGCTCCGCGGCGGCAGCGGTACGAACAGCAGGCCGAGGGTGATCCACACATAGGTGTTCGCGCCGAGGAAGGCGTCCGGGCCGGTCGAGTTCCAGCGCCAGAGCCAGACGACACTGCTGCACAGGATCACGTACAGCGCGGCGCACACCACCCACAGCGCTGACGGCGCGGACAGCACCGGCAGCACCGACGGCGCCCGGCGTTCCTTCCGTTCGCCGCGCAGCGCGGTGTCCGCCAGGACGACGAGGGCGGGGATCACCCACACGAGATGGTGGACCCAGGTGACCGGGCTGACCAGGCACGCGGCCAGCGCGGTCAGGGCGAACCCGGCCCGGTCGTCCCCGTCCCGGACCGCCGCGCGGGCCCGGTGGGCCCAGAGCGCGAGCACGACGAGGACACAGGCCAGCCACACCGCGCGGCTGGGGTGGTCCGGCTGGAGACGGGCGAGCACACCTTGCAGCGACTGGTTGGAGACATAGCTGAGCGAGCCGACACGGTCGGTGTTCCACAGCGCGTCGGTCCAGAAGGCACGGCTGGCCGCGGGGTCGATCAGCGCCGCGAGCAGCGTCGCCGCGCACGCAGTGCCCGCCGCCACGCCCGCCTGCCGCCGACGGCCCGTGATCAGCAGATAGAGGATGAAGAGCGCGGGCGTGAGCTTGATCGCGGAGGCGAGACCGATCCCGATCCCGGCGTACCGCCCGCGTCCGGTCGCCAGCAGCCGGGCGTCGGCGAGGACGAGCGCGACGAGCAGCAGATTCACCTGGCCGAAGCTGAAGGTGTCCCGTACAGGTTCGAGCAGCGCGAACAGACAGCCGGCCACGGTGAAGGCGAACCAGCGGCTCCGGCAGGTGCGCCGGATGAGCGGGCCCACCAGCCAGTGCAGCAACAGCGCCGACGCCACGACGCTCAGCGCGACACTGATCCCCACGGCCACCGGCCAGGAGACCAGTGCCATCGGCAGCATGGAGACGGCGGCGAACGGCGGGTAGGTGAAGCCGTAGTGGGTGCCGGGACGGAGATAGTCGTAGATCCGGCCGTCGTGGTGGACCCAGTCGTCGACCGTCCCGTAGTAGACACCGACGTCGAAGAAGTCGCGGTGCAGGGGGACGGTCACGAGGAAGACGGCGGTGGCCACGACCAGGCACACGGCGGCGGTGATCCGCCCGGCGGCCGTCGCCGGGGTCAGGGCCTGCCCTCTCATGACACGGCCCGGGTGCGTGAGGGGACGCCGCCGGGGGCCGACATCTCGAACATCCACCAGAGCGCGAGCAGTGCGAGCGCGCCCCCGCCCACGGCCAGCGTCAACTGCATTCCGTCCGGGGGGTAGCCGCTGGGCAGCAGCCCCAGGGCGAGCACACCGCTGCCGGCCGCGGCCCAGCGCCGTACCCGGCCGTCGGGGGCCGCCGCGGCGATGAGGAACAGCCCCCACAGCGCGTACCACGGCCGGAAGGCCGGGCCCAGCGCGAAGACCGCGAGCAGACTCAGCGCCAGCGCGTAGACCGGGCCCAGCCGCACCCGGCGCAGCCACAGGACCACCACGGCCACGGCGGTGGCCACCAGGCCGAGCCACCGCCACACGGGTACGGCCAGATCGGCGAGCCCACTGCCCGCGGCGTCCAGCAGTGCCCCGCTGAGCCGGCCGAGTCCGCTGGTGAGCGACCAGTTGTCGGGGGAGACGGGGGTGCTCAGCGCGCCGAGCCAGCCGTAGCCCGTGCCGGTGACGGCCGTGACGGCCACCGTGGTGGCGAGGGCGACGGCACAGGTCAGCGCCGCGGCCCTGAGGGTACGGGCACGTCCGGTCAAGTGGCCGGACCAGAGGACGGCGACCGCGAGCAGCCCGAGCGCCGCGGGCGCCTTCACCAGCGCGGCCAGGGAGACCAGGAGCGCCGCTCTGAGCGGCCATCCGCCCAGGGCCGCCACGAGTCCGGCCCCGAGCAGCCCCAGCATCAGGGCGTCGTTGTGGGCGCCCGCGACCAGATGGAGCAGCACCAGCGGGTTGAGCGCGCCGAGCCAGAGCGCGGCGGAGCGCTCCACCCCGCAGCGGTCGGCGAGCAGCGGCAGAAAGGCGATCATCAGCCCGACGCCGAGCAGCGCGACCAGCCGCATGCCGAGGATGCCGGCGGACATATCGGCATGGGCCAGGTCGGCGGCCTTCGCCGCGGCGGCGAGGAACACGGGACCGTACGGTGCCGGGGTGTGCTGCCAGACGGGCGGCACCTCGGTGGCGAGCGGGCCGCCCAACCGCGCGGGCCCGTAGGTGTAGACGTCGATCCGGGCGTCGACCATGGCGCCCTGGGCCAGATAGCTGTACACGTCGCGGCTGAACAGGGGCGGTCCGAGCAGCAGGGGCGCCGCCCAGGTGCCGAGGGTCACCAGCAGCGCGCGGGGCGTGGGGGGCCGGGGGCCGCGCACCGCGCGGCCCAGCCACCACCAGGCGGCGATCAGCAGGACGAGCCCGAAGTACGCGCAGAGCACTCCCAGCGCGGCGCGGCCGGAGGTGGGCAGGAGTTCCTCACGTACCGGCAGCGCGCCCGCGGTCAGACCGCCGGCGGTGAGCGCGACAGAACCCGCGAGCCCCAGGGTCCGGCATCGGTTCGGGTCCACATCCGCGTTCAGGGCGAGCATCTGTGGAGGCTCGCAGGAGGTGGTGGCCGGAAGGCGACGCCCCCGCCACGGGCCGGTGGCAGGCGCATAGCCACCGCCTTAAGCCCGGCCGTGCGGACGAGGGACGAACAGGCGGACAGGCCGGACGGACGGTCGAAGGACGGACGGGCAAAGGAAGGACGGACGGGCGAAGGACGGACGGCTACGGAGCCGGGCGCGGGGACCGGCAGGGGAACGGGGACGCGCGACGGGACGAGCACGGGAACGGGCCCCGGGTTGCCCCGGGGCCCGTCCGTGTATCTCATCCGTGCGGATGGTTCCTGATGTCGTCCTCGCGTCAGCGCACCCGCCGCGCGTCGAACTGGGTCACCCAGTGCTTCGTGCGGTCGAGATAGGCGTTCTCGGCGTCCGCGCCGGTCTTCCCGTACGCGCCCGAGAAGGTCTGGTAGCCGAAGCCACCGGGCGGTGCGGAGGAGGCCGGTTCGATCGAACTGCCCTCGTGCCACTCGTTGAAGGAGGTGACGGAGACCCAGGTGGGTGATCCGCCGATGGCGGGGTCGAGCGCGTTGTTCCACTCCTTGTCGTAGGTGGCGCCGTTCTCCCTGCCGAGGGTCGGGGTGGTGTTGCCCGGGACCGCGCGGTCGTCGATGTAGCCGGGGGCGACCGAGGGGGCCCAGATCAGTCCGTTCGCGCGCGCGTAGTCTCCGGCCTGCTTCCAGCCGGGCGCCGTGGCGCCCGCGATGCCGTCGTAGGTGTAGAGACCCGAGAAGTGCGCGATCTTGCTGGTGTCGGTGGTCTGCGCCAGGACCGTGTTGTTCTGCGTGACCTGGTCGAGGGCGGCCCAGTCCGTCGTCCTGAGGCTCTCGAAGATGTAGAAGGCCGCGCGGTTGTTGTGTTCGGCGTCGCGGTAGAAGGCGGGATGGCTGCCGTAGGTGGCGTTGATGTACTGGATGTCGGACACCACGGAGGCCGCGGTGCGGCCCGCGTAGGGCTCGATGTGCCAGGCCACCTTGACGCCCTCCCGCTGGGCGGCGTCCAGGACACCCCTGGCGAGGGTGTCCTCGTAGCCGTCCTTGCCCCACCAGCTGTAGACGATGACGCCCGCGCCGGACTGCTTGACCCACTTCATGTGCTGCGCGACGGCGCCGGTGTAGTCACCGGAGTCGTACGCCCCGAGCTTCGGGTAGAGATCGGCGCCAATGTCCTGCGGCGGCGTGCGGCCGCCCTGCTGCCAGTGGCGGTAGCTGCCGTACTTGGCGGGGCTGCCGTACCACGGGTAGTAGAAGAGATGGACATTCGCCGACAGGGCCTGTAACGCCGCCTGCTTCTCCAGCGTGAAGGTGTCGATGTCGAACAGGGAGCCCGCCCCGCCGGTGAAGGTGAGGAAGACCGGTCCCGACGGGGTGCCGGTCAGCGGGGTGGAGACGGTCCGGAAGGTCTCCCAGCCGCCGGTGTTGGGGATGGCCACCGAGCCGAGCACCGGTCCGGTGGCTGATCCGGAACGGACCTGGAGGGTACCGCCCGAACCGCCCGAGGAGACCTTCGCGCTGAAGTTCCTGGTCCCCGTGAGGGAGGTCTGGGAGTAACCGGCCCAGTCGCCGTTCTCGATGTAGCCGAGGGTCCGGCCGCCGCTCGCGTTCGCGTGGTCGGCGGGCTGGACACCCGCCGAGGAGGTGTACGACTCGCCCTCGAAGGTCGACGACGGAGTGGTGCCGCCACCCAGTTCCTTGATCCGGACATTGCGGAACGACACATCGTCGCCGGTGCCGTGGTTCTGGATGCCGATGTGTCCCTGCTGGAGGGAGCGCACCGGGTCGGTGTTGGTGAAGTCATTGATCTTCACACCGTTGAGGAAGACCTGGAGCCGCTCCCCCTCCACCCGGATCTCATAGGTGTTCCAGGCGCCCGGCGGGTTGAGCGCGCCGTCCCGCGCGGCGGTGTCGGCCGACTTGAAACCGTAGATCGAGCCGGTCGTCCTGTCCGCGGTGTCGGTGGCGTCGATCTGGATCTCGTACCCCTGGTTCACCGCCGAGTTGGGGTCGCTGGAGGCGGGGAAGCCCACGAACACACCGGAGTTGTCGTCCCCGGGCATCCGCCAGTCCAGCTTCAGGGAGTACGAGGTGTACTGCTTCGCCTGGTACCAGAACAGGCCCATGCCGCCCGTGGAGGTGAGGGTGGCGTCGGTGTTGGTGAAGCTGCCGGGTCCCGCCTGGGCCCAGCCGGTGGTCGAGCCGGTGTAGAGCGGGGTGTAGCCCGTCTCCGCGCGGCAGTCGGCCTTGGCGAAGCCGGCCGCGTAGCGGATTCCGCCGAGCAGCAGGGAGCGGAAGGCGGGGTCGGCGTACGACTCGGCGGTGTGCCCGAGCCCGGTGTAGAACGACCGTCCGTTGCCCTGCGGGTGGCACCAGGTGATGGGGTGGTCGCCGCTCATCTCCCCGCCGCTGTAGGTGCTCTCGTCCAGGCTCTGGAGCACCCGGACATTGCCGCGGGGGTTGGCGCGGTAGTTGTACCACTCATCGGTGCGCGACCAGGTCTGGCCGAGATGCGAGGTGGCCGCGTGGGCCCGGTCCTCGTTCTTCAGCGTGGCCTGCTGGATCGCCGGGTGGCTCTTGAACCAGGCACCGACGATCCCCTCGTACTGCGGCCAGCCGTACTCGGTGTCGGCCGCCGCGTGCACCCCGACATAGCCGCCGCCACCGTCGAGATACGACTGGAGGGCCGACTGCTGGCTGTCGTTGAGCACATCGCCGGTGGTGCTCAGGAACACCACCGTCTTGAACTGGGCCAGATTGGCCGTGGTGAAGGCCGCGCTGTCCTCGGTGGCCGTGACGGTGAAGTTGTTGGCCGCGCCGAGGTCACGGATGGCCTGCGTGCCGGCCGGGATCGAGTCGTGGCGGAAGCCCGCCGTCTTGGAGAAGACGAGCACCCTGTAGGCCGGGTCCGCCGCGTGCGCGGTCACGGCCGGTGTCAGGAAGGCCCCCACGAGTGCGAGCGCGACGACGAAGGCCGACGCGGCGGCCGACGGGAGCCGGCGTAGCTGATGGAGCATCAGTATCCCTTTCCCGTAGGTCACTTGGTGAGGGTGAGGGTGTCGATGTCGAACAGGGAGCCGGCGCCGCCGGTGAAGGTGAGGAACAGCGCTCCCGAGCTGGCCGTGCCGGTCAGGGCGGTGGAGACATTGGTGAAGGTCTCCCAGCCGCCGGTCACCGGTACGGCCACGGTACCGAGCACCGCTCCGGTGGCCGATCCGGAGCGGACCGTGATGGTGCCGCCGGCCCCGGCCGAGGAGACCTTCGCGGCGAAGGTCTTGCCCCCGGCGGTGGGCACGGAGGCGTATCCCGCCCAGTCACCGTTCTCGATGTAGCCGAGCGTCCTGCCGCCGCTGGCCGCGGCGTGGTCGGCGGCCTGGACGCCCTGCGACGAGGAGTACGACTCGCCCTCCACCGTCTGGCTCGACGGGGTGCTGCCGGTGGCGAAGGTGAAGGCGTCGAGGTCGAAGAGGTTGCCCTGGCCCGTCGGTCCCTTGAAGACGAGGAACAGCTCCGTGGAGGCCGCCGGGGCGTTGGTCAGGTTGGCCGAGACATCGGTGAAGGTCTCCCAGCCGCCGGTCACCGGTACGGTCACCGTGCCGAGCAGGGTGCCGGTCGCGGAGCCCGTCCGTACCTCGATGGTGCCGCCCGTACCGCCGGACGAGACGCGGGCGGTGACGCGGTTGGCGTTGCCCAGGGCGTACGGCTTGAAGGAGATCCAGTCGCCGTTGTCGGTGAAGCCGATGGTGTTGCCGCCCTCGGCGTTGCCGTGCGCGGCCACCTGGATACCGGACTGCGCGGAGAAGTGCTCGCCCTGCCGGTGGCGGGGCTGGAGGATCCGGGCGCTGTGCGTGGTCAGCCCGGCGCCGTCGGTGTACTCGGCGTCGAAGACCCCGTAGATGTTGGCGGCGCTGTCGTGCTCGCCGTCGGTCGGCACGGCGATGGTGCCGGTGCAGCCGTTCTTCGAGGTGATCGCGTGACGGTGCTCGTCATGGCCGAGGAGATAGGTCACCTTGACCTTGGCACAGTCGATGGCCCCGTCCTCGGGGTCGCTGACGGTGACCGAGAAGGGCACGGTGTCGCCGAAGGAGAACAGTTCACCGTCCTTGGGGGCGGTGAGATTGACGGTCGGCGCCGTGTTGCCCGCCGTCACCACGAGACTCGCCGTACCGGTGAGCCCCTCCGGGTCCCTGACCGTCAGGGTCGGCCGGTAGGTGCCCGCGGTGGTGTAGGTGTGCGACGGGTTGGCCGCGGTGGACGTGGCGCCGTCGCCGAAGTTCCAGGAGTAGGTCAGGGGCCTGCCCTCGGGGTCGGAGCTGCCCGCCGAGGAGAAGGTGACGGCCAGCGGGACGGGGCCCGAGGTCCGGTTCGCCGCCGCGGCGGCGATCGGGTTGCGGTTGCTGCCGCCGACGTACTCGATCCGGTACAGCGCCTGGTTGTTGGCGCCGGTGCCGTAGTCGAGCACATACAGCGCGCCGTCCGGGCCGAAGGCCTGGTCCATGACCTGGGTGCCGGTCCAGGGGAAGGCCTCGATGACACCGGGGGTGCCGTCGGCCTTCACCTCGATGGCCTTGATCCACTTACGGCCGTACTCAGCGGCGAAGAACCGTCCGTCGAGGGACTGCGGGAACTTCACGTTGGAGTTCAGGTTCGCGTCGTAGCGGTAGACGGGTCCGCCCATGGGCGATTCGGAGCCGCCGCCGAACTCGGGCGGGGAGCCGGCGTCGCCGCCGTACTTGATCCAGCTCGCCTTGGCCGCGGGCAGGGTGGCCTGGCCGGTGTTGCGGAACGAGTTGTTGGCCGGGCCGCCGGCGCAGTTGTACTTCGCCCCGGAGGGACCGTTCGGGAAGGTGTACTCACCGTAGGTCTCGGCAGCGGTGTTCGTGCCGGTGCAGTACGGCCAGCCGTAGTTGCCGGGCGCGGTGATGCGGTTGAACTCGACCTGGCCGCTGGGTCCGCGCCCGCCGCCGTCGGTGCCGCCCGCGTCGGGGCCGTAGTCACCGAGGTAGACGATGCCGGTGGCCTTGTCGACGGACATCCGGAAGGGGTTGCGGAAGCCCATCGCGTAGATCTCGGGCCGGGTGTTCGCCGTACCGGGAGCGAAGAGGTTGCCGGCCGGGACGGTGTAGCCGCCGGCGGCCGTCGGCTTGATCCTGAGGACCTTGCCGCGCAGGTCGTTGGTGTTGCCGGAGGAGCGCTGCGCGTCGAACTGCGGGTTGCGGTCCGTCCGTTCGTCGATCGGCGCGTAGCCGCTCGACTCGAAGGGGTTGGTGTCGTCGCCGGTGGTCAGATACAGGTTGCCGGCGGCGTCGAAGTCGATGTCCCCGCCGACGTGGCAGCACTGGCCGCGGTCGTTGGGCACTTCGAGGACGACCTTCTCGCTCGCCAGGTCGAGGGTGCCGTCGGTCCTCAGCGTGAACCGGGAGAGGTTGAGGTGTCCCTTCCACGGCTCGAAGGAGGCGGCGCTGCCGGTGACGGGCGCGTCACCGCCCGGGGTGTTCAGCTTGGGCGAGTAGTACAGATAGAGATAGCGGTTCGAGGCGAAGCCGGGGTCGGCGGCGATCCCCTGGAGCCCCTCCTCGTCATGCGTGTAGACGTCCAGCTTGCCGGCCGTCTTCGTGTTGCCCGCGGCGTCCGTGTACCGGACCGTGCCGTCGCGCGCCGTGTGGACGACCGCGCGGTCCGGCAGGACCGCGAGAGACATTGCCTCGCCCAACTCGGCGGCACCAAGGGCGAGTTGTACTTGCTGGTAGTCACCGGCCGGAATGGCCGCGGGCGCTGCGGGGGCAGCGACGGCGGCCGGGGCGCCGGCCGCGGGCACCGCGACGGCGCCACCGCCGACGACCAGTGCCAACGCGGTGAGCCATCGCGACCAGAGGCGTCTCGGCCTCTGTCCTGACAGTCCTGACGGTCCTGACATGGAGCATCCTTCCTGACCTTGCGGGGGGGGTGAGTCAGGCATGGGCGCACGACATCGCGCTGCCGTGTCACTGGGGGAAGAGCCTGCGCTCGGGTGATGTCCCGTCACCCGTGCAACAGCCGTACCGGTGGGGCGGAGTGGATTCGATGCGGCGTCAACGTAATTGCGGAATCTCGCTAGAGTTTTGCAGCCTGGCAATGGGCTCTTAATTTGTCAAGGCAATGTCAAAATTCCGGAACCGGCGCTCCCGGGCGCGCGGGCGCCGCGACGCGCCGCCTCACGGCGCCGGGGCACCCTCCGTGCCCCCGGGCGCGGCTGACGGGCCGTCGGCGCGATTCCGGGCATCACCGCACACACCCCGCACACGGCACACAGGACCCCCAGAGCTCACAGAGGGCACATGAGCACCAGGGGGTACGGTCCGCTCATCCTTTGGGAGGAAGCACCCGGCGTCCCCACGGCGCCTCTCGGCCGGGTGTCCGCCGCTCCGCTTGGATGAGGCGAATGGACCACATCACCTTTCTTGTGGGCGTGGTGATCCTGACCGCCCTGGCGTTCGACTTCACCAACGGGTTCCACGACACCGCCAACGCCATGGCGACCTCGATCGCCACCGGGGCGCTGCGTCCCAGGATCGCGGTCCTCATCAGCGGCGTCCTCAATCTCGTGGGGGCGTTCCTCTCCACCCAGGTCGCCCGGACGATCTCCGGCGGCATCGTGGACGACACCCTGGTCACGCCGGGCATGGTCTTCGCCGGTCTGATCGGGGCGACCCTGTGGAATCTCGTGACCTGGCTGCTGGGACTGCCGTCCAGTTCCTCGCACGCCCTGTTCGGCGGGCTCATCGGTGCCGTGTGGGTGGGTGCGGGACGGCACGGGGTGCACTTCGACGTGGTGATGGAGAAGATCATCCTGCCGGCCGTGGCGTCGCCGCTGATCGCCGGTCTCGCCGCGCTGCTGGCGACGTATCTCGCCTACCGGATCACCGCCGGGGGCCGCGACTCCTCCGTCAACCGCGGCTTCCGGCTGGGCCAGGTCGTCTCCGCCTCGCTGGTCTCCGTCGCGCACGGCACCAATGACGCCCAGAAGACGATGGGCGTCATCACGCTCACCCTGATCTCGGCGGGGGCGCTCGCGCCGGACTCGGGACCGCCGCTGTGGGTCGTGGCCTCCGCCGGCGTGTCGATCGCCCTCGGCACCTATCTCGGCGGCTGGCGGATCATCAGGACGATGGGCAGGGGGCTGACCGAGATCCGCGCCCCTCAGGGCTTCACCGCCGAGTCCTCCGCCACGACCGTGATCCTGACCTCCGCCCATCTCGGCTTCGCCCTCTCCACCACCCAGGTCTGCTCCGGCGCCATCCTCGGCGCGGGGCTGGGCAGAAGACTGGCGGAGGTGCGCTGGGGAATCGCCGGACGGATGGTCATCGGCTGGTGTGTCACCCTGCCCGCCGCCGCGGCCGTGGGCGCGCTGGCCGCCGCCATGGTCGTATACGGCGGCACCGTCGGCACCGTCGTCGTCGCCCTGGCCGCCGCGGCCGTGGCGACCTTCATCGTGATCGTCTCGCGCCGCAATCCGGTGAATTCGGGCAATGTCAACGACGAGCACACCGTGACGGTCCGCTCCCGGGCCGCCAAGGCGAACGTCTGATGGAAGAGAACCGTATGGACCGTACGGACCCTGTGGCCCTGGACTGGAGCGGGCTGGGTGAGGTGGCCCTCGTCAGCGTCGGGGCCACCGTGGGGGTCGTCTTCGTCTTCGCCCTGGGCGTGCGCCTCCTCTCGCCGCGGGACGCGTCCGACGGCCGCCCGGGGGCGGGCGGGGGCGGCCGGCGGCCCCCGGTGCCGGCCAGGGCCGTCGCCGGACTGTGCTTCCTCGCCTGCGCGGCGGCCGTCGCGTACGGCCTGTATCTGATCGTTCCGCAGTTTCACTGAGCGGCGCGGCCCGCGCAGATGAACCGTCCCTTCGGGGACGAGCACGGCAGATGACCGTGGGTGCGGACCACGTCCTGGCCGCTGCCGCGCAGCAGGTAGTTGAGGAAGCTGGCCACGAGGGAGTCGGCGGGCGGCTTTCCGTAGGTGTACGCGTACTCGGTCTCCCGGAAGGGGTAGCCGTCGTCGGCGATCGTGTCCGGGGAGGCCCCGCGTCCGTCCAGGCTCAGCGTGTGGAGCCCCTTCGGCAGCCTGCCGGAGCGCAGCTCGGTGTAGCCGATGGCCCCGGGGGTGGCCGCGACGGTGGCGAGGACCCGGTCGGTGCTGTCGAGCTCGCAGCGGAAGACCGGGGAGGACGGGTCACTGTCCTTCCTTCGGCAGTCCACCGAGGAATACGCCTTCTCCGGACCGCCGAGGACACGCCTCTCGAAGATGTCACGGGTGCCGGAGTCCGATTTCCGGCTGGCGAGGATGACGGGCAGGCCCTCGGGACCGCCCTTCAGCTCGTCCCACGTCCGGATGTCACCGCGGTAGACGGCCCGGACCTGCTCGGTCGTCAGATCGCTCAGCGGCACCGCGTCGTTGACGACGAGGGTGTAGGCGGAGACGGCCACCTCGTTCGGGCTCAGCAGGGCGAGGCGGTCACCCTTGGGAACATCGGACAGCGCGATCAGCGGGGGTGAGCCGTCCTTCGCCGCCTCGCCCCGCTCGTTCAGCTCCAGGAGGCCCTCGCGGCTGCCGCGCGCGTCGACGGTGACGGTGGAGCCCGCGCAGTCCTGCTCGTACTTCACCGCCAGATCCTCGGCGACCGGTTTGAAGGCCGTGGAGCCGGTCAGGAGCAGCTCCCCCTTCGCGCACCCCATCGGCGGCCGGACGTCGTCCCGTACGACGATGATCGAGGCCAGCGCCACCACACAGACCGTGAGCAGGACGGTGATCAGCCGGGACGCGCGGCTGAACAGGGGCGGGGTGTCGTCGGGTGTCGTGCTGCGGTTGGGGGAGACCTCGCCGTCCCTGATCCCTCCGCTGACCCGGATCGTGTCCCCGACCGCTCCCCCGGTGAGCAGCACGAGCAGCTTGAAGTGCTGGCCCCGGTTGAGCGGCACACGGGGCAGATAGACGGTGCCGTCGGCGTGGCGCAGCCCGGCCGCCGGGGTGAAGTGGTCCAGCACATGGTCGGCGCCCCGCGGCGCGGTGACCGCGACCCCGCGGATCGTCCGGGAGGTGAACTCCGCCGTCAGACCGTGGAGTTCACGTCCGGTGTAGTCGGCGTCGGCGATGCTCTGGGAGCCGTCGTTCTCGATCCGCAGCAGAACGAGGGTGGCGTCGGAGAGATGCGGATTGTCCTGGAAGAGGCCCAGTCGCACCCCGGCGCTGCCGGTGCGCTCCGCGCTGCTCACCGGGGTGTCGAGCTGTACCCGGTAGCCGATACGGACACGCCGCGGCACCCGGCGCTCGTACCAGAGCACCCCCAGTGAGGCCACGATGCCCAGGGCCGCGGTGGCCACGGCGACGACATTCTCCGCGCTGAGCCATTCCACGGCTGTGTGCCCCCCTCGGACCCGAAGATCGCACACGCGACCGACGAAGAATCGTCCGGTCACCGTACGGGCGTCCTGAGCGGTACATCGCCCACTTCGCCGGCCGGTGTGCTGTTGTTCGCCGGAGGTTCACCGGGATCCATAGGACCGTCCCGCACTTACCGAACCCGCCGGATTCGGTTATCCAGGGAGGGAAGCTCTTCCCCGAAGAGGAGGGGACGATGGATAACGCCGCATCGGTCACCGAGGGGGGCGCGACGTCTCCCGAAGCGAACGGGGAAGAACTCCCCACCGTCCATATTCTCTGGATCAACGCGGGCCTGAGCTGCGACGGAGACTCCGTCTCCCTCACGGCGGCCACCCAGCCGAGTATCGAGGAAATCGCCCTCGGCGCCCTGCCGGGTCTGCCCAAGGTGGCCGTGCACTGGCCTCTGATCGATTTCGAATGCGGGCCCGTCCAGGGCGCGGACAATTTCATCGAATGGTTCTTCAAGGCCGAGCGCGGAGAGATCGAGCCGTTCGTCCTGGTCATCGAGGGATCCATTCCGAACGAGGAAATCAAGAACGAGGGCTACTGGTGCGGATTCGGGGACAATCCCGAGACCGGCCAGCCCATCACCACGAGTGAGTGGATCGACCGGCTCGCGCCGAAGGCGCTGGCCGTGGTGGCGATCGGCACCTGTGCCACCTACGGCGGCATCCACGCCATGGAGGGCAATCCCACCGGTGCGATGGGGGTGCCCGACTATCTGGGCTGGGACTGGAAGTCCGGGGCGGGCATCCCGATCGTCTGCATCCCCGGCTGTCCGGTGCATCCGGACAACGCCTCGGAGACCCTGCTCTATCTGCTCTACCAGGCCGCCGGGTCCGCGCCGATGATCCCGCTGGACGAGCAGCTCCGGCCGACCTGGCTGTTCGGGGCGACCGTCCACGAGGGGTGCGACCGCGCCGGCTACTACGAGCAGGGCCAGTTCGCCACCGTGTACGACTCGCCCCAGTGTCTGGTGAAGCTGGGCTGCTGGGGTCCCGTGGTGAAGTGCAATGTCCCCAAGCGGGGCTGGATCAACGGGGTCGGCGGCTGTCCCAATGTCGGCGGCATCTGTATCGCCTGCACGATGCCCGGGTTCCCGGACAAGTTCATGCCCTTCATGGACGAGCCCCCGGGCGGTCATGTGTCCGCGGCGGCCAGCGGGGCGTACGGCAGGGTCATCCGCCGGCTGCGCGGTGTCACGGCCAGGACCGTCGACAAGGAACCGAAGTGGCGCCGCAGGAGCGACAAGGTCCTGAGCGGCTACCACCCCCCGTGGTGATCCCGCCCTCCCCCACGATCCGCCGTCCCCGCCGCCGCCCTCCGGGGTGATCCGCGCGGCAGGACCCGCCGGAGCGAGACCCTCCTCCCCCCAGCATCGAGGACCCCCACCGCCCAGGAAGGTGCGCAGCCCATGGCGCCGACGAGCAAGCAAGCCGAGGACGGCAGTGGCCTGATGGAGATGGCCTGGGATCCGATCACCCGGATCGTGGGCAGCCTCGGGATCCACACCAAGATCGACTTCCGCCAGAAGCGGGTGGCCGAGTGCTACAGCACCTCCTCCGTCTTCCGCGGCTACAGCGTCTTCATGCGCGGCAAGGACCCGCGGGACGCGCACTTCATCACCAGCCGTATCTGCGGTATCTGCGGCGACAATCACGCCACCTGTTCGGTGTACGCACAGAACATGGCGTACGGCGTGAAGCCCCCGGCCCTCGGCGAGTGGATCATGAATCTCGGCGAAGCCGCGGAGTTCATGTTCGACCACAACATCTTCCAGGAGAACCTGGTGGGGGTGGACTACTGCGAGAAGATGGTCCGCGAGACCAACCCCGGCGTCCTGGAACTGGCCGAACGCACCGAGGCCCCGCACGCGGGCGACCACGGGTACCGCACCATCGCCGACATCATGCGCTCGCTCAATCCGCTGGAGGGCGAGTTCTACCGTGAGGCGCTGCATGTCAGCCGCTACACACGGGAGATGTTCTGTCTGATGGAGGGCCGCCATGTGCATCCCTCCACGCTCTACCCGGGCGGCGTCGGCACCGTGGCCAGCATCCAGCTCTTCACGGACTATCTGACGCGGCTGACGCGGTACGTGGAGTTCATGAAGCGGGTGGTCCCGCTCCACGACGACCTGTTCGACTTCTTCTACGAGGCGCTGCCCGGATACGAGGAGGTCGGCCGGCGCCGGGTGCTGCTCGGCTGCTGGGGCGCGCTCAACGACCCGGAGTACTGCGACTTCACCTACCGGAACATGTCGGAGTGGGGCCGGCACATGTTCGTCACCCCGGGGGTGATCGTCGACGGCAGGCTGGTCACCAACGACCTGGTCGACATCAATCTCGGCATCCGGATCCTGCTCGGCAGTTCGTACTACGACGACTGGGCGGGCCAGGAGACCTTCGTCGACCGCGATCCGCTGGGCAACCCCGTGGACGCGCGCCACCCCTGGAACCAGCACACCCTGCCGGCCCCGCAGAAGCGGGACTTCGCGGACAAGTACAGCTGGGTGATGTCTCCGCGCTGGTTCGACGGCACGGACCATCTCGCACTCGACACCGGCGGCGGCCCCCTCGCCCGGCTGTGGTCCACGGCCCTGTCCGGACTGGTCGACGTCGGCTATGTCCAGGCCACCGGACACAGCGTCAGGATCAATCTGCCGCGCACCATGACCAAGCCGGAGAAGAGCTTCGAGTGGCACATCCCGCGGTGGAGCAACGCCCTGGAGCGCAACCGCGCGCGGACGTACTTCCAGGCGTACACCGCCGCCTGCGCCCTGCACTTCGCGGAACGGGCGATGGAGGAGGTGCGCTCCGGCAACACCCGGACCTGGGAGAGCTTCGAGGTGCCCGACGAGTCCATCGGCGTCGGCTTCACCGAGGCGGTACGCGGCGTGCTCTCCCACCACATGGTGATCAGGGACGGCAAGATCGCCAACTACCATCCGTATCCGCCCACCCCGTGGAACGCCAGTGTGCGCGACTCGTACGGCACGCCGGGCCCCTACGAGGACGCGGTGCAGAACACGCCGATCTTCGAGGAGAACCCGCCGGAGAGCTTCAAGGGCATCGACATCATGCGAGCCGTGCGGAGCTTCGACCCCTGTCTGCCCTGCGGCGTGCACATGTACGTCGGCGGCGGCAGGACCGTCCGGGAGACCCATCTGCCCACCGGGCTCAGCGGACTGGGCGGCTGACAGCGGTTCGTGGCCCGAGTCGGGCCCCTGTCCGTGGGGACGGCCGCCGTGCCGGGGCCGTCCCTCACTGCAGGAAGGACACCCGTTCCCCCCGGAGGAAAGGCGCTGTGACATGGCTGACATGGCTGACACGGCAGCGACGGCCAAGGAGCAGAGGGCCGGTGAGCACGAGCAGCGGGCCGGTGAGCACATCGACGCGCTCCTCGACGAGCTGGGCAGATCGGTGGGCCCCTCGGGCCGCGACCTCGCGGACGAACTCGTCCGCAGCATCGTCGAGTTCTACGGTGCCGGCCTGGCCCGCGCCGTCGAGCTGCTGCGCGACCCGCCCGACGGCACCGCGCCGCTCGCCCTGCTCGGCGCGGACGAGATCGTCGGCGGGCTGCTGATCCTGCACGATCTGCACCCCGACGACACGCTCACCCGGGTCGAGCGGGCCCTCGACGAGGTACGCCCGTATCTCGGCTCGCACGCCGGTGATGTGGAGATCGCCGGGATCGGCCCGGAGGGCGACGACGGAACCGAGGGGCGGACCCTGCGGCTGCGGCTGCGCGGGAGCTGCGACGGCTGTCCCTCGTCCGCCCAGACCGTGCGCTGGACCATCGAGGAGGCCGTGGCGCGCCGGGCCCCCGAGATCGCGCGGGTGGAGGTCGAGGGGGTGACGGAGGAGCGGCCGCGGACGGAGCTGCTCCAGATCATGTCCCGGCCGCCGGACGCGACCGCGGGCGTAGGCACGGGCGTAGGCACGGGCGCGGTGCCGTCCGGTGGGACGGCCGCCGGGGACGCGCGGGCCGGGTGGCATCCGCTGCCGGATCCTCCCTCGGCCGACGGCGGGACCGGGGTGTGCGAGGTGGCGGGCACGGCGCTCCTGCTGGTCAGGCTGCCCGGCAATCTCTACGCGTACCGCGACCGCTGCCCGGTGTGCTCGGGCGGGCTGGGCGGCGCGGTGGTGGACGGCGAGCGGCTGCGCTGTGCGGGGTGCGCGGCGGAGTACGACATCCGTAAGGCGGGACAGGGCGAGCGGGGCCGGCTGGAGCCCGTGCCCCTGCTGGAGGAGAACGGCTCCGTACGGGTCGCCCTGCCGGCCGCGCTGCTGACGGCGGGGCCGTGAACGCCCGCCCGGCCCGTGGCGCGGGCCCCCTCGGCGGCGGCTCGCCCGTCATGGGCTCCCCCGCCGGGACCTCCCCCGTCGCGGGCTCCACGGCCGTGGAACCCGCCGTACCAGGGGCGGGTTCCACGGCAGTATCACCCGCCGTACCGCCGGGGCTGCGCGGATTCACCCGCCGGCCGCCGCGCGCCGAGGAACGGTGCGAGCTGTGTGCCGAGCCCCTGGCCGGGGAGCACCGGCATCTCGTGGACACCGCCAGGCGCGCCCTGCTGTGTGCCTGCGCGGGCTGCTCCCTGCTCTTCACCCGGCCGGGCGCGGGCGCGGGCCGGTTCCGGGCGGTTCCCGACCGGTATCTGTCCGACCCGGACTTCACCCTGGACGAGGAGAGCTGGAACCGCCTCCAGATCCCGGTGGGGCTCGCGTTCTTCTTCCGCAACGCGGAACTGGACCGGCTGGCCGCGTTCTATCCCAGTCCGGCGGGCGCCACGGAGAGCGAACTCGACCCCGGCACCTGGCGGGACGTCCTCGGCTCCGGCCGGCTGGCGGCGCTGCTCCAGCCCGACACGGAGGCGCTGCTGGTCCGGCGGGAGCGCGGCGCGGGCGGAACCGGCACGGGTGGAACCGGCACAGGTGGAACCGGCACGGCCGGAACCGGCACGGGCGAGTGCTATCTGGTGCCCGTGGACGCCTGTTACGAGCTGGTGGGCCGGATGCGGCTGCACTGGCAGGGCTTCGACGGGGGCGCCGAGGCGCGCGCGGACCTGACGGACTTCTTCACCCGGGTCAGGGCGAAGGCCCGTCCGGTGAGCGGGCGGGAGGACGGCCGATGACCGATCTCACGTTCACCTGTGCGGACGTACGGCCGGAACCGTACGGCACGGGCCCGACGCTGCTGTTCCGGCTGCAGATCGAGGCGGACGACCCGGAGACCCGGATCCACGCGGTGTCCCTGCGCTGCCAGATGCGCATCGAGCCCGTCCAGCGGCGGTACGCGCCGGCCGAGATGGAGATGCTCGGCGATCTCTTCGGCGAGCCGGAGCGCTGGAGCACCACCCTGAAACCGCTCCAGTTCGCCCATGCCTCGGTGACGGTGCCCGGCTTCACGGGCGCCACCGAGATCGAACTGCCGGTGGCCTGCACGTACGACATGGAAGTGGCCTCGACCAAGTACTTCCGCGCGCTCGCGGACGGCGAAGTGCCGCTGCTCCTGCTGTTCTCCGGCACGGTCTTCTCCGGTGACCGCGGCTTCGTGGCCGAGCCGGTCCCCTGGCACAAGGAGACCTCCTTCCGGATGCCGGTGAAGGTCTGGCGGAACATGATCGAGCAGTACTTCCCCGGCTCCGGCTGGCTGCGGGTCCGCGACGACTGTCTCGACGCGCTGCGCCGCTTCCGCTCGGAGCGCGCCCTGCTCTCCTGGGAGCGGACCTTCGAGGAGCTGCTGCGTACGGCCGAGGCCCCCGGCGGCACCGGCCGGGGAGGCCCGTCATGACGGAGGACACCGCCGGAAGCGTCACGGGGACCACCGTGGGAAGCACCCCGGAACCCGCCACGGGCCGCACGCCGGTACACGCCACGGGCCGCACGCCGGAACGCGCCACGGACCCCGCCGTCGGCACTCCCGCGGACCGGGTGACGGCGGGCTTCGACGAGGCCCGCCGGGTCGCGGACGCGCTGCTCTTCGAGGGGTATGTGCTGTATCCGTACCGGGCGTCGGCCAGGAAGAACCAACTTCGCTGGCAGTTCGGCGTCCTGGTGCCGCCCTCGTGGGCCGAGGCACACGGCGAGCACGCGGAGCAGCGTACGGAGTGCCTTCTGGAACCCCGCCGGGCGGGCCTGCTCCTGGTCGAGCTGCGCTTCCTCCATGTGCGCCGGCGCACGGTGGAGCGTTCCGCGCCCGGCGGCGCCGGCTGGACCGAGGTGGCGCGGCTCGACCTGGCCGACCGGGTGCTGGTTCCCTGGGACGAGGGCGAGGAGGAGCGGGTCGAACTCCGGGTGCCGCTCGACCGGCTCTCCGGAGGGGGGCGGACGCTGCGGTTCGACCGTCCTGGCGGGGTGGAGCACGAGCCGGTCCACGACCAGGGCGGCGCGGGACGGACCGTCGGACGTCTGGTGCGGCGCAGCCGGGCGCTGAGGGGCGAGATACGGCTGGCCACCGAGCCGCTGCCGGGCCCGTACGGAGCGCTGCGGCTGACCGCGACCGTGCACAACACGTCGGACTGGGCGCCGGTTCCGGCGGGCGGGGGCGGTGACCGCGAGGCCGCCCTGCCGCACAGTCTGATCGGCGCGCATCTGCTGCTGGGGCTGCCCGGAGGGCGGTTCCTGTCGATGACGGACCCGCCGGAGTGGGCCGGTCCCGCCGCGCGGACCTGCCGCAACGAACACACCTGGCCCGTGCTGGCGGGCGGTGCGGGGCGTGACGACGTACTGCTGTCCTCGCCGATCATCCTGGAGGACCACCCCGAGCTCGCCGCGGAGAGTCCGGGACCGCTCTACGACGCCACCGAGATCGACGAGATCCTCTCGCTGCGGACCGCCGCGCTCACCGAGCAGGAGAAGCGGGAGGCGCGCGGCACGGACGCGCGGGCGGCCGAGGTGATCGCCCTGGTGGACGGGATGCCGGCCGAGGTCCTGGAGCGCCTCCACGGCGCGATCCGCGGTCTGCGCGAGGTGACCGGCGACCGGCCCGACGCGGGAGAGGCCTCCCCGGTGCCGGGCACTGGCACTGGCACTGGCACTGGCACCGGCACCGAAACGGGCACAGGCACAGGCACGGGAAGGGGCACAGGCACAGGCACGGCAGCGTCCGGCGCCGACACCTCCGGACGCCCCGGACCGGGCACACCTCCCGCACCGGGGACGCCTGATCCAGGGGCACCCGGGCAGGGGGCGCCTCCCGGGCGGCCGTCCCCGGCGGGGCTCGAACTGCCCAACGGTCCCGGGCTGCCCTGGTGGGACCCCGCCCAGGGCGCGCACGACCTGCCGGGGCAGGACACCGTGACGGTCGCCGGTCATCCGGTCGCGGCGGGCAGCAGGGTCGTGCTGAGGCCGGGGCTGCGCAGGTCCGACGCCCAGGACATCTTTCTGGCGGGCCGGGGCGCGACGGTCGAGGCGGTGCTCCAGGACCTCGACGGCGAGACGCACCTCGCCGTCACCGTCGACGGCGATCCCGGCGCCGACGTACGCCGTCAGCAGGGCCGGTTCCTGTACTTCCGCCCGGACGAGATCGATCCCGTGCCCGCCGACGGTGACGACGATGACGACGACGGCGGCGGACGCGGAACGGCCCCGGAAGGAGGCGGCTGACATGGAGTCCGTCCCCCCGCCCGACAGTCCGGCTCCCGAAACGTCCGGGACGCCCGGCACCCCCGGCGCGTACGGCGCGTACGGCGCGTACGGCCGGACCCTGGTCGCCGGGATCGGCAATGTCTTCCTCGGTGACGACGGCTTCGGCGTCGAGACCCTGCGTCTGCTGACCGGACGCCAATTGCCCCCGGACGTCGATCTGATGGACACCGGCATCCGGGGCGTCCACCTCGCCTACCGGCTCCTCGACGGCTATCGCCTGCTCGTCCTGGTCGACACGGTCGACCGCGGCGCTCCCCCGGGCACCCTCCATGTGCTCGAAGTCGACCCCGCCGACCCGGGGGCGGCCCCGGCCGCCGCCCGGCTGGACGGACACGGCATGGATCCGGCGTCCGTACTGCGGCTGGTCCACCAACTGCGCGCGGGGGCGGGCGGCACCCTTCCCGGGCGGATCGTGGTGGTCGGCTGCCAGCCGCTCACCACCGAGGAGGGCATCGGGCTCAGCGCGCCGGTGGCCGCCGCCGCAGGTCCCGCGGCGGAACTGGTCCTCGATCTGGTACGGCAGCCGCCGGGCACGGTGCCCGGCACCCCATCCGACGAAGGAGGCGATGAGAGTGATGCACGCGATGCACGAACTGCGGGCGAGGAAAGGAACGGCCCACTCCACGGGCCCGGACCTGACGTGGCTGTGGGTCTGCGCCGGCGCGGCCGCGGCCGGGGTGGCGTACGGGACGGCGAAGTCGGTCCCGGACCTGCGCCGCTATCTGCGGATGCGGCGGATGTGAGCGGCCACGCGGGAGCGCGGCCGGAAGGCGGTCAGTCGGGCCCTGTCCGTCCGGTCGTCGGCGGACCCACGGACGGCGGCTGCGCCGACGGCGGAGGCCCGGACAGGGGAGGCGCGGACGGCGGAGACGCGGACAGCGGCCGTACCTCACGGTCTGCGGGCCCCGGGCCGTCCAGTTGCGCGTAGCGCTCCAGGAACCGGTGGAGCGTGCTGTGCAGCTCGCCCAGACGGACGAACCAGAGCGACAGGCTCATCGAGCCCGCCGGGGTGATCTCGTACTCACGGCGGGCGGGCCCGGAGGCGGACGCCCGCCATTGGGAGGAGATATGACCGCATTTCTCCATACCGCGCAGCAGCCGGTACACATGCGCGGACTCGGCCTCGGCCCAGCCGAAGGCCCCCAGCCGCTGGGTCAGTTCGTATCCGTGCCCCGGCCGCTCGGCGAGCAGCAGCAGGATGACGGGGTTCATCAGCGCCCGTCGTTCGGTGTCGTGCGTCGTCATGGCGGCGGTCTCCTGATGTGGCCGTGCGACGGTGCGGCGCGCACCTTCCCCACGCTAACCACGCCCGGGAGCACCGGCCAGCCGTCGCCCGCCCACGCGGCGGAGGACGGCCGGGCCGAGGGAGCGAGGTGAGATCCGTGCACGAACTGTCCCTCGCGACCGCCGTGGTCGCCCAGGTGGAGGAAGCCGTCCGTACCCGTGGCGGCGGACGGGTCGCGTCGTTGCGGCTGCGGATCGGTGAACTGGCGGGCGTGGTGCCGGAAGCACTGCGGTTCTCCTTCGGTCTGGCGAGCGAGGGCACCGTCCTCGCGGGTGCCCGGCTGGATCTGGACACCGTTCCCGGCGTGGCCCGTTGTGCCGGCTGCGGGCAGGAGAGCGAGGTCGGGATGCCGCCCCTGCTCTGGTGCGCCGACTGCGCGCGGCCCCTGGGCGAGCTGCTCTCGGGCCGGGAACTGGAGATCGCCGAGGTCGTCCTCCTGGATTCCTCGGATGCGCGCCGCCCGGACAGCGGTGACGATCGAGGTACCCCCGAGGAGGCCCCTCATGTGCCGAGTCGTTGATCTGCGCCAGGCCGTACTGGCCAAGAACGACGCCAGTGCCCTGGAACTGCGCGAGCATCTCGCCGCCCGGGGCACGGTCGAGGTGAATCTGCTGTCCAGCCCCGGCAGCGGGAAGACGGCGCTGCTGGAGCGGCTGCTCTCCCGGGCCGTCGCGGCGGGCATCGCCGTCGCCGCGATCACCGCCGATCTGGCCACCGAGAACGACGCCCGCCGGCTGGCGCGGGCGGGCGCGCCCGTCAAGCAGGTGCTCACCGACGGACTCTGCCATCTGGAGGCGGGGATGCTGCGCGGGCATCTCGACGGCTGGCTGCCCCGGGACACCCGGGTGCTCTTCGTGGAGAACGTCGGCAATCTGGTCTGTCCCGCCTCCTACGACATCGGGGAGAGCCTGCGGATCGTGCTCGGCTCGGTGACCGAGGGCGAGGACAAGCCCCTCAAGTACCCGACGGCGTTCGGTCTCGTCCATCTCGTGGTCATCACCAAGACGGACATCGCGGAGGCCGTGGAGTTCGACGGGGCCGCGTTCCATCGCCATGTGCGCCAGGTGAATCCGGGAGTGCCGGTGCTGGAGACCTCGGCGCGTACCGGGGCCGGTGTGGACGAGCTGCTCGCCTTCGTCCTCGCCCATGCCGACGGCGCGCCCGTCCACCGGCCGGTGCTGGCCCGTCAGCACGAGCGCCATCTGCGTCACCGTCACGCCGACGAGGACGCCCACGGCCCGCACGAGGACCGTCACGGTGACCAGGGCCATGACCTCGACCTCGACCTCGACCTCGACCAGGGCCTCGACCAGGGCCACGACCACGGCGACGACCAGGGCCGCGTTCACGGCCACGGCCACAGCCACGGCCACAGTGACGACCAGGGTCCCGGCCGCCCGGCGCCGTCCGCCGCCCGCGGAACGGCAGAGGCGCCATGAGCGGACCCGTCACCACCCGCGGCACCGTCCTGTCCTCCCCCACGACCCCCCGTGAACGCCGGAACGTCCTGGTGTGCGGCGTGGTGCAGGGCGTCGGCTTCCGGCCGTTCGTCTACGCGCTCGCCACCGAGCTGGGACTCACCGGCTGGGTCACCAACAGCGCCGAGGGCGTCCGTACGGAGGTCGAGGGACCGGCGCGTGACGTGGCGGCGTTCTGCGAGCGCCTGGCCACCTGCGCGCCACCGCTCGCCGTCGTCGAGTCCGTACGCCACCGGCCGGTACCGGCCGTCGGAGGCAGCGGCTTCACCATCCGTCCCTCGTCCGGCGGACCGGGACGGACACTGGTCTCCCCCGACATGGCGACCTGCGACGACTGTCTGGCCGAGCTGCGCGATCCCGCCGACCGCCGCTACCGGCACCCCTTCATCACCTGTACGCACTGCGGGCCCCGCTTCACGATCGTCACCGGACTGCCCTACGACCGGACGCGGACCACCATGGCCGGCTTCCCGCTCTGCGCCGACTGCTCGCGTGAGTACGAGGACCCCTCCGACCGGCGCTTCCACGCCCAGCCGGTCTCCTGCCATGCCTGCGGCCCCCGGCTCTCCCTGATCACGGGACGGCCGGGCGCGGCCGCCACCACCCGGCTGTCCGGCGAGGAGGCGCTGGCCAGGGCCCGTCGGCTGCTGGCCGGCGGAGCGGTCGTCGCGGTGAAGGGGCTCGGCGGCTACCACCTCGCCTGCGACGCCTCGGACGCCACCGCCGTACGGCTGCTGCGCGCCCGCAAGAACCGCGGGGCCAAGCCGTTCGCCGTGATGGCCGGTTCGCCGGAGACCGCCGAGCGGATCGCCGTCGTCGGTCCTCTGGAGCGCGCGCTGCTGACCGGCCGGCGCAGGCCCGTCGTGCTGCTGCGGCGCCGCGCGGACGGCGCGTCGCTCGTGGCGGACGGGGTGGCGCCCGGCAGTCCCGATCTCGGGGTGCTGCTGCCGTACACCCCGCTGCACCACCTGCTGCTGGGTCTGCCCGGCGATCCGGCGGGCCCGCCCGTCCTGGTGATGACCAGCGGCAACCGGTCGGGCGAGCCCATCGTGACCGACGACGCGGAGGCGCTGACCCGGCTCGGCGCGCTGGCGGACGCCTGGCTGACGCACGACCGGCCGGTGCGGGTGCCGTGCGACGACTCGGTGGTACGGATCTGCGCGGGCCAGGAACTGCCCGTACGCCGGTCCCGTGGCTACGCTCCGCTGCCGGTCGCGCTGCCCGTGCCCGTGGAGCCGGCGCTCGCCGTCGGCGGGGATCTGAAGAACGCCTTCTGTGTCGCGGAGGGCGGGTACGCGTGGCTGTCCGCCCATGTCGGCGACATGGACGACCTCGCCACCCTCACGGCCTTCGGGACGGCCGTGGGGCATCTGACGGAGCTGACCTCGGTCACGCCCGGGGTGCTGATCGCGGACCGGCACCCCGGCTACCGCTCGGGACAGTGGGCCGAACGCCATGCCGGGGGCCGCCCCGTGCGCCGCGTACAGCACCACCACGCCCATGTGGCCGCGACGATGGCCGAACACGGGCTGGACGGCTCGGCCCCGGTGATCGGGGTGGCCTTCGACGGCACGGGGTACGGGGACGACGGCGCGGTGTGGGGCGGCGAGGTGCTGCTCGCGGACTACGACGGCTTCCGGCGCTTCGCCCGGCTGGCGTATGTGCCGCTGCCGGGCGGGGACGCCGCCGTACGCAATCCGTACCGTATGGCGCTCTCGCATCTGCGGGCGGCGAGGGTGCCCTGGTCCGACGCGCTGCCGTGCGTCGCCGCGTGCCCTCCCGGTGAACGGCCGCTGCTGGAACGGCTGCTCGCCCGGGGTGTCACCTGTGTGCCGACGTCGAGCATGGGACGGCTCTTCGACGCGGTCGCGTCGCTCACCGGGGTGTGCCATCGCGTGGAGTACGAGGCCCAGGCGGCGATGGAGCTGGAGAGCGCGGCGGTGGCGGCCGGGGGGCCCGCCGACGGCTACCGGTTCGCGCTGGCCCCGGGCGGGCCGGCCGACGGTGCGTGGCTGGTGGCCGATCCGGCTCCGGTACTGGCCGCCGCGGCGCGCGACATACGGTCCGGCGCGGGCGCCCCGGCGGTGTCCGCGCGCTTCCACGGCGCGGTGATCGGCCTGGTGCGTGATCTGTGCCGCGCGGCCCGTGACCGTACGGGCCTGGCCACCGTCGCGCTGAGCGGCGGGGTGTTCTGCAACGCCCTGCTCACCGGCGGCTGTACGGAGCTGCTGGAGCGTGACGGATTCACCGTCCTGCGCCACCGCGTGGTGCCGCCGAACGACGGCGGGCTGGCACTGGGCCAGGTGATGGTCGCCGCCCGGGTCACGGCGGACCGAGACGGGCGGAGCGGGCGCGGGACGAACCACGACGGGACCTGGCGGGACCTGACGGGACCTGACGGGACAGGACTGGGCGGGACAGGACCGGGCGGGCCGGGACCGGGCAGCCCGTGACAGGACCAGGCGGGCCGAGCGGCCGGCGGGACGATCAGGTGTGAGGAGAAGCAATGTGCCTTGCTGTGCCCGGCAGAGTGCTGGACATCGAGGAACGCGACGGAACCCGGATGGCACACGTCGACTTCGGCGGCGTGGTCAAGGACGTCTGTCTGGAGTACGTGCCGGAGATGAACGTCGGCGACTACGCCATCGTGCATGTCGGCTTCGCGCTCCAGCGGCTCGACGAGGAGTCCGCGAAGCAGACGCTGAGGCTGTTCGAGAATCTCGGCGTCCTGGAGGAGGAGTTCGGGGACGCGTGGGGGCGGGCCGCGAAGGAGGCGGGGGCCGAACGGCCGCGTGACCCGGGGGATTTTGGCGGTGCCACGGAGCCACGGGCCGAGGGATCCCGGGCCGGACGGTCCGGGCCTCCCGCTCCGGCAGCCGGGGCGCCCGAGGGCGCCGGGACATCCCCCGGAGGCGCCGGGGCAGCCCGCCGTCAGGCCGGACCACCGCAGGAGGACGCACGATGAAGTACCTCGACGAGTTCAGCGATCCCCATCTCGCCGCCCGGCTGTTCGACGACATCCGGGACACCGTCACCCGCCCCTGGGCCCTGATGGAGGTCTGCGGCGGCCAGACCCACTCGATCATCCGCCATGGCATCGACCAGCTCCTCCCGGACGAGGTCGAACTCATCCACGGGCCGGGCTGTCCGGTCTGTGTGACCCCGCTGGAGACCATCGACAAGGCGCTGGAGATCGCCTCCCGTCCCGATGTGATCTTCTGCTCCTTCGGCGACATGCTCCGGGTGCCGGGCAGCGGCCGGGACCTGTTCAAGGTCAAGAGCGAGGGCGCCGACGTACGGGTGGTCTACTCGCCGCTCGACGCGCTCAGGACCGCCCGCGAGAACCCGGACCGTCAGGTGGTCTTCTTCGGGATCGGTTTCGAGACGACGGCCCCGCCCAACGCGATGACCGTCCACCAGGCCAGGAGGCTCGGCATCGAGAACTTCAGCCTGCTGGTCTCCCATGTCCGGGTCCCTCCGGCGATCGACGCCATCATGAACGCGCCCGACTGCCGGGTCCAGGCGTTCCTGGCCGCGGGCCATGTCTGCACGGTGATGGGGACCGGCGAATACCCCGAACTCGCCGAGCGGCACCGGGTCCCCATCGTCGTCACCGGTTTCGAACCGCTGGACATCCTGGAGGGCATCCGCTGCGCCGTACGCCAGTTGGAGGCCGGCGAGCACACCGTCGAGAACGCGTACCCGCGTGCCGTACGGCCCGGGGGCAGCCCGGCGGCGAGGGCCATGCTGGAGGATGTCTTCGAGGTCACCGACCGCGCGTGGCGGGGCATCGGCATGATCCCGGCCAGCGGCTGGCGGCTCTCCCCCGCCTACCGGGCGTACGACGCGGAGCACCGCTTCTCGGTGACCGGCATCCGGACCGAGGAGTCCACGGACTGCCGCAGCGGCGAGGTGCTCCAGGGACTGATCAAGCCGCATGAGTGCGCGGCGTTCGGCACGGTCTGCACCCCGCGCAATCCGCTCGGCGCCACCATGGTCTCCAGCGAGGGCGCCTGTGCCGCGTACTACCTGTACCGCAGGCTGGCCGCACCGGGCCCGGCGGGCACCGCCGGCCCCCAGGAAGAGGTGACCCCCGTTGGCTGAGACGACATCGACCGGGATCCGCGAGACGGACGGCGGCCGGTCCCGGCAACGGCCTTCCGCCGTACCGGACTTCGCCGGCTGGACCTGTCCCGTCCCGCTGCGTGACCACCGGAAGGTCCTGATGGGGCACGGCGGCGGCGGTCAGCTCTCCGCCGAACTGGTCGAGCATCTCTTCGCCCCGGCGTTCGGCGGCGACGTCCTCGCGGAACTGGGCGACGCCGCGACGGTCACCCTGGGCGGGGCGCGGCTGGCGTTCTCCACCGACTCGTACGTGGTGCGCCCGCTGTTCTTCCCCGGCGGCAGCATCGGTGATCTCGCGGTCAACGGAACGGTCAACGACCTGGCCATGATGGGCGCCCGGCCCGCCTATCTGTCCTGCGGTTTCATTCTGGAGGAGGGCGTCGAACTGGCCACGGTGGGCCGGGTGGCCGAGGCGCTGGGGGCCGCGGCCCGAGCGGCCGAGGTGGCCGTCGTCACCGGTGACACCAAGGTGGTGGACGCCGGACACGGCGACGGCGTGTTCATCAACACCGCGGGTATCGGGCTGATCCCCGACGGGGTCGACATCCGGCCGCGGCGCGCCGCGCCGGGCGATGTGGTCATCGTCAGCGGCGCGATCGGCGAGCACGGTGTGGCGATCATGAGTGTCCGCGAGGGGCTGGAGTTCGGTGTGGAGATCGGGAGCGACACCGCGCCGCTGGCCTCGCTCGTGGGGGCCATGCTGGCCGTCTGCCCCGATCTCCATGTGCTGCGGGATCCGACCCGGGGCGGTCTGGCCACCGCGCTCAACGAGATCGCGTCGGCGGCGGGGGTGGGCATCACGCTCAGGGAGCGCGCGCTTCCGGTGCCGGACGCGGTCGCCAACGCCTGTGCCCTCCTCGGGCTCGATCCGCTGTATGTGGCCAACGAGGGCAAGCTCGTGGCGTTCGTACCGCCGGCGCACGCCGACAGGGTGCTCGCGGCGATGCGGGCGCATCCCCGGGGCAGCGGCGCGGTGGTGATCGGTACGTGCACGACCGACCATCCCGGCATCGTGGTGGCGTCCACCGGACTGGGCGGGACCCGGGTGGTGGACATGCCGCTGGGTGAGCAACTGCCGCGCATCTGCTGAGGCGTGGGCCGAGGTGACCGCCCGCCGTCCGTGCCGGGCCGCCCGCCGTCCGTGCCGAGACCGTGGCCCTTGGCCTTCCGCGAGCCGGTCCCGTCCGTACGGGGCGGGCCTCGTACGGACGGGCGGGCGGCGCGCCCGTACGTACGGACGGCGCGTGCGGCGTGGGCCCCGGCGCCGCTACTCCGCCGGCGGGACCGTGTTCGTCCGGGTGACCCGGGCATACCAGTGGGCGCTGGACTTCGGGGTGCGGCGCTGGGTGGCGTAGTCGACATGGACCGCGCCGAAACGTCTGCCGTAGCCGTACGACCATTCGAAGTTGTCGAGCAGCGACCAGAGGAAGTAGCCGCGGATGTCGGCGCCCGAGGCGATGGCCCGGTGGACGGCCGCGAGATGGCCCCGGAGATAGGCGATCCGCTCCGGGTCACGGACCTCGCCGTCGGGGGCGGCGTAGTCGTCGAAGGCCGCTCCGTTCTCGGTGATCATGAGGGGCAGCTCCGGATGGTCCCGCCGTACGCGCGTCAGCAGCTCATACAGACCGCTCGGGTCGATCGTCCAGCCCATGGCGGTCCGCTCGCCGGGTGTCTGGTGGAACGCCACCTCGTCGGCGCCGGGCCAGGGGCTGTGGTCGCTCACACCATGTCCGTCGGACCCATGGGTGGCCGGACCTGTGTGGTGGGACACCAGGGTCGGCGAGTAGTAGTTGACGCCGAGGAAGTCGAGCGGCTGATGGATCAGCTCGGTGTCGCCGTCCCGGACGAACGACCAGTCGGTGATCCCCGCGGTGTCCGCCTTCACATCGTCCGGATAGGCCCCCTGGAGCATGGGACCGGTGAAGACCCGGTTGGCCACCCCGTCGATCCGGCGGACCGCGTCCCGGTCCTGCTCGCTCCCGGTCAGCGGCCGTACATGGTGCAGATTGAGGGTGACGGAGACCTCGGCCCCGGCCCGCAGCCGCTCGCGCAGTTCCCGGACCGCGAGACCATGGCCGAGATTGAGATGGTGCGCCGCCCGCAGGGCGTCGGCGGGGTCGGTACGGCCCGGGGCGTGCACCCCGGAGCCGTATCCGAGGAAGGCGCTGCACCACGGCTCGTTGAGGGTGGTCCAGGTGCGTACGCGGTCGCCCAGCGCGTCGGCCACGATCCCCGCGTACTCGGCGAACCGGTGGGCGGTGTCACGCTCGGGCCAGCCTCCGGCGTCCTCCAGGTGCTGCGGCAGATCCCAGTGGTAGAGGGTGACGACCGGCCGGATGCCCTTCTCCAGCAGCCCGTCGACCAGCCGCCGGTAGAAGTCGAGGCCCTTCTCGGACGCGGGGCCGCCGCCGGTGGGCTGGACCCGGGGCCAGGACACCGAGAAGCGGTACGCGCCGACCCCCAGGGCGGACATGATCTCGATGTCCTCGGGCCAGCGGTGGTAGTGGTCGGTGGCGACATCACCGGTGTCGCCGTTGCGTACCCGGCCCGGGGTGCGGGAGTAGACGTCCCAGATGGAGGGGGTACGGCCGTCCTCCTGGGCGGCGCCCTCGACCTGGTAGGCGGCGGTCGCGGTGCCCCACAGGAAGCCGGGCGGGAAGCTCAGGGGCGCCGCCGGGTCCGGGGCGCGCCCGGGGGTGGGTGCTGAGGTGGCCACAGAGGTCCTTCCGCAGAGACAGGCAGAGAAACAGCAGAGAACAGAGAGGGCGACGGGCACGGAGCGACCGTGAGGAGGCCCCTGTCCTCCAGGAGGACCCGCGCCCCTCTGGGAGCGCTCCCAGGGACTGTGGAAGACTCTCCGCTGACGCCCGGCTCTGTCAAGGGCCGTCACCGGTTCCGGCGCCCGAACGGGCCCGGCGCCGCCCCCGGGCGGCCGGTTCTCCGGCCACCCCGCACAATTTCCTGGTGGGCGCCGTGGTGCGGCCCCAGGAGAGCACAGTCAGGAGACGTGATGAGCAGCGCCGAACGGGCGGCCCGGAGGCCGACTCTCGAAGCCGTCGCCCGGCTCGCGGGCGTCGGCAGGGGTACGGCCTCCCGGGTCGTCAACGGCCTCCCGGGCGTCAGCGCGAAGGCCCGCACCGCCGTCGAGGCGGCCGTCGCGGAACTCCACTACGTGCCGAATCCCGCCGCCCGCAGCCTGGTCACCAGCAGGACGGACAGCATCGCCCTGGTGATCCCCGAGTCGGAGAGCCGGCTGGCCGCGGAGCCG
Source organism: Streptomyces sp. NPDC002018 (assembly GCF_042890865.1). NCBI lineage: Bacteria > Bacillati > Actinomycetota > Actinomycetes > Kitasatosporales > Streptomycetaceae > Streptomyces > Streptomyces sp. NPDC002018. Next base: position 305,254 of record NZ_JBIASO010000007.1, read on the forward strand.
TACTTCTCCGCCGTCATCCGCGGGGTGAGCACCGAACTCGCAGCCACGGAGATGCAGTTGCTGCTGATCCTGGTCCGCGACCAGCGTGAGCTGGACCGGCTGATCCGGTTCGTGGAGGCCCGGCGGGTCGACGGGGTGCTGCTGGTGTCGGTCCACCGTGACGACCCGCTGCCCGCGTTCCTGGAGAAGACGCGGATACCGACGGTCCTGGTGGGGCGGCGTTCACCGGACGAGCCACTGAGCCATGTCCACTCCGACAATGTCGGCGGGGCGGCGCAGGCCGTACGGCATCTCCTCGGCCGGGGACGCACCACCGTGGCCACCATTGCGGGACCGCTCGACATGGATGTCGGCCACAGCAGGCTCCAGGGGTGGCGCGACGCCCATGCCGAGCGGGGTCTCCGTCCGGACGCGTCGCTGATCGCGCCGGCCGACTTCACCGAGGAGGGAGGCCGCGCCGCCATGCGCGGTCTCCTCGACCGGCACCCGGACCTCGACGCCGTCTTCGCGGCGTCCGACGTCATGGCCGCGGGCGCGCTGGCCGAGCTGCGCGAGCGGGGGCGGCGCGTCCCGGAGGACGTGGCCGTCGTCGGGTTCGACGACTCGATCGTCGCCCGTCATACGGTGCCGCCCCTGACCAGCGTCAGCCAGCCGACCGAGGAGATCGGGCGGGCCATCACCCGGCTGCTCCTCGATGAGATCCATGACCCCGCCGGGCCGCGTCACCGGCTCACGCTGCCCACGACCCTCGTGGAACGCCGGACGAGCTGAGCGGTGTCAGGTGCGGGTCCAGAGACAGAAGGGGTGTCCGGCCGGGTCGAGACAGACCCGTACGTCGTCCTGGGGCTGGAAGCCGTGGAGGGTCGCGCCCAGCTCCACGGCGTAGGCGACGGAGCGCTCCAGGTCGTCCACCTCGATATCGAGATGGATCATCATCTGCTGGCGGCCTGACTCCGACGGCCAGACGGGCGGGGTGTAGCCGCGCTCGCTCTGGAACGCGAGGCCCGTACCACCGCCCGGCGGGGTGAGCTTGACCCAGTCCGGCTCCTCCGCCGCCACCGTCCAGCCGAGAAGGCGCCGGTAGAACGCGGCCAGCTCACCCGCGTCCGAAGCGTCGAGCACCGCGCCGGTGAGAGTCGTCCGTGGTCGTTCCGTCATGCGGGGCACCTCCCGGCCCGGCGCGCCGTGGTCGGTCCGGCCGGTCGGTGTGCCGCGGACACCGCGCCGGAGCACCCGCGGCCCCAGTCTCAGGGCCGACGGCCGATCCGTCCACCGAACGGCCCAGTGGCCCTGCCACCGGGCCACCGGCCGATGGGTGGCTCGGCCACCGGACCACCGGCCGGTGTGGCTCGGCCACCGGGCGACCGGGCGGTGCGTGGCCCGGCCGCGCCCCACCGGCCCGCCCGCCCGCTCGCTCGTTCAGACGGTGGCCGCGAACGCGTCCACCCCGGTCAGCTCCGCCGAGAGCCGCCACAGCCGCGCCGCCTGCTCCGGGTCGGTCGCCCAGTCGCGTACCCCGCCGGGCACCGAGGGGTCGGCCGACGCCGGCTCCGCGATGTCGCAGTCCTCGCAGAAGACCCCGCCCGCGTCCGCCAGCAGGGGTGAGGTCGCCGCCCACACCTGGGTGGCCGCCCCCTGCTCCGGGGACTTGAAGGAGGGATGTACGAGGTTGCCGTCCTCGTCGATCCAGCCGGCCGCCACCATCTCCTCCTTGGGAAGGTGACGCTGGAGCGGGGTGAGGATCCCGCCGGGGTGCAGCGAGAACGCCCGTACGCCGGCGTCGCGGCCGAGCGCGTCGAGATGGACGGCGAAGAGCGCGTTGGCCGTCTTCGCCTGCCCGTAGGCCTTCCACTTGTCGTAACCGGTCTCGAACCACAGGTCGTCCCAGCGGATGGCCGAGTTGCGGTGTGCGGACGAGGACACGGAGATCACCCGCGCCCCGCCCGGCTCGATCGCCGGCCAGAGCCGGTTGACGAGCGCGAAGTGGCCCAGGTGATTGGTCGCGAACTGCGCCTCCCAGCCGGGACCGACCCGGGTCTCCGGGCAGGCCATGACGGCGGCGTTGCCGATGACGATGTCGAGGGTGCGGCCCGAGGCGAGGAAGCGCTCGGCGAAGGCGCGCACGCTGTCGAGGTCGGCGAGGTCGAGTTCGTCGATCTCGACCCCGTCGAGACCGGCGAGCGCCTTCTCGGCCGTCGCGCGCCGCCGGGCGGGCACGACGACCTGGGCGCCGGCGCCGGTGAGCGCGCGGGTCGTCTCCAGTCCGAGGCCCGAGTAACCGCCGGTGACGAGGGCGAGCTTTCCTGTGAGGTCGATACCGCGCAGTACGTCCGCCGCGGTGCTCCGGGCTCCGAACCCTGATCCGATCCTGTGCTGAGGCGTGGTCATGTCCCGAAGGCTACGAATTGGAGCACACTCCAAGTCAAACGCGTGCGAGAGGCGACGGGCGAGCGACTCTCGAATCCACCAGCGGGCCCCGGGCCGCGAACCGCCCACGATCGGGTCAGCGATGCGTGATCCGGACGGAGCAACTGCTAGGCAGGGACGTTGTCGTCCCTTCCGGAGCTCTGGAGTCACCCATGTCCCTCGACACCGTCCTCGCCCAGGACCAGGAATCACCTGGTGCTCGCCCGCTGATCCCGTGGCAGGAGGCCCAGGAGGCCGATGAGGGAGCGGGTGCCGGAGGGGCGGCGGGCCGGGTGGAGGAACGGGACCTCATGTTCGACGGGTTCCGCTACACCTGCCGGGTCGCGCGCCACGGCAGGGCGACGACCGAACCCCTGCTGGTACTGGGCGGCTCCTCGCAGGACCGCAACTCCTGGGTACGGCACGAGAAGTGGCTCGGCCCGCTGGGGCAGGTCATCACGGTGGATCTGCCGGGGTACGGCACCGCGGACTTCCTGCCGGCGGCGTACGGCGTGGACTTCCTCGCCGCGGCCGTCCGCCATCTGCTCGACGAACTCGGCGTACCGCGGGTCAACCTGGTCGCGGCGTGTTACGGCGGTGCCGTCGGACTGCGTTTCGCCCAGCACTATCCGGGGATGCTCGCGCGGCTCCTGCTGGTCGGTATGACCACCCGGATCCCGCCGGACTACGCGGCGGCGATGGAACGCTGGTCCGTCATGATCGAGCGGGGCGAGACGGAGTCCATCGCCCGGGAGCTGGCCGACCGTTTCATGTCGCCGCCCGGCACGGGCCGGGTCCGTAAGCACGCGGCCGTCTCCCGGCTCGTGTACCAGCAGATCGCGGGACAGAACCCGGAGCAGCTCGGGAAGTCAGCGGAGCACAACACCCGGCTGATGCGGCACGAGTGGTACCGGCCCGAGCCGGTGCCCGCCGTGCCGAGCCTGGTGGTCACCGGCGAGTACGACACCCTGTGCACACCCGCGATGGGGCGCGAGGTGGCCGCGTGCCTTCCCGGGGCGCGCTTCCTGACGATCGACGAGACCGACCATCTCGCCCCGGTGGAGCGGATCGCGGACTTCGCCGATCTCGTGGCCCGCTTCTGCACCGACCGTCCGCTGGAGGGACTGCCCTACTGCGGCCGGCCCGAGATCTTGGGAACGGCCGTCGCCTCCCCGGCCCGTCCCGTCCCCTTCCTGGCCTGACCGCGTCCCCTCCCCCGGTCTGACCCGCCGGCCGCCCGGCCGGATCCACGGCCGGGGACCGCACCCCGGGCGCCGGGCCGCCGGCCCCCGGAAGGGGCCGACGGCGCTGCCGGCCGGACCGGTCAGCCGCCCAGCAGACGCAGCGCCTTCAACTGCCCGGCGCGGCGCTCTCCCACTTCCTTGGCGAGGCCTGTCGCGGAGGGCGCGGCGCCCGAGTCCTGCTCGCCGCGCGAGACCAGGATGCCCTGTTCGAGGTGTTCACGGAGATAGCCGATGGCGAGGGAGTCGAAGGCCTTGCCCCGGCTCCCGGCGACACTCCGCAGTTCGTCGTCGGTGACCATTCCCTTCATGTCGTGGCCCTCGTGCGGGTTGGTTCCGGCCGCTCCCGTCTCCCGGAGGACCGCGCGCAGCCGGGTCAGCTCCTCCCGGTGCGTCACCTCCGTGCGCCGCGCGAGCTCCGACAGGGCGGGGTCGGCGGCGCGGTCCTCAACCAGGTCGAGGAGGAGCAGGGTCCGTTCGTTCATGGGTGCCATGAGCTGGGCCCAGCCCCGGTCCGTGGCGTTGTAGCCGCCGGCTCCGGTGGCGGAGGCAGTGGCGGAGACGGACGGGGTGCCGGTCTTCGCCGGAGACCCGGCGCCGGCGCCGTCCGCGGCCCGGTCACCACCGCCGGTGCCGGCACCGCCGCAGCCCGCCGAGCCGAGCAGGACCACGGCCAGCAGCACGGCCGGCAGCGCACCCGCCCGGATCGTGCGGCCCGGACGGGACGGCGGCCCACCCTTGTGCGGCCGGCCGCCGCCCCACACCATCACGGATTCCCGTTGACGCCGCATTTGATGATCGGGTTGATGCAGTTGCGGACGCGACGCTCCATCTCCCCCGCCGGCCAGGCGTTGAAGAAGTCACCGTGCATCGTGTAACCGGGTCCGGACGCGAGCCGGAAGCCCGCCGGGTTCCCGTTCACCGGGTACCGGAGGACCTGGCGCAGCTTGGGCACCGGGACCGGGTGGGTGGCCGGGCACGCGTTGTTCACCGGGTAGGACATGTGGCTCTTGTGGTCCGCCGAGTCGAGGTCCCTGCCGTTCCAGCACTGCGGGAAGTCGAGGTACGACTCCAGCATCGTGCCGGCCGGGCAGTTGACGAAGTCCTTCGACGGGTTGACCTGACCGGCGTGCAGGCAGGACCAGCGCGCGCGGGTGTCCCCGTCGTTCGGTCCGGTCGCCTTGGCGTTGCCCGCCACGATCTTCAGTCCCTCGGGTATGGGCTGGGTACGGGCGATGATGTCGTCCGACACGCCCTCACCGAGGTAGTAGAACGTGGTGCCGGTGGGTTCGACGGGCTGGTTGTTCACATAGAGGGTCGGCACCCAGTACGCGGAGAGGTCGACCACCGGGTCGCAGGTGGTCGCGGCTCCCTTCAGATCGCCGAGGTTGGTGTACGCGTCGGTCGCGTGGCTGCCGAAGAAGCTGTGCATGTGGGAGCCGCCGGGCAGGCCGGGGACCACGATCGGGTCGTCCGGCAGCCGGTGGCTGAACTTACACTCGGCCAGGAACTCGGCCACGCGCACGACGTCCGGCGCGGCGGCCGCCTTGACCGGAGCGGCTTGCCGAGTGGCTTCGCTCTCCACCTGGGCGACCGCCCCGGTGGTACCGAAGAGGAGTTGGGCGGCGACGGCACACACCGCCACCAGTCCGGCGAGAAGCGCCCGCACGCGTCCCCTGCTGACGCGGCGGCCGTTCTCGGACCGCGGTGTTCTCATGAATACTCCAAACGGAGTCGAGGATTCCGCACATCGTTCACCCCGGCCGTGTGGCCGGTGTCCCGATGGTGCGGACGTCCGAGGGTGGGGGGCGGGGAGTTCCGAAGTGGGGCTCCCCTCGACTGCCGGACGCTAGAGTCGCCCCCAGGCGCCGTCAAGGTGTTGCGTCAAGTTCCGGAACTGATACTTCGTCAGAAAAAGAGCCGGCCGGGAAGGGTTGACGCCCCCGCACCCGCCCGGGAGGGAGCCGGGCGGACGTCGGTCGTGCCAGGTGGGAACGGACCGCCGGGCCGGTGCGCAGACCGTGACCGGCTCCCCGTACACCCGCGACCCACCGTGCCCACGCCTTCAGGTGCTGAACGTTTCCGGACAGCGCGCAGGTCCGTACCTTCGACAAACGAATCAGGGCGAAGACGACACGGAACGAGTGAGCCCCCGCGGCGGGCGCGGGGGCTCGGGACTCGGCCTTCGGGGACGCGGACCTGGGACACGACCCCGGGACACGGGCCTGGGACACGACCCCGGAACACGCCCCCGGGACGCGGGCCGGGGCTTCGGGCCCCGGGAGGTGTCACTCCCCGCTGTGCGCGGAAAGGCGTACGGGCGTGGCGAAGGCGCCGTCGTGGTGGACCAGGCCGGGACCCTCCCCGTGGCCGCCCCCCGTCTCGACCTCGCCGACGACCAGGACATGGTCACCGACGCGCTGACGCAGCGTCACCCGTGCGGTGAGCCAGGCCGGTACGCCGTCCAGCAGCGGCAGTCCGTCCGCGCTCCGCGTCCACTGAAGCCCCGCGAACCGGTCCGTGCCGCTGCGCGCGAACTGCCGGGCGAGCGCGGCGTTCCCGGGGCCCAGCACATGAACGGCGAACCGGTCGGCGGCCTGTACCGCCGCAAGCGCCGAGGCCGTGACCCCGAGGCAGAAGGAGACGAGGGCCGGTTCCAGCGAGACCGAGGTGAACGAGGTGGCGGTGAAGCCGGCGGGTCCGGGCACCGTGATCACGGTGACCCCGGCCGCGTGCCGGCGCAGGGTGCGGCGCAGTATCTCGTCGGCCGCGAGAGCTGTGGGGCCGTGGCCGGACGGGGTGCCGGCCGCGGTGCGTTCGGTGGACACGGTCATGCCGCTTCCCTTCGACTGGGTGAGGGTCACAGGGCCGCGCCCTGCTCGACGGTGAGAATCGGGGTCAGCTCCGGGCCGGCACGGAGCCTTTCCAGCCACAGCACGAGCACCGCGGCCGTGGTCCGGTGGGACGCGTCGTTGAGGACGTCGTGCAGCCCGTCGCGCACCACGCCGAGGGTGGCGCGCGGCAGCCCGGCCGCCAGGTCGCGTGCCTGTCCTGGCGGGGTGACCGGGTCGCTCCCGCCGTGCAGGACCAGGACAGGTACGTCGGGCAGCGCCTCGGCGAGCAGACGGTCGGGCACGGGACCGGCGAGCAGGCCCCGTACGAAGCCCTCGTCCTCGGTGAGCCGCTTGCGGTGGGTCGGGCAGGCGGTACGGGCCGCCAGTTCGGCGTCCCACGCCGTGCCGGTACCCGCGCCGGGATCCGTCTCCGGACCGGTGGCCGTGTCCGCGCCGGGCTCCGTGTCCGGACCGGTGGCCGAGCCGGGCAGTGGCTCAGCCACCCGCGAGGTCGGGGCGGTCCCGGCGACGACGACACCCCCGACCGGCAGCCGTGCGCCGGCCGCCGCCGCGGTGTGCGCGGCGGTGTGCAGAGCCTGGAGGGCCCCCGTGTCGCTGCCGACGAGAACCACGGGTCCGACGGGACCGGGCCCTGTGGCGTCGGCCGCTCGCCGCAGGATCTCTTCCGCGGTGTCGTCCGGAGTCGTACCGAGCGCGTGCACGACATATCCATCGGCGGACAGCCGGCGTCCGAAACGCTCGTAGACGAAGGGGTGTTCGCCCCGGCCCGGCAGCAGGAGCAGCGTGCCGCGCGGGGCGATCGCGGCGGGCGGCCGCCAGCCGGGCCCCTCCGCCGCGGTGGCGGCGGAGGGAGCGGGGTCCCGGACCGGAACGCCGAGGGCGGGAGCCGGAGCCGGAGCCGGAACGGTGTCGCTGTACAGGTCGGTCATCGCCGGCTTCCGATGGAGTCGAGGGCCGGCCCGGCCGGGGCGGTGGCGGTGGCATCCGCTGTGGCGGCGCGGTGGGCCAGTTCCTGGCGGACGAGCGGGATCAGCTCGCGCCCGTAGTCGATGGCGTCGTCGAGCGGGTCGTAGCCACGGATGAGCAGCGTGGTCACGCCGATGTCGACATAGTCGAGCAGTGCGCGCGCCACCGTCTCCGGTGTGCCGACGAGCGCGGTCGTGTTGCCGCCCGCCCCGGTCGCGGTGGCGGTGGGGGTCCACAGGGCACGGTCGTGCAGATCGCCCTTGGCGGCGGCCGCGAGCAGCCTCCGCGAGCCGGTGTTCTGGGGTCCGTCCTGGCCCTGGTGGCGGCGTGCCTGGTCGAAGAAGGCCCGCCCGGGGCCGGACTTGATGGTGTCCAGAATGCGATGGGCCCGTTCCCAGGCGAGTTCTTCGGTCGCGCCGAGGACCGGCCGGAAGGAGACACTGATACCGGGCGGTTCCGTACGTCCCGCCGCCGCGGCGGCGGCGCGCACGGAGGCGATCTGCTCGGCGGTCTCGGCGAGCGGCTCGCCCCAGAGCGCGAAGGTGTCGGCGTGCCGTCCGCCCACCCGGTAAGCGGCCTCGGAGGAGCCTCCGAAGTAGAGCGGAATGCCCGACTCCCGCACCGGCAGGACCCCGGAGGCGTACTCCTCGAAGCGGTAGTGGCGGCCCTCGTGGCTGAAGGGCTCGCCGGAGGACCAGGCCCGGCGCAGGATCGACAGATACTCGTCGGTGCGGTCGTAACGCTCCTCCTTGTCCAGGTAGTCGCCGTCCCTGCGCTGTTCGGCGTCGTGGCCGCCGGTGATGGTGTGCACGGCGACGCGGCCCCCGCTGAACTGGTCGAGGGTGGCGAAGGAGCGGGCCGCCAGGGTGGGCGCGATGAATCCGGGGCGGTGGGCGACGAGCAGACCGAGCCGTTCGGTGTGCCCGGCGACATACGCGGCCACCTGGACCCCGTCGGGCCTGCCGGAGCTGTAGCCGATGAGGATCCGGTCGAACCCCGCGTCCTCGTGGGCACGGGCGAAACGGGCCGTGTACGCGGGGTCGACGGCCGGACCGCTCGGCGGCCTGGTCTCCGAGGTGTCCTGGGTGCCGATCATTCCGATGAATTCGACGCTCATGAGTCAGTCGCCTTTCGATGCGGACCTGCGGTCGAGCGCGCGGTCGAGCGCGGCACGGCCGGTGGTGAGAAGTACGGAGTCGTCCTGCGGTGTGTGCACCCGGGCGCACAGCACATCGCGGTAGTGGCGTTGGAGGGGGTTGGCCCGGGTCAGACCGTGGTTGCCGACGAGGGCGACGGCCTGGTCGACGGCCGTGATCGCGGCGCGGGTGCCGAGGACCTTGGCCTCGCCCGCCCGGACCGCGGCCTCCCGGTCCCCGGCGTCGACACGGGCGGCCAGGGTGTCGACGAGTGTGTCCGCCCCGAACAGGGCCGCCTCGATCTCGCCGACGGCCGTCCGGAACCGGGGCAGGGTCGCCAGCGGCGCGCCGAGGGCGGTCGGGACCCGCTCGTGCAGAAACCCGGTGAGCCAGTCGCGGGCCGCACCCGCCACGCCCAGATAGAGGGCGGTCAGGCCGAGGGCGTTCCAGGCGCCGGTCTCCGGGTCGGGCCGGGCACCGGGGATGTCTCCGGGCTCACCCAGCGCGATGACCTCGCCGGCCGGTACCGGCACGGAGTCGAGGACGACATCGTCGCTGCGGCTGGCCCGCAGCCCGGCATGGTCCCAGGTGGGTTCGACGGTCAGTCCCGGGCTGCCCGCGCGGACGATGAAGCTGCCGACCCGGACCGGGTCCTCGTCGGTCCGTGCGAAGACGAGCATCCGGCTGAGCCCCACGGCGCCGGTGGAGTAGATCTTCCGCCCGGTCAGCAGCCAGTGGCCGCCGTCGCGCCGTGCGGTGGTGGCGGGCAGTCCGCCGCGGACGGGGCTGCCCAGTTCGGGTTCCACCCGCAGGGCGTTGACCAGGGCGGGCCCGGTGGCCGACGCGTCGAGGAGTGCGGCGTACGCGGCGGGCGGCCAGCCGGGGGCACGGGCCTCCGCGGCGTGTGTGAACAGCGTCATGGCGGTGACGAGCGCCACCGCGGGATCTCCGGCGCCGAGGGCGCGCAGGATACGGACGGTGTCGCCGAGTCCGGCCCCGGGGCCGCCGTGACGGGTCGCGACGGTGGCGGTGAGCAGCCCGGCCTCCTGGGCGAGCACGAAGCCTTCGGCCGGGAAGGAGGCGTCGCGGTCGTGTTCGGCCGCGCGGGCGGCGAGTGCCTCGGTGACGGCGGGGAGCCGGCCGAGATCGAGGGCCGGCAGCGCGGGGCCGCCGGGACGGCGTCCGGTGGGCGGTGCGGTGATGGGCATGGCGGTGGCTCTCCTGGGTGCGGAAGGCAGGGCGGGCTTTCAGCCGATCCGGTCGCGCCAGGTGGCGCTGTGATGGCAGGCGACGGTGTGGGACGGTCCGGTCTCCTCGGCGGAAGCGGCGAGGGGGGTGCGAGCGGTGCGAGGCGGCTCGTCCCGGCACTCGGGGCCCGCGAACCGGCAGCGGGGCGCGAAGACACAGCCCTCGTCGTCCGGCCAGGGCGGACGCTCCGCGTCGGGCCGCAACTGGGCGGGCAGCAGCCGGTGTTCACGGCGTACGCTCGGCGCGGACGCGGTGAGCAGCGCGGTGTACGGGTGCCGGGGGCGCTCCAGGACCTCGCCGATCGGCCCCTGTTCGACCAGCCGTCCCCGGTAGAGGACGGCGACCCGGTCGGCGATACCCGCCAGTGAGCTGAGGTCGTGGGAGATGACGACGACGGCGAGGCCGAGTTCACGGCGGAGCCGGTCGAGCAGGCTCAGCACGAGATTGCGGTTGGAGGCGTCCAGGGCGCTGACCGGTTCGTCACTGAGCAGCAGCCGGGGCCGGGTGACGATGGCGCGGGCCAGCGACACGCGCTGGCGCTGGCCGCCGGAGAGCTGCCCCGAGGTACGGGACCCGAGCGCGTCCGCGTCCAGACCCACCAGGGTGAGGGCCTCGTCGGCCCGCTCGGCCCGCTCCCGCCGGCTCGCCGCGCCGACGGCGGCCAGTGGCTCGGCCACCGTCCGACGGGCGGTCAGCTCCGGGTCCTGGGAGCGCAGCGGGTCCTGGAACATGTACTGCACCCGGCCCGAGCGCCGGAAGTCCCGCAGTTCACGGCGGTTCAGCCGGGTGAGGTCCCGGCCCTCGAAGCCGATGGCGCCGCTGTCGGTCCGTACCAGACCGACGGCGGCACGGGCGAGGGTGGTCTTGCCCGAACCGGTCTCGCCGATGATCCCGAGGATCTCCCCCGCCCGTACGGTGAGATCGACGCCCGAGAGCACCCGGGTGCGCCCGGCGCGGCGCAGCGAGGTGGCCCGCCGGCCGTAGGACACGGTGAGTCCGCTGATCTCCAGGAGTGCGGCGGGTTCCTTCGCCGTGGCCCCGGTGTCCCCCTGCCCGGGGGTGAGAACGGTTTCCCGGACGGTGGTCATACGGACGCTCCTTCCGCTACGGCTGTTTCGGGCGTTTCGCCCGAGCCGGCCGCGTCGGGCGTGGGGGCTTCGTCGAGCGGTCCGGCCGGTCGCAGACAGCGCGCCCGGCGTCCGCCGTCCAGGGAGTGCAGGGCGACGGGCCCCTCGGTGCACCGTGCGACGGCATGGGCGCAGCGGTCGGCGAACCGGCAGCCGGGCAGCTCAGCGCCGGTCTCGGGCGGGCGGCCGGGGATGATGTCCAGTTCCCGCCGTCCCCATGCGCCGATCGAGGCCACCCGCAGCAGCGCCTCCGTGTAGGGGTGCGCGGGCGCGGCGAGCACCTCGGCGGTGGGGCCGTCCTCGACGATCTCGCCCGCGTACATGACCAGGACGCGGTCGCAGCTCTCGGCCACCACGGCGAGGTCATGCGTGACCAGGAGCAGGGCGAGTCCCCGTTCGGCCCTGAGCCGCTGGAGGAGTTCGAGGATCTCCGCCTGGATGACGACATCGAGGGCGGTGGTGGCCTCGTCCGCGATGAGCAGTTCGGGCGAGCAGGAGACGGCTATGGCGATCAGGACGCGCTGGAGCATTCCGCCGGACAGCTCGTGCGGGTACTGGTGGAAGACCTCCTCGGGACGGTGCAGTCCGACGGCCGTGAACAGTTCGACGGCGCGGGTGTGTGCCTCGGACCTGGACAGCCCGGCGCCCACCCGTAGCTGCTCGGTGAGCTGACGGCCCACGGTGAGGGAGGGGTTGAGATACGAGGCGGGGTCCTGGAACACGGCTCCGATCCGGCGGCCCCGTACCGCGTCCCATTGGGTGCGGGTGAAGGCGGTCAGCTCGGCGCGGGAGCCGGGGCCGGTGCCCGGTTCCGTGCCGGGGGCGCCGAGGGTGATCCGGCCCGCCGACACCTCGCATCCCGTGGGCAGCACCCCCAGGACGGAACGGCAGGTCAGGCTCTTCCCGCTGCCGGACTCCCCCACGAGGCCGACGGCTTCACCGCGGCCGAGGGTGAAGGTCGCCCCGCGGACGGCCCGTACCCCACCGGAGACGGTGACGTCGAGTCCGTCGACGGCCAGGACGGCGGGCGGGCGGGCGATGGGTTCAGCCGGTCGTGACACGCTGCTCGGCCTCCTCTGGACGGGTGGTCAGGGGGGTGTGCGGAGCGGCGCCGGCCGTCGGTTCCTGTCCGGTCGGGCCGCCCCGGCCGGGGCCCGGCGCGCCGCCGTCGGCCTGTCCGGGAAGCACGCCGGAGCCGCCGGACCCCCGTACGGGCGTGGCGGAGGACACGGCGACGGCGTCGTCCGCCGCCCCGCTGTCGCGTACGGCGTCCGCGAGGATGTTCAGGGCGCCGACCGTGATCATGATCGCTGCGCCCGGGATCAGCGGTGCCCAGGGCTGCTGGGCCAGATAGCCCAGATCCGAGGCGAGCATGCCGCCCCAGGTCGGCGCGGGCGGCTGCACCCCCAGCCCGAGGAAGGTCAGGGACGCGACCACCAGAAGCGCCTGCCCGACGGCCTGCGCCGTGGTGACGGCGACCGTCGGAAGGATCTTGCCCCAGACATGGACCCGCAGGATCCACCAGCGGGAGGCGCCCATGAGTTCGGCCGCCTCCACGTACTGCGCCTGCCTCAGTCCCAGCGCGGCGGCGCGGGTCACCCGGAAGTACAGCGGTGCGAAGAGCACGCCCAGCGCCAGCATCGCCTGGTGCATCCCGTTGCCCAGCGCTCCGACCACGGCGATGGCGAAGACCGTGAACGGCATGATCATCAAGGTGTCCGCGGCCCGCTGCGCCGTCCATTCGACGGTCCTGCCGAGCCATACGGACGCGATGCCCGGCACGATACCGAGCAGCATCGCCGCGCCGACCGCCTCCAGGGCGCCCACGACCGAGCGTCCCGTGCCCGCCAGCAGCCGGCTGAGGACATCGCGCCCCAGATAGTCGGTGCCGAGAAGATGAGCGGCGCTGGGCCCGTGCAGCATGTCGGCGGGGGCCTGGGCCAGCGGATCGTAGGGGGCGAGGGCGCCGCCGGCGACCGCCGCGAGCGCGACGAGGGCGAGCACGGCCAGCGCGATCCTGGCCGACGGCAGCCGCCAGGCGCGGCGGAGCGTCCTCATGAGGCGCTCCCGTCGCCCGCCCGGCCGCGACCGCCGTCCGGCTGTCTGCGCGCGGCCGGATTGAGCGCCGTCAGTGCCGCGTTGACGGCGATATTGGCGATGAGCACCACCGCGACGGTCACCAGCAGCGTTCCCTGGACGACCGGGATGTCGTGCTGTTCCGCCGACTGGAGCGAGAGCTGCGCGATGCCGGGGAGATTGAAGATCTTCTCGGTGACGACCGCGCCGCCCAGGATCACCGGCACGCTGATGCCGAGGACGGAGAGCGCGGGTCCCGCGGCGTTGCGCAGGACATGTCCGAACAGCACCCGCCGGGCGGAGAAGCCGCGCATCTGCGCGCCGGTCACATAGTTCTCACGCAGGGCCCCGACGAGCGAGGTGCGCAGTTGCCGGGCGAGGGAGGCCGCGGCGTCCAGACTGAGGGCGAACGAGGGCAGGACCGCGTACCGCAGCCACTCCCCCGGGCTCTCCCCGAGGGGTACGTAACCGCCGGTGGGCAGCGCGCCGAGCTGCACCGCGAAGACGACGATCAGCACGATGCCGATGAGGAACGGCGGCAGTGTGGCCAGCGCGGAGGAGACGAGGGTGACGGCCCGGTCGAAGCGCCCGCCGTGGTGGAGGGCGGCCACGATCCCGGCGCCGCCGCCGATGACCACCGCGAGCAGCAGGGCCAGTCCGGCGATGGACAGATCGACCGGCAGCGCCTCGGCGATGCTGCCGGCGACGGGCGCTCCGGTGAACCACGAGACTCCGAGGTCGCCGGTGAGCGCGTGGCCGAGCCAGCTCAGGTACTGGGCGTACAGAGGCCGGTCCAGTCCGAACTGGGCCTCCATACGGGCGATGTCGGCCGGGGTCGCCTGGTCACCGAGGACGGCGGCCGCCGGGTTGGCGTCCGACAGGGCGCCGAGCGCGAAGGTGAGCAGCGAGGCCAGGAGGAAGACCGTGGCGGTGATGCCGAGCAGCCGCCCCAGTGGACGCGGCGCTCCCGCCAGCCGCCGCCGTACGGAGAGGGCGCGCGGAAGACGCGAGGGGCCGGGCCGCGTCTGCGTGAGGAGAGGCGCGGTCATGAGACGGTGACCCCCTCGAACCGCTGGACCACGGTGTACGGAGGGATCTTCGAGACCTTGGGGTGACGGGCCAGGATCCGCGGCACGGTGTAGAGGAAGACGTTCGGCATGGTCCGCACCGCGATCCCGGTGGCCTTTTGGAGCACGGCCGGGTAGTCGGGCGAGTCCAGCGGGGTACGGCGCACGGTGTCGAGCGCCTTCTCCAGCTCGGGCGAGGTGGTACGGCCCGGATTCATCAGGCCCTCCTTGCCGAAGAGCACCTGGAAGCCCTGGGTGGCGGACTCACGTCCGGCGAACTGGTCGGCGTAGAGGGCCTTGCCGCGCTGGACGTAGACCAGCTGGGTCGCGCGGGCCGCCGGGATGGTCTCGATGGTGACCGTGATGCCGGCCTTCTTGAGCTGAGCCTGGATCAGCTCGGGTACGCCTTCGGCCTTGGAGGTGGAGAGCGTGATCTCCAGTCCGTCCGCGTGACCGGCCTTCGCCAGCAACTGCCTCGCCTTCTCCGGGTCGTAGGGGAAGAGCGTGTCCAGGGTGTCGTCATGGCCCGCGTACCCCTGGGGAAAGGGCTGGCGGGTGACCTCGCCATGGCCGAAGGACGCGGTCCTCAGCAGTTCCTCGCGGTCGATCGCGTACTTGAGCGCGAGCGCCACATCCGGGTCGGTGAAGGGCTCCCTGCCGTTGTGGACATCGAGGACGGCCACCACCATGGAGGGGATGACCTGGACCTCCAGCCCGGCGGCCCTGGCCGCCTCGACCTGACTGCCCGGTATCTGGGCGACGTCGTACTGCCCGGAGGTGAGGGCGGCGACGACCGTCGAGGCCTCGGGCAGCGGATACAGCTCGAAGTTCTCGGTCCTGACACGGTCCGCGTCCCAGTAGCCCGGGTTGCGGCGCAGCACGGCCTTGGCGTTCTGGACGTAGGAGACCAGGGTGTACGGGCCGGATCCCGCGGGCCGGGTGGCGAGGCTCGCGGCGTCGCTCTCGAAGACCTTGGGGTTGACGACCATCCCGGTCTTGCCCGCGAGGAGCAGGGGGATCTGGAAGTCCGGCTCGGCGAGCCGCAGTTCGACGGTGCGGGCGTCGACGGCCGTGACCTTCTCGACGCCCGTGAGCTGGGCGGCGATCAGTGACTTCCGGTCGTCACGGCCCCGTTCGATGCTCTTCTTCACGGCGGTGGCGTCGATCGGGGTGCCGTCGCTGAACTTCACTCCCTCGCGGAGGGTGAAGGTGACGACCGTGCCCTCCTCGTTGTACCTCCAGGAGGCGGCGAGGGCGGGCACGGCGTTGCCGCGCTGGTCGAGGGTGGTGAGCGCGGCGTAGACGAGCGAGAGCGAGTGCACGTCCCAGCCGGCGGACGAGGTGACCGGATCCCATGAGGTCGGCAGCGCCCAGCCCCATTTGAGGGTGCCGCCCCGGCCGGCCGCCGCCGAGGTGGGCCCGCCTCCGCAGGCGGTGAGGGCGAGCGCGGCCCCCGCGCCGAGGGAGAGCCCGAGGAACGCGCGGCGCCCCGGGCCGGGACGGGAGGGCGGGGCGGGCGGCGGGGTGAGGGCCGGGCGGTCCGCTCCGGCGGTGGTGGAGGAGGTACGGAAGATCGGCATGGGTACGCCACCTTTCTGGGCCGTGCCGGTGCGCTCGGGTACGCGGGCGGGGCCGGGGGACGCCCGGTCGGACGGGCCCGGAGAGCCCGGACGGGCAGAACGAACAGAACGAACGGGACGAACGGTCACGGGACGAACGGTCGACGAGGGGACTCGTTCTCGGGGAGGACAACGGTGGGGCCGGCGGGGCCGGCGGGACCGACGTGGCGGGCGGGACCCGGTGCGTCGGGGCGAGCCCATGGCGGGGCGCGGTGCCGTCCGTCGCCGCGGCGTTGGGGCGTGACAGCACCGCAACCGCCGACGGCGGACACGGATGGGGGGGGAAGCAGCCGCGCTCGGGCCGGCGAAGGCCCCGCTACGGCTTGACGCGTACGGCTACGGCTACGGCTACGGCTACGGCGGAAGGTGCCGTACGGGAGATCACGTGACGCGCCGGTCGGCGGGGGTCCGGGTCCGGTGTACGGATGTCCGTCCCCGGGTCACCGCGCTCGCGGTGGGAGAGTCCGGGGCGGGGGCCGGAGTGCCGAGGGCCTCGAAGGGCCGCGTCGGCGGTCGGGTCAGCGACAGAGGGCGCTGGACGTGCGCCGATAGTCCACGTAGCGGCAGAGCACACCGGGGTGCGTCGAATGCATGCCCCGTATCCTCACGGCCGCGCGGCACGCTGTCAATGGACACCTCTTGGTGTCTCATGGTCCGAGACCCTGACGACCTGCGGTTTCAGCTCTCCACCCGGGGGCCGGGGTTACCGGCGGCATCCCGCGGCACCGGCCGAACGGGCCTGTCCCGCGGCCCTGTTCAGACCGTCCCCGGACCTGTCTCGTCGGGGTGCAGCCACAGCGGACCATGGCCCGTGTCGATCCGTACGGCCCCGGGCGGCGGCTCCGACCCCCCGGTGAGCAGGGCCAGTTCGGGGCCGGTCAGAGTCCGCCAGTGCTCCAGCGCCTCGGCGGGCGACCGCCGTACGGGGGTACGGGGCAGCGGCGCGGCGGCGGCCCTGCGGGCGGCTTCGAGATAGGTCCCGACGGGCCGCCAGCCCGGTACGCACACCTGGCCGCCCGGACCGTCGAAGATCAGCGTCGGCAGGGCATAACGCCGGTGCTCCCCGACCTCCTTCGCCCGCCCCGGATGCGGTCCTGGCCCGTCGAGCGCGAGTACCTCGGGGACCGGCGCACGGGTCTCCGCCCAGTCGGAGCGCACCGCTTCCCGGGTCCGGGGAGCGGCCAGTTCGCGCAGCAGCCGGTCGGTGTCGAGCCCGGGGACGCCCTGAACGGCCGCGCGGACACCGTCCGGTGTGTCCGCGGGCTCGCCGACGACGAAGGTGCTCTCGCGCAGGCGCCGCAGGACCCGTTCCGCGGTCCCGGCGCCCTGCGACCGCGCGGCCGTGGCGGCGAGGGACGCGGGCCAGCTCGTACGCGTCAGCCGGCGCAGGCGGTGCGCGTACGGCGCGTCCGTGTGCGTGGTGACCTCGCGGATGAACCGCTCGTACCAGCGGGCCTCGGCGTCCGGGTCGGGCGCCGGGTCGTCGTCCTCGTCGAAGAGGATGCCGAAGACCCGCCGCCAGCGCGCACGCGGTCCGAGGGTCTGCCGCAGCGACCGGAAGACCGGCTCGGAGCCCCAGGCCCAGGGGCAGGCGGGATCGGTGTACTCGGTGATCCGGACCAGTGGCCGGACCACGTCCCCCGGCTCGGGGCCGGCCGCCGGGGAGGTCTTCCCGGTCACGCGGGAACCGCCGGGGAGGCGGCACGGGCCGGGGAGCCCGTACCGGCGCCGCGCGACCGCGCGCCCTCGGCGGCGAGTTCGGCGATGGTCGTCCGGCCGAGCACCGACTGCGCGGCGGCCTCGACCGCGCGCCACAGATCCGGCAGCCCCCGCGCGACGCCGGGATAGCTGAGGGTGTCGGGCCGCGCGCCACGGAGCGTGAGGAACTCCCCGTCGACCGCGGTCATCACCTCGGCCACACTGATCGCCGCCGGATCGCGGCCGATCCAGTAGCCGCCCTCACAGCCGCGCTGGCTGCGCACCAGACCGGCCTGCCGCAGATCCCGGAAGACCGATTTGAGGAAGCGGAACGGGATGTCCTGGGCGGACGCGATGCCCTCGCACGTCAGGGGCCGCGCGCTGTCCGCGGCGAGTTCGACGAGTGCCCTCACCGCGTAGTCCGCCTTCGCCGATATCTGCATCTGCACCGTCTCCCCGCGGGTCTCCGTACCTGACGAATACCGTCCGAGCGCCGGGACCGGCCGGCTCGGCGGCAATGGACACATCTTGACATCCATTCGCCGCGCTCTCTACGGTCGGCGCCGGGACCCCGCCCTGCCGTGCCACGCCCCGCCGGGTCCCGTTGAGCCCTCGCCAGACCCCGGCCAGGACCTCGCGTCCGCAGCCCCGACGAGCAGGATCCCCATGGCCCCGCACACCCCGCCCACCGGACCCGACGCGTTCCACCCCGATCTGCCGGACCACGACCGCGACCAGGACGGCGAGCACGGGCGGGCCGGGAGCGCGCTGCCCCTGCGCGCCCGGCTGCACCACATCCGGGCCGACGCGCTCGACGGTGACACCGCGCAGACCGGCGGGATGCGGCGCTTCGCCGCGATCAGCGGAAACACCGTCGGCTCAGCACGCATCTGGATGGGCCAGACACATGTCGCGCCCGGCACGGCGTCCGCCAACCACCACCACGGCGCCTCCGAGACGGCCATCCATGTGGTGAGGGGACACCCGGAGTTCGTGTTCCTCGACGACTCCGGCGGTACGCCCGAGGAGATCCGGATCCGTACCTCGCCGGGCGACTACATCTTCGTACCGCCGTATGTGCCGCACCGCGAGGAGAATCCCAGCCCCGACGAGGAGGCCGTGGTGGTGATCGCCCGCAGCACGCAGGAGGCGATCGTGGTCAATCTGCCGGAGCTGTACGTCCTCGGCAAGGAGCCGGACGCCGGATAGAGTGCGCCGGCCCGGAACGGCGGGCAGCCGGCCGTCCGGTTCCCGCCGCCCGCCGCCCGCGTTCCCCGCGGCCCGGCGTTCGGGGCCTACCGGGCGAGTTCGCGCACGGTCGCCATGTCGCTGAACGGCAGGAGCTGTTCGCCGACGATCTGGTACGGCTCGCTGCCCTTGCCCGCGAGCAGGACGATGTCGTCCCGGCCCGCGTCGGCCAGCGCGAAGGCGATGGCCCGGCGGCGGTCGGCGAACCGCTCGAAGCGGCAGCCGGTGGCCACCAGGCCCGGGGTGATCTGGTCCATGATCGCCCCGGGATCCTCGTTCCTCGGATTGTCCGAGGTGAGAACGGCCAGATCGGAGTAGGTACCGGCGATCTCCCCCATGCGGGCGCGCTTGGTGCTGTCACGGTCGCCGCCGCATCCGAAGACGGTGACGACCCGGCCCCGCGCGAAGTCCCGGATGGCGGTGAGCACCTTCTCCAGCGAGTCCGGGGAGTGCGCGTAGTCGACGATGACGGCGGTGCCCCCCGGGGTCTCGAAGCGTTCGAACCGCCCGGGAACCGGCGGCATCCGGTCCAGCGCGCCGACCAGCCCGCGCAGATCGTGCCCGAGCAGATGGCAAGCGGCCACGGTGGCCAGCGCGTTGGACACGGAGAACCGGCCCGGCACCGGGATCGCCGCCGGATATTTGCGTCCTCCGTGATGGAGGGTGAACCGCGTGCCGAACGCGTCCATGGTGAGATCCGTCGCCCGGTAGTCCGCCTCGGTGTCCAGGGCGTACGTGGTCACGGCCCCGGGCATCAGGGCACCGATCCCGGCGCCCACCGGATCGTCGGCGTTGACGACGGCGCGCCGGCAGAGCCCTTGGAACAGACGGAGTTTGGCGTCCCGGTAGTTCTCCATCGTGCCGTGGTCGTCGAGATGATCCTGCGTCAGATTGGTGAAGACGCCGACATCGGCGTAGGCGTGGTCCACCCGGTGCGTCAGCAGGCCCATGGACGTCGCCTCCAGCACCACCGTGGTGACCTCCCGGTCGCGCATGCGCCCCAGCAGATACTGGAAGTCCGGCGATTCGGGTGTGGTCAGCACCGATCTCGGCATGGGGATCACCTCGTCGCCGATCCGGCTGCCCGCGGTCCCGATGACACCGACCCGCGCCCCCTCGGCGAGCCGCAGCACCGACTCGACCATGTACGACACCGAGGTCTTCCCGTTGGTGCCGGTGACGGCCACGATGTCCATCCCGCGCCCCGGGTCGCCGTGGTAGCGGGAGGCGACGGCCGACGCGGCCGTGCGGGTGTCCCGTACCCGCACCACACACACCTCCGTGTCCGCCCATACCGACGCGGGAGGCTCCGGCGCCCCGGCCTCGACCAGCACCGCCACCGCGCCGCGCGCGAGGGCGGGGCCGATGGCCCCGGGACCGCCCTCCCGGTGGCCCGGCACGGCGATGAACAGCGAGCCCGGCACCACCCGGTGGGCGTCGAAGCAGGCGCCCGCGGTGATCACCGTCTCCGGATCCCCCCGCAGAGTCTCGTGGTCGTGTCCGGCGAGCAACTCGCTCAACTTCACAGGGATCCTCTCGGAGGTGCGGCTCGGAATCGCGGCTCGTATCCGCGGCTCGCGGGTACGGCTCACCCGGCAGCACGCCGAGGCATCGCGACACAGGTGGGGGGAGTACGGGCGGGTACGAGTGGGGGACGGCGGCGACACCACGGACCGGCCCGGTGGGCGGGCCGCTACGGCAGATCGGGAACGAGCCGGCCGGAGACACCGGTGCGACGCGCGAACGGGTCCTGACGGCCCGCCCCGGCCGGTTCGGCCAGTTCCATCACGTCGAACAGCCCGAACAGCCCCGAACAGCCCGAACGGCTCGGACGGTTCGATCGGTGCGGCCCGCTCAGGTGGTACGGCCGGTGCGGACGTCGCGTCCGGGCGGCCGGGCTCCGGGGTGCGAACCGCGGCAGGGCGCTAGCCGTGGCCGTGCAGCGCCCGGCAGGCGGCCTCCGGCGGGGACAACGGGCCCGCCCCGGCGACCGGCACACCGGTGGCGGCCGGGCACAGTGCGCAGCGCGCCCGTCCCGGGCACTCCCTCACCGCACGTGTGCACCCCATGAGGGGAGTGTACGGCCGGCGGGCCGGAACGGACGCCGCTCCGGCCCGCCGCAACGCGTCACCGCACACCACAGGGCGGGCCGCACACGGCGGCCCGCCCTGGAATTTCGCGTGTGTCCCGACTGCCGGCCGCCGCCGGTCAGACTCCCTGTCCGCCGCCGCTTCCGCCGCCCGCCGCGGCCTTGATGCCCCGGGTGATCTGGTCCATCACGGACAGCTTGGGCGCCTGGTCGTTGACGTCGAAGCCCGAGCGTACGACGACCATCAGCCCCGAGGCGGTCGGCGAGGTGAAGGCGAGCGACTGCACATAGCCGTCGTCACCCTTGCTCGTCACGACCTTCCACCGCACCAGATAGCCCTTCTGCCCGGCGACGGTGACCGCCTCGGACTTCAGCTCCTCGTGGGAGGAGATCTTTCCGTAGCTCGCCCCGCCGTAGGACTCCTCGGCGTTGGCCTGGATGTCCTTCTCCGCCGCCGCCTTGGCCGTGGTGGCCTCGATCTTCATCGCGGCCGCGGGGGCGGAGAACACCCCGCCCCGTACACAGCTCTGGGACGTGTCCCCGGGACACGAGTACTTCCCGGTCGTCACCCCGGCGCCGACGACCCCGGACTCACCGGTCCAGCCGTCCGGTACCGGGATGCTGATCCCGCTGGCCGCGTCGGTGGCGTAGCCGTCCTCGGTCTGCGGCATCCCGGGCGCGCCGCTCCCGCCGCCTCCGGGACCGCCCCGCTCCCCCGGTCCTTCGGGGGCCGGGCTCTCCCGTCCGGGCTGGGAGGGGGCCGTGGACGGGACATCGCCCGCGCGCACCGGCACGCTGGCGGCTCCGTCACGTCCGAGCAGATAGAAACCTCCCGCGATGGCCGTCGCCACGATCACCGCGGTGACACCGACGGCTATCCGGCGGCCACGGGCTCCCCGGCCGGCCGGCGGTGACGCGGGAAGGGGAGGCGCCCCGGGATGAGGAGGGGCGGTCGGCGGCGCCCACTCCGCCGTGGCGGCGGCGCGCAGTTCGTCGGTCCAGACGGAACCGTCCCACCAGCGTTCCTGCTGGGGGCCGTCGCCCGAGTGCCCAGGATCCGGATACCAGCCCGGCGGAGTTGTGTACGTCACGGTCCTCAGCCTAAGCACTTTCTCTGAACGGCCGGTGAGAGGCCCATGAGAATCCGCGCCGGGGCCGGTCCGCACGGGGCCCGTACGCGGACCGGCCGCGCTACCGGGCCGGGACGATTCCGCGTACGGCGCCGAGCGACACCAGGTCCTGTGGGCGCAGTCGGAGCTGGTCGGCCGTCGCCCGGGTCTCTTCCGGAGGGCGCTTGAGGATCGCCGTGGCCAGTTCCGGCGCGATCACGGAGAAGTAACTGTCGGGCGTGGCCCAGGTGTTGTCCGGCGCCGACAGGGCCAGTGCCCCGCCGGAGCCGCCCTCGCCGATCAGCAGGGTGGTGAGGGGAACCCGGGCGGTGGCCATGGCGGCGAAGAGATCCGCGAGGGCGCCGCCTACTCCCCCGCGCTCCGCCTCGGCGTCGTTGGCCGCCCCCGGGGTGTCCACCAGGGTCAGTACGGGGATGCCCAGCCGGCCGGCGAGCCGGACCAGCCGGGCCGCGGTGCGGTAGCCGGCCGGAAGGGTGGGGGTGCCGCACTGCGCTGCATACGCGACGGTCCGTCCCCCGTGGCGGCCGAACCCGCAGAGCATCCCGGGATCCGTACCGCCGCAGCGGTCGCCGGAGATCGTCTCGCGCTCGGTGAAGTAGGCGTCCACATAGGCGTGCGCACGGGGGCGTCCGGCGGCGCGGGCCCGTACGACGGCGTCCCATCCGGAGACGGGCCGCCCGCCGCCGCCCAGAGCGGCGGGGGGCGGTGCGGCTTCTCCCGTCCCGGCTCCCGTGAGCAGCCTCAGCCAGCGGCCGACGGCGGCGCGCAGGTCCTCCCCGCGCACCACCGCGTCGACGTGTCCCGCCGCCAGTTGCGCCTCCGCCGTATAGGCGTACGGATCGGCGTCGGCGGGGCGCACCCGCGATCCCGCGAAACCGATCTGGGCTCCCGCCAGCGCCAGTACGACATCGGCTCCCGCGCCCAGCGTGGCCCAGCCACCGCCGGTGGTCGGGTCACGTACCACCGCGAGCTGGGGCAGTCCGGCCGCGCGGGTGAGCGCGGACTGCCGTGCCACCCGCTGGAGCTGGAGCAGCGCCCGCATCCCCTCCTGCATTCTGCTGCCGCCCGTGGCGGTCAGCGAGACCACCGGCAGCCGCCGCTCCCGCGCGTGGGTGTGCGCGGCTTCCAGGCGGTCGCCCGTGCGCTCACCGAGCGATCCGCCCAGAAAGCCGAACTCGAAGGAGATCAGTACCGCTTCGGTGGTACCGATCCGCGCCGTGCCGCAGACGACGGACTCCTTCTCGCCCGTGCGCGTCCCGGCGCGGGCACGGGCCGTGTCGTACCCCTCCCAGGCCAGCGGTCCGTCCGGCGCGGACACGTCCCGCGGCGCGGGCAGTTCGAGGAAGGTCCCCGCGTCGGCGACGGCGGCGATCGCCTCGCGCGCGCTCAGCCGCTCAGTCATGGAGCGCCCGCTTCATGATCTTCCCCATCTCGTTGCGGGGCAGGGCGTCCAGATAGCGCACGGTACGCGGTCGCTTGTGCGCGGCGAGCTGCGCCGCGACATGGTCCGCCAGCTCCTCGGCGGACGGCGGTGCTTCGGCGTGTGCCGGGACGATCCAGGCGACGATCCGCTCACCGAGGTCCGGGTCGGGCTCTCCCGTCACGGCGGCCTCCCGCACCCCCGGATGCTCCAGCAGTACGTTCTCGATCTCGCCCGCGCCGATCTTGTAACCACCGCTCTTGATCAGGTCCGTGGCCTTGCGGCCGACGATACGGACATAGCCGTCGGGGTCGCGGATCGCCATGTCACCGGTGCGGAACCAGCCGTCGGTGAAGGCGGCCTCGGTCGCGTCGGGCCGGTTCAGATACTCCGTGAACAGGTTCGCGCCGCGGATCTGGATCTCACCGACCGTCTCGCCGTCGAACGCCTCGATCGTGTCGCCCGACTCGTCGACCAGCCGCAGCGCGACCCCGCGCAGCGGAACCCCGACCGTGCCGGCCCTGGGCTCGCCGTCCGCGCGCACACTGGTGTTCATCAGGGTCTCCGTCATGCCGTACCGCTCGATGACCCGGCGTCCGGTGGCCGCGGCGATCCTCCGGTGGTCGTGGACGGGCAGCGCGGCGGAGCCGGACACCAGCAGCCGCGCCCCGGACAGCGCCTCGGCCAGCGCGGGATCGCTGGGGAGCGCCTCCGCGATGCGGTGGTACATCGTCGGTACGCCGAACAGCATCGTGGCGCCCGAGGAGAGTGCGCGGGTGACGCCCCCGGTGTCGAACCGGCCGAGATGGCGCACCGAGCCGCCGCGCCGCAGCGGGCCGAGGATGCCGAGGATCAGGCCGTGCACATGGAAGAGGGGCAGGGCGTGGACGAGGACGTCGTCGGCGGTCCACTGCCAGGCGTCCTCCAGCGCGTCCAGGGTGGCGGTGAGGGCGCGGCGCGGCAGGACGGCGCCCTTGGGCGGCCCGGTGGTGCCGGAGGTGTAGACGATCAGCGCGGGCGATTGCGGTGCGTGCTCGGGGAACGGCAGCGCCGGTCCGGACGGCTCCGTCGCCGGTGTGCCGTCCGCCCCGGTGCCCACTGCCCCGGTGTCCACCCGGTCGAGCGCGGCGAGCGCCGGCGGCAGGACCACGCCGGGCTCGGCGACCACCAGGGAAGGGGCGCTGTCGGAGACGATATGGGCCAGTTCGCGGGCGCCGCTCCTGGGGTTGACCGGTACGACGGGGACCCCGGCCAGCAGCCCGGCCACCACGCCCACGGCCGTCCCGAGCGTGGGCGTGGCCCAGACCGCGATCCGTCGCGCGCCGGCGACACGGACGGCCAGGGAGCCCGCCGCGTCGGCCAGTTCGGCATGGGTGAGCGTACGGTCGCCGAACCGGAGGGCGGGCCGCTCGGCGCGCGCGGCGAGGGCCGGGAAGAGAGGGGACACGCGTCGTTCTCCTTGCTGTCGACGAGTCTGACCGGTCATCCGAAGCCTGGCACCACCAGCACCCGCACCAGCGCCAGCGCCAGCGCCAGCGCCAGCCGGACCGTGGCGGGCACCACCCCCACCACGATCCCCCATGGACCGACTGGCCGGCCGACCGACTGGCCAAGTGGCTGAACCACATTGACCGTCGGCCGGAGGGAACGTCAAGGGACCGGACAGGAATTGGCTCAGCCACTTGACCGCGCGATGTTAGGCTGAGCCGATCGGGGCCCAGGACCGGGGGCCGCGCGACGGTGGGCAGGGATGGGGGGTCCGGATGTCCGACGCACTGCGCCCGATGCCCCGGCCACGGCTGTACGAACAGGTCCTCGGCCGGCTGCGTGACTATGCCGTCGAGGGGAACCTCGGCGCGGGCGACCGGCTGCCCCCGGAGCGGGAGTTGGCACAGCGGCTCGGGGTCAGCCGCGCGTCCGTCAAGCAGGCGATCGTCGTCCTCGAAGTGCAGGGTCTGGTCGAGGTGCGGCACGGCGGCGGCACCTATCTGGTGAAGAACAGCCTCGACCCCGAACCGGTCGAACGGCTCGTGGAACGCAGACGTCTGCTCCCCGAGGTGCTGGAAGCGCGTGAGGCGCTGGAGACCAAGCTCGCCGAACTCGCCGCCGAGCGGCGCACGGAGCAGGATCTGGCGGCGCTGCACGACGCGCTGCACCAGATGACCGACGAGATCGAGGCGGGCGGGTACGGCGTCGAGGGCGACCGGCTCTTCCACGCCGCTGTCACGGCCGCCGCGCACAGCGAGCTGCTCGCGGAGTTCATGCGCTCGATCGCCGCGCGGATCGCCGAGAGCCGCACCGAGTCGCTGCGCCAACCTGGGCGTCCCAAGCGGTCGTTGGCGCAGCATCGCGCGATCCTCGAAGCGATCGAGACCCGGCGCGGCAAGGCGGCGGCGGCCGCGATGCGGCGCCATGTCCGGACGGTGGCGAAGGTGCGTCTGCTGGACTGGAACCCGGACGAGGACACCGGGCCCGACGCCCCCTGAGCCCCGTCGCCGAGCCCCGCCGGCGCCTTCCGAACCCCGCTCCGCCTCCTTGGGTGCCCGTCCTGGGCGCCCGCAGCCGTTCGGCCGGATCCCGGCCGACCCTCGGCTCTGGTCGGGTGGCCCGGCCCGGCGTCAGTTCAGGGTGTCCGGGTCCGGGCCGGTGCGCAGTCCGCGGTCGAGCGTGGCCATCGCGGCCATGTCGCCGGGCGACAGCTCGAAGTCGAAGACATCGATGTTCTCGCGGATACGCGCGGGGGTGACGGATTTGGGGATCACGATGTTCCCGAGCTGGATGTGCCAGCGCAGCACCACCTGCGCGGGCGACTTCTCGTGCCGCGCGGCGATCTCGGTGATCGCCTCCTCCTGGAGGAGCGAGCCCTGTGCCAGCGGGCTCCAGGCCTCGGTCGCGATGTCGTGCTGCGCGTGGAAGTCGCGCAGTGCCGCCTGCTGGAGTCCGGGGTGCAGCTCGATCTGGTTCAGGACGGGTACCACCCCGGTCTCGTCCAGCAGCCGCTGGAGATGCGCGGGCTGGAAGTTGGACACGCCGATGGCGCGGGTCCGGCCGTCGGCGAGCAGCTTCTCCATGGCGCGCCAGGTGTCGAGGTAGCGGTCGCGGGCCGGCGTGGGCCAGTGGATGAGGTACAGGTCCACGTGGTCGAGGCCGAGCTTGGCCAGACTGGTGTCGAACGCGGCGAGGGCCGAGTCGTACCCCTGCTGGTCGTTCCACAGCTTGGTGGTGATGAACAGCTCGTCGCGGGGCACTCCGGACGAGGCGACGGCGCGGCCGACGCCCTCCTCGTTGCCGTACGCGGCGGCCGTGTCGATGCTGCGGTAGCCCGCCTCCAGGGCGGCCAGCACGGCATCGGTGGTCCGCGCGTCGTCGACCTGGAAGACACCGAAGCCGAGCTGGGGGATCTTGACGCCGTTGTTGAGGACGATGTCGGGGACGGAGGTCATGGTGTTCCTTTTCGTTGCGGTCTCTCTTCGGGTTCTCCGCGCGGGTTCCCCGCGGGGGGAAAGCGGCGCCCGCGCGTGGGGACACACCGGTTACCAACGTAACGACGTCGTCCCCGGCGCGCTCAGCGGCCGCGCGGCGGGCGCACTGGTCCTCCGCCGCCCGGCCCTCTTCAGTGGCGGGCGGCGGCGGCCCGGCCGGGCTCCTGAGCGGCCGTCGCCGTGGCGACCCCCCGTCCCGCGGCGGGCGTACGGCGCTCCAGCGCACTGGAGACGGCCGCGAGGACGAGTGCGGAGCCCGCCAGGGCGGCGCCTACCCAGTCGGGCGCGGTGTACCCGGACCCCGCGGCGATGACGATGCCGCCGAGCCGGGCGACGAGCGTGTTACCGAGGGTGAAGGCTCCGATAGCGACGGCCGAGGCCTGCGTGGGGGCGGCGGACGCCTGGTCGAGGACCCTATGGAGGTGATCGCCGCGAAGGCACCGCCGAAGCCGAGCACGGTCATGGTGTCTGGTCACCCGGCCGGAGGACCGCGGTCTGCTGACGCGCTCTCTCTGCCCGACCGACCGCCGGAGGATCTGCACCGATGTGATGTCGCCGAGGAGGGGCTGCGGCTGCTCGCGCAGGCCCGGCCCACCGATGACAAGGCCCTGCGGGAGGCCCTCGCCGAGGCGGCCCTGCGGCCGGAGCCGGCCCCCCCCTGGTCCAGGAGACCGTCGAAGCGCTCGACGGCGCCCTATGACCCACTCGACGCGGACATGAGAGGGGC
Organism: Streptomyces sp. NPDC002018; assembly: GCF_042890865.1. NCBI lineage: Bacteria > Bacillati > Actinomycetota > Actinomycetes > Kitasatosporales > Streptomycetaceae > Streptomyces > Streptomyces sp. NPDC002018. The sequence goes on from NZ_JBIASO010000007.1 coordinate 332,789, forward strand.
CGGGTCACGGTCCTCCTCGGATCGTGGCCCGGCCCTCACGCGGATACCGGTCGCGGGATCAGCTCCGCGTCTCCTCACGCCCGCTGCCGTAGCGGCGCTCGAAGCGCTCCACGCGGCCCGCGGTGTCCACCACCCGGCCCTTGCCGGTGTAGAAGGGGTGGCTGGCGGAGGAGATCTCGACGTCGATGACGGGATAGGTGTTGCCGTCCTCCCACTCCACGCGCTCGGTCGAGTCCGCGGTGGAACGGGTCAGGAAGGCGGCTCCCGCGGCACGGTCCCGGAAGACGACCGGACGGGACGCGGGGTGGATACGGGGCTTCATACGGGAATCCTTCCTGGTGGTGCATGCACTTCCCTCAGGTGGTACGTCGGTGTAACGCGACGCCCGCCGGTGGCATTCCCGCCGGGTACCGGACACCGAAAGAAGGGACACTGTCCTTGGCGGGCCCGTGGCGGCCCGCGCGGCGACGGGCGCGAGCAGCGGGAAGTGGGCGGCGGTCATGGGTGAGTTGATCCTCGTACGGCACGGAGAGACCACCTGGTCCCTGTCCGGGCAGCACACCAGCTACACCGATCTTCCGATGACCGAGCGGGGCGAGAACCAGGCCCGCTCGCTGGCGCCGCTGCTGCGCGAGCGCCGGATCGGCCATACGCTCGTCAGCCCCATGACCCGCGCGCGGCGCACCGCCGAACTGGCCGGGCTCGACGCCTTCCGTGTCGTCCCGGATCTGCGGGAGTGGAACTACGGCGGCTACGAGGGCCTCGCGACCGCCGAGATCCATCGCACGCGGCCCGGCTGGGATCTGTGGACCGACGGAGTCGTTCCCGGCCCCCCGAGCCAGCCCGGGGAGAGTCCGGCGGAGGTCGGACACCGGGCCGACCGGGTGCTCTCCGAGGCCCTGGAAGCGCTCGATTCGGGCGACGAGGACGTCGTCCTCGTCTCGCACGCCCATGTCCTGCGGGTACTCACCGCGCGCTATCTGGGGCTGGCACCGGCGGCGGGCGCGCTCTTCCAGCTCGCCACGGGGACCCTCTCCCGGCTCGGTACGGAACACGGCCGGCCGGTGATCACCGCATGGAATCTGACCCTTCCCGAGGATCTGCTGCGCGCCTCGGCGCGGGAGAAGGAGAACGCCGCCTGAGAGGCCCTGTCCGGCCGCCCCGCGGACAAGACGTGTCCGGACCGGGCGGACGAGGCCCTTCCGGACCGCCCGGCGAGAAGGAGGGGTGACCCGGCGAGAGAAGGAGGGGTGGCCCGGCGGCGGGCCGGGCCGGAGGTCTCAGAGTTTTCCGAGGTCGGACGAGTACCAGCGCTCGGGCCGCATCCGGATGACGACCTGTTCGCCGTGCTCACGCGTGGCCAGTTCGATATAGGCGTCGAGGTGCTCGGCCGGGACATAGCGGGCCGACATCTCCTGGAGCTGATCGCGCGTGGCCGGGTCGGTGGCCGTCACGGGCCCCTCGACCGAGACATAGCGCACCGTGGGCTCGGTCCGGTCGGCCATGAGGGAGAAGCGGCCCGCGGCCCCGATGAGCCGCCCCTTGCGCGAGGTCCGGCCGGTGAGGATCCAGAGGTCGTCACCGGGCTGGTACTGGTACCAGATGGGAACGGTGAGCGGAGCCTGTCCCTCCGCCGCGTTCACCGCCAGCGCTCCGACATGGGGCTCGGCCAGGAACTGCTCGCGCTCTTCTCGGGTCAGGGCCACGGAATCTCCTCCGTCTGTCTCTCGGGCAGGGGGACGCTTCGGCCGCTTCCGGGCTCGGAGGCGGCCCACTCAGCATGGGCAGCCGTCCCCGTCCGGCTGCCGCGACGCGCCGCGCCGGGCCCGAAATGCGGCGGGCGCCCGCCCGGTGGAAGGGAATCCACCGGGCGGGCGCCCTGTCGTCCCAGCCCTTCCGGGCCGTCGGGACGCGGTGTTACGAGGGGAGGATGTTCTCCGCCTGGGGGCCCTTCTGGCCCTGGGTGACGTCGAACGTGACCTTCTGGCCCTCCTGGAGCTCACGGAAGCCGGAGGTCGCGATGTTCGAGTAGTGCGCGAACACGTCGGGGCCACCGCCGTCCTGCGCGATGAAGCCGAAGCCCTTTTCCGAGTTGAACCACTTCACTGTTCCACTGGCCATTGCTCAGTCTCCGTTTCAAGGGACGCGTGATTCCCGCACGGTGCGGGAACCGGAGGTGATCGCCCTGGTCCGCAGAGACGCTGAACAGCACAAACGCCCGTGACGGCACGTCACGGGCGAGCGGTACTTCGGAACCACGACAGCTGATCAAGACGCTACAGGGCTCGAAGCGATACAGCCACAGAAACGACCAACTCTTGCGCACGTGGCGTGTATCGGACCGCGATCGGCCCAACCCGCGACCGGCCCGTACGATGATCGTCCGGAATCAATTTTGCGGAGCGTGCACTTTTGCATACCCTGCAATATGTGACGAACGAAGGTGCGGCGCCGGGACTCCGCGAGCGCAAGAAGCGGGCCACGCGGACGGCTCTGGCGGACGCGGCGGTACGGCTGGCCGCCGAGCACGGGGCCGAGAATGTGACGGTCGAGGCGATCAGCGAGGCCGCCGGGGTGTCCCCGCGTACGTTCTTCAACTACTTCGACAGCCATGACGACGCGTTCGTCATGATGGACCGGGACGCCGGTGAACGGGTGCGCCAGGCGGTGCGCGAGGCGCCGGCCGGTCTCTCCCCGCTCGAAGCGGTGCGCGAGGCGCTCGCCACCGAACTGGTCGATGTGGCCGAGCGGCAGGAGATCTGGCGGCTGCGGGCCACGGTCCTCCAGCGTTCGCCCCGGCTGCTGGTCCGCGGCCTCGGCGCGCACATGGCCGAGGAGATCGAGCTGGCCGACGCCATCGCCGTACGGCTCGGCGCGCGCGTCCCGGGCGAGAAGGGCACGCCCCCGCACGGGACCCGCCGGGACGGCCCCGGCGCCGGCACCCCGGCACCGGACCTCTACCCGCGGCTTCTCGCCGCCGTCGCCGGTACGGCCGTACGGGTGGCCGTCGAGCACTGGTGCGCGCAAGGACCGGACGCCGACTTCTCCGAGGTGTTCCGGCGCGTTTTCACCCTTCTGACGGACGGGCTCGCCCAACCGCCTCCCGCGGAGTGAGCCGCCCCCGACTCCCCCGTCCCTCCCTCGTCCTCCGACTTTCCACCACCATCCGAAGAAGGACACCTTGAGTGCAACCGAGGCGCCCGAACAGGCGCCCACCTCCATGTCCAACCGGCAGATACTCCAGGCCATGTCGGGTCTGATGGCCGGTATGTTCGTGGCCATCCTGGCCGGCACGGTCGTCGCCAACGCGCTGCCCCGCATCGTCGCCGACCTGCACGGCAGCCAGTCCTCGTACACCTGGGTGGTCACCGCCGAACTGCTGGCCATGACGGCGACCGTGCCGCTGTGGGGCAAGCTCTCCGACCTCTACAACAAGAAGCTGCTGCTCCAGCTCTCGCTCGCCATGTTCGTGGTGGGGTCGCTGCTCGCCGGCTTCTCGCAGGGCGTCGGGCTGCTCATCTTCAGCCGGGTCGTCCAGGGCATCGGCGCGGGTGGTCTGACCGCCCTCGCCCAGGTCGTGATGGCGGCGGTCATCCCGCCCCGGCGGCTGGGCAAGTACGCCGGTATCTTCGGCGCGGTCTTCGCCGTCGGCACGGTCGCCGGGCCGCTCGTCGGCGGTGTGCTGGTGGACACCTCCTGGCTGGGCTGGCGCTGGTGCTTCTTCATCGGGGTGCCCTTCGCCCTCGCCGCGATCCTGATCCTCCAGCGCACCCTGCGACTGCCCACGGTGCGCCGTGAGGTGAAGATCGACTACCTGGGCGCCTTCCTGATCGTCGCCGGTGTCAGCGCGCTGCTGATCTGGACCACGCTGGCGGGCAACCGCTTCGACTGGGCGTCCTGGCAGACGGCCGCGCTGACCGGCACCGGGGTCGTGCTCCTGGCCGCCGCGGTGTTCGTGGAGGCGCGGGTCCCCGAACCGATCATCCCGCTGGACATCTTCCGCAACCGCACCGTCTCCCTGACCACGGTGGCCAGCCTGCTGGTCGGTGTCGCGATGTTCGGCGGAACCGTCTTCCTCTCGCAGTACTTCCAGATCTCGCTCGGCAAGTCCCCGACCGTCGCGGGGCTGATGAGCCTGCCGATGATCCTCGGTCTGCTGGTGTCCTCCACGGTCGCCGGCCAGATCATCAGCGCCACCGGCAAGTGGAAGATCCATCTGATCGCGGGCGCCGTGATCATGACGGGCGGTCTCGGTCTGCTGGCCACCATCGACGCCGACACCGGCTTCGGCGTCCTCAGCCTCTATATGGCCGTTCTCGGTATCGGCGTCGGCATGCTGATGCAGAACCTGGTGCTCGCGGCACAGAACGACGTGCCGGCGGCGGAGCTCGGCGCGGCCACCTCGGTGCTGTCGTTCTTCCGCAGCATGGGAGGCACGATCGGGACGAGCGTGCTGGGCGCGATCCTCGCCAACCGGGTGACGGCCGAGATGACCAAGAGCCTGGGCGGCGCCGGCCAGTCGGCGTCCGGCGGCTCGGGCGAGGGTGCCGTACCCGACATCGCCACGCTGCCCGCGCCGATGCGGGAGATCGTGCAGCACGCGTACGGCGTGGCCACGGCGGAGCTCTTCCTCGTCGCCGCACCCTTCGCCGCTCTCGCGCTGGTCGCGGTGCTCTTCCTCAAGGAGAAGCCGCTCAAGACGACCAGTGGTCTGGAGCGGCTCGCCGAGGAGAGCAAGCAGGAACGGGCCGCGGAGAGCCCCTCGGCCACTCCGCCCGCTCCGGTCGGCTGACGGCGGCTTCGGCTCACACGGGCCCCGGCCCCGCCCGCACGGGTGGCCGGGGCCCGTGCGTGTACGGCCGTGGGCCTGGGTGTACGCCGGGGCCCCCGTCGGGCACGGGAGAAACGCGAGAGGGGGCGACGGGCTCCGGGCCCGTCGCCCCCTCCTCTGTTCGTTCGCTCTTCCGGCCTCTGTTCGTTCGTTCTTCCGGCCGTTCGCTCCGTCAGACGCCGTACGGGCGCATCGCGGGAGCGACAGCGGCGGCGGCACCGCTGCCACGGCCGTGCAGCACCAGCGCGCGGGCCAGGAAGCCCAGCGCCGCCGTGCAGACCAGGGTCCGCACGATATTGCTCGTCTCCCAGGTGCCCTTGAACTTGTCGACGATCGAGAAGTCCGTGATCTTGGCCGGGTCACCGGCGGCGGCCAGCTCGTTGTTGAGCGGGATGTTGACGCTGAACGTGATCAACAGGGCCACCAGATAGAGCGCGGCCGCGGCGCCGATCCACAGCGCCGCGCCCCGGCGGCCCTGACGGTGCTCCAGGAACGCCGCGACCGCGGCGGCCAGCAGGGCTCCGACGAAGACCATGCCGAACAGTCCGTTGCCGTCGATCAGGGCGTTGAAGTTCTGCATCGCGTCGATGTACGTACGGTCGTCCGTCCTGGCCAGACCGGGCATGACGGAGATGTCGTACGCGAAGAAGAGACCCGCCATGAGCCCCATCGCGACCGTGGCGATCATCAGCAGCGGCCCGACCGCCCTGCTCTGGCGCACGGGCGCCGCGACGGGGGCCTGCGGCGGGTGGGCGGCGTAGGGATTGGGGGTTCCGGCCGGGTTGTAGCTCATGGGATGTCCTTGTCTGGTGGTCGAAGCCGTCCGATACGAGGTGATCCGGCGGCCGCCACGGTGTCGTCGTCGACGCCGCCGCCGACGTGTGACACGGCGAAGGGTCTGCCCGCTGATCTCAGAGTGTCCACGCGGCCTTTGGTCCGGTTCCCTGGGCAATTCTCATGATCCGCGTCATGAGACCAGTCAAGTCCAGTGCGATGAGACGGTACATAGCCACGAAGCTCAGATTCATATCTCAGCGTCCAAGCCGGAGTTGACCGGCCAGAAGATCATGGCAGGCCGGGCGGTGGCCCGCCAGACCCGCTGGAGCCGTCCTCGACCAGGACTCCAGCGGGCGGAGCACCCCGCGCCGGAGAGCCTGGGGCCTTTCGTCTGGATCTTGCCGGGCTCGCGTGCCCCGGCAGATCCAGACGAAAGATCCTAGGCCGCGGGGGCGGAGGCGGCAGCGGGCAGGGGGACGCTCCGGACCCCCGGGCCGACGCCCAGGTTCTGGTGGATCTCCAGTGTGGCCGTGGAGCGGTTCAGGGTGATGTAGTGCAGCCCCGGGGCGCCTTCCGCGAGCAGGCGCCCGGCCATGGCCGTGGCGTACTCGACACCGATGCGGTGGCCCTCCCCCGGCTGGTCACGGGCCGCTTCCAGCCGCTCGGCCAGATCGTCGGGGAACCGGGCGTCGCTGAGTTCCGCGAAACGGCGGATCTGCCGGACGTCGGTGGCCGGCATGATCTCCGGAATGATCGGCGTCGTGCACCCGGCGGCCTCGAGCCGGTCGCGGAGCCGGAGGTAGTCCTCCACATGGAAGAACATCTGGGTGATCGCGTAGTCGGCGCCCGCCCGGCACTTGGCCACGAAGTGGCGGATGTCGCTCTCCCAGTCCGCCGACCGCGGATGGCGTTCGGGGAACGCCGCCACGCCCACGGTGAAGTCGCCCAACTCCCGGATGAGGGAGACCAGTTCGCTCGCCTGGGCGAAGCCCTCGGGATGGCGGACCCACTCGCCGCGCGGGTCGCCCGGCGGATCGCCGCGCAGGGCGAGGACATCCCGGATCCCGGCGTCCGCGTACTGGCCGATGATGTGGCGCAGTTCGGCCACGGAATGGCCGACCGCGGTGAGATGGGCGACCGGGCGCAGCGTGGTCTCGGCGGCGATGCGCTTGGTGACCTCGATCGTACGGTCGCGCGAGGAGCCCCCGGCCCCGTAGGTCACCGAGACGAAGGTGGGCGCGAGCGCCTCGATACGGCGGATCGCGTTCCAGAGCGTGCGCTCACCCGCCTCGGTCTTGGGCGGGAAGAACTCGAAGGAGTACGAGCGCCCTCCGTCGGCCGTCAGCGGGCGCGGGCCCGGCCGGGAGTGCCGCGGACGTTCCACGTTCTCTGCCGCCATGGCGGGGTGTCCTTCCTGGTCGCTCGGTGTGTGGATGCGTACGGTCCGCACACAGTAACCGCGATGGGCCGCGGGTACCCGGGGAAGACCACGGACTGATCACGGGTACGGGCCGGCCCCGTCAACCGGCCGCGCGGGGACGGGAGTTCAGACGCGCCTGGCGTCGCCCCCGCCGAGCAGCAGGCACTCCTCCAGGAAGGCCACGGCCCGCAGATGGTAGGTGCGGGCCGCGCGGCCGATGCTGATGTTGTGCCCGGCGGCGGGCAGCCGGTCCACGGTGACGCGGGGCGCGGCCGTCAGCCGGCCCGTCATCGAGGTCAGGGAGGCGTCGTCCAGCTCCCACCACAGCTCGTGCTCGGCGAAGGTCAGCCGCAGGGGGCTGGTGATCCGGCCGGCCAGCCGCGGGTACTGGATGGGCCACACCGCCGTCTGGATCTCCTCGCGCCGGGGTACGGACCTCAGCAGGGAACGGCTCGCGCGGAACGTGCCGGGCGCGTAGAGGTTCAGGGGACCCCAGTTGAGGCGGGAGGCGCCGCCACCGAGGGTGTCGGGGAAGTGCCGGGCCTCGCGGGCGTACCGCCAGCCGCAGCCGTTGATGTCGAGGCCGATCAGCGAGGCGCCCGCCTCCTGCGCCGCCATGTGCAGGCTGACCTTGCCGCCGTCGGAGTGGGCGACCACGAAGAAGCCGGCCCCGGTCCTGTGGTGGCGGGCGAAGTCGGTGAGCGCCGCGTGCAGGGTCGTCGCCTGCTCGCCGAGGGGCTGGCCCTCCGGAAGCTGCCGTGCGGAGGCGCCGTAGCCGGGGCGGTCGAGTGCCAGCACGGAGTACCCCAGCCGCGCGCCGAGCGCGAGCAGGGAGCCGGCCGGGTCGGTCAGCCCGTTGAAGTAGTCGGCGCACATGCCCCGGCCGTGGATGGCGACGATCACGGCGCGGGGCTCGACGCCCTCGGGTTCGGCGAGCAGACCCGACATCTCGATGCCGTCGGCGTCGAGGATCACGGCATGTACGGCGGGCGCGGCCGGCACGACGGGCGTGGCTAGGACGGCCGGTGCGGCGGGGACGGCCGGTGCTGCGGGGACGGGGGGTGCGGCGGGGACGGCGGGTACGACAGGAACGGCCGGTGCGGCGGGGACGGCGGGTGCGACGGGAACGGCCGGTTCTGCGGGGACGGCGGGTGCGACGGGTGCGGTCATGGCGGGCGGCTCTCCTGGGGAGCGGGTGCAGGAGCGGTACGGGAAACGGGGCGCGGGGCGCGGCAGCCGGGCGGGCGACCTGGCGACCTGCCGTACGGTCCACGGGGCGCGCGGCCCGTTCCGGGCGAAGGACCCGCGCGGCCGGGCCGTCAGGCCTTGCGGGCGGCCACGGAGCTGTTCCTGGCGCGGTCCAGTTCGTCGAGCCAGGCGCTGGCGCTCGCGGTGCGCAGCAGCGAGGTGCCGACCAGCAGTCCGGCGAAGCCCGCGTCGAGCAGCCTGGCGGCGGCGAGCGGGCTGTCGATGGCGCTGGCGCTGACCGGGCACGGCGTCCCGGCGGCCTGGAGCGCGGGCAGCAGGGCGAGGCTGCGGTCGAGGTTGCCCCGGTCGCTCTCCTTGGCCTTGATGTCCTTGTTGTTGACGGCGATCACACATTCGTCGGTGTGCGGCAGACCGTCGAGCTCGGACTCCTCGGTCACCTCCACGAAGGGCGTGAGGCCGTTGCCGAGCGCGGCGGTGATGAGGGTGCGCATGCTGGACCTGGGCAGCAGGGCGGCGGTCAGCAGCACGGCGGAGGCACCCAGTTCCACCGCGGTCTTGAGCTGGTCCCTGCGGGTGATGAAGTCCTTCTGGAGCAGCGGCAGATCGGTGAGCGCGGCGACATCGCGCAGCAGGGCGGGGGTCCCGCCGAACCAGCGTCCGGTCACCACCGAGATGCACGGGGCGCCCGCGGCCTCGTACGACTCGACGATCGCGACCGGGGTCCGTCCGCCGAGCAGGTCGTAGCCGTGGGCGTCGCGCCGTTTGACCTCCATGACCAGGGGGCGGTCCGCGGCCAGCAGGGCTTCCAGGAAACGGGCGGTCATACGGACTCCTCGGGGGACAGGGCGGTCCGCCAGGCGCGGGCCAGGGCGGTGACGGCGGGCGCCGAGAAGCGTCCGCGGCCGTCCCGGGCGCCGGTGTCGACATCGACACCGCGGAACCCGGGATGCGCGGCGACGCCGTCGTAGTCGGGACGGTTGTACGGGGTGATCCCGCCCGCGAGCAGGAACGGACGGGTGAGCCGGGGCAGCAGCGCCAGCACGTCGGGCTCCGCCAGCCGGTGTCCTGTGCTGCCGATACGGCCGTCCTCGGTGGCCGTGTCGAGCAGGAACAGATCGGTGCCCGCCCGTTCGTACGCGCCGATCAGCGGGCGTTCGACACAGCTCCCGCCGCGCAGATGGAGGACTTTGACGAGGACCGCGTCGGGCAGGGCGGCGCGCAGCGCGCCGACGACGGCGGGCGGCTGGTACGCGTGCAGTTGCAGCCAGCGCAGGCCGGTGCGGCGCGCCAGGCCGGTCAGGGCTTGGGGGTCACCGAGGAAGGTGACGAGGACCGGTTCGAGCCGGCCGGTGGCACGGGCCGCCGCGACGAGTTCGGTGAGGCGCTCCTCGGGCAGCTCGGCATGGCCGCCCGGTACGCCGTGCCACACGCCGACGCAGTCCGCTCCCGCGGCCGCCAGCGTGGCGATGTCGTCGGGCGAGGTGGCCCCGCAGACTTTCAGAACCCGGCGGGTCTCGGGTGCGGCCGAGTGTCCCGCCGGGAGCCCGGAGGCGGGCTCCGGGATCATTTGCCCAGGCCCAGCATCGAGGCGATGCGGTTGTACTGGATCTCCGTGGTGCCGGAATAGATCGTGCCGGCCACGGCGTTGCGCACGTCCTTCTCCAGTCCGTACTCGGTCATGTAACCGTGCCCGCCGAAGAGCTGCACGGCGATCAGACTGGTCTCCAGATTGCTCTCGCTCGTCACCAGTTTGGCGATGGCCAGATCCACCGTGACGTTCTCGCCGGCCGCGAGCCGTTCACCGGTGTCGTACAGCCACTTCCTCGCCGTCTCCAGCCGGATCTTCGTGTCGACGATCTTGTTGGCGACGGACTGGTACGAGCCGATGGTCCTGCCGAAGGAACGGCGGGTCTTCGCGTAGTCGAGGCAGCGGTCGAGCCGGTGCTGCATCTCCCCCACGTTGACGATGAACGAGAAGAGGATCTCCCGCTTCATCACATGGTCGAGCACCATGAACCCTCCGCCGACCCGGCCGAGCACCTGGGTCCTGGGGATACGGCACTCGTCGAAGAACAACTCGCTGAGCGGCGAGGTCCGCAGGCCCATCTTCTTGGTCGGTTTGCCGATCGTGAGTCCCGGGGTGTCCCGGTCCACGAGGAACGCGGTGACCCCGAGCGGACCGCCGTCCGGATGAGTACGCGCGTAGACGACGAACACATCGGCGACGGGGCCGTTGCTGACGAAGATCTTGGAGCCGTTCAGGACGAACTGGTCGCCGTCCCGTACCGCCCGGGTGGTCATCGCCATGGCGTCCGAGCCGCCCTCCGCCTCGGTGATGGCATGGGCACCGATCAGTTCTCCGGAGCAGATCCGGGTCAGATACCGCTCCTTCTGCTCGTCCGTACCGAACTTCTCCACCGGTACGCCGGTACTGGCCATGGTGGTGGTGACCGAGAAGCTCAGCCCGGAGTCACGGCAGTGCTCGCCCAGCCCTTCGAGCAGATACATGGTGGTGAGCAGGGACTGGCCGAGGCCTCCCCACCGCTCGTCGAAGGGCAGTCCGAGGATGCCGGTCTCCCGGATCAGTTTCCACTTGTCCCAGGAGAACGTGGCCTGTTCGTCCTGTTCTATGTGGCCGGCGCTGAGCGCCTCACCCCACCGGGCCAGACCTTCGCGCAGTTCGGCCTGGTCGGCGTTCCAGCGGATCACGGCGAGCCTTTCCGTTACGGATCAGTGGCGGGCGGTCGTGCGGGTGACGTAGGGATGACCTGTGGATCAGTAGGCGGAGGAGACGTGCTCGTCGAGCTGGTGCACCTCGTCGCCCTGGAGCGCCGGGGAGAAGACGCACACCAGACGCAGGTCCTCGTGCGGGCTGGCCACGAGGTAGTGGGCGTCGTGCTCGTTGAGCGAGTAGAGGACCCCGGGCACGATCGGGTGCGAGGTGCCGTCCAGCTCGATCACTTCGCCGGAACCCTCGATGCAGTAGCAGGATTCGATGTGATTGCGGTACTCCAGACGGGACTTGGTACCCGCGCGCACGGTAGTGTCGGTGATGCTGTAGTCGAGGCCGTCGGCGGCCACGATGAAGCGACGGCTCAGGCCGTTGCCCCACTCGACCGTCTTCACGTTCTCCAGATCGCGGATGAACATGGTCAGCTCCCAGTTCTCTCGGGTGTGATGGAACGGTTGGGCGATACGGACCTGACGAAGGCGCGGAAGCCGTCGATGACGTCGCCCCCTTGACCGAGCGACTGCTCGATCCGGGCGACACCTGCGGAGCCGATGATTACGGCATCGGCTCCGCAGGCTCCGACGGTCTCCACGTCCTGCCTGGTCCTGACCCCGAAGCCGATGGCTATCGGGGACGCTGTGTGCGCCCGGAGCGCGGTGACCGTGGCGGCCAGTGCGGCGTGGCCGGCGGCCGGAGCGGTGCCGCTGCGTCCGTAGTGGGCGACGAGATAGAGATACGCGGTGGCCTCCGCCGCGGCCTCGGCCATGGTCGCGGGCGGGCTCTGCTGGTAGCAGGTGGTGACGACGGGCACTCCGGCCGCGCGGGCGGCCGTGTAGTGCGCGGTGCGCAGCCGGGGCGGCAGCGCGTGGACGAGCAGCCCGTCGGCGCCGGAGTCCGCGATGGTACGGAGGGTGGGCTCCGGGTCCCGGTGCTTGAGCGAGTGGCTCCAGTCGGCGAGCAGCGCGATCCGCAGCCGGCGCAGCCGGGGCCGTACCTCGGCGATGAAGGCCAGCACCTCGTCGAGCCCGACGCCCCGGTCCAGGGCGCGGCGGGCCGAGCGGCGGATCACGGGCCCGTCGGTGACCGAGTCCGGGAAGGGCACGGCCAGTTCGAGGCAGTCGACGCCTTCCTCGTCGAGCATGAGGACCAGATCGGCGAGGACGTCGAGCGGCGGGTCCCCGGCGTTGAGGAAGAGCGCCAGCCCCGGTCCCCCGCCGGGCGCGGTCCGCGGGAAGAAGTCAGCCATGGTTCGCCGTCCTCACGCGTTCGGCGAGATCGCGGGCGGCTCCGCCGCGTACGGCGTCCTCGGCGACGGCGACGGCCTTCGTCCAGTCGGGCGTGTGGCCGCTCGCGACGGACAGCGCCGCGGCGTTGAGGCAGACCGTACGGGTGGCCACCTCACCGGCGGTGCCGGCGAGGACGGACAGGAAGTGGGCGGGCGCGTCGGCGGGGTTGGTGACCGGTGCGAGATCGTCGAAGCCGCCGTCGGCCGGTACCAGTTCGCCCGCCGGGAGGCGCAGTTCCCCGCCGTCGTGGGTGTGGATCGTGTTGTCGGCGAAGCCGAGGAGTTCGTCGGCCCCGCGGTCGTTGGTGGTCAGCCACAGGGTGCGGCCGGTGACGGTGGTGGCGAGGGCGCGCAGTTCGGCCAGCGGAGCGCTCGCCGAGACCCCGGTGATCTGCGCGGTGACGGGCAGATCGGCGAGGAAGGGACCCAGCGCGTTCAGGAACCGGCCGAAGGGCTTCATGCTCGTCGGCGCGATGGTCCTGGCCAGCCGGGTGAGCTGCACCGGGTAGACGAACGGGCCCGCGAAGGCGATCCCGAACCGGTCCAGCGTCTCGGCGGTCCCCTCGTATGAGGAGGTCAGCCGGACGCCGAGCCGTTCCAGCAGATCGACGGAGCCGAGCGAGCCGGTGTACGCGCGCGAGCCGGTCTTGACCACCCGCACCCCGGCCGCGGCGGCGACGAACGCCGACGCGGTGGAGATGTTGAAGGTCCTCGGTCCGCCGCCGGTGCCCACCACGTTGACCGTGCCCGCCCAGCGGCCCGCCGGTTCGGCGGGCCGCCGTTCGGCCAGTGAGTCGAGCAGTGCGCGCAGGGTGTCGTGGGCGGGCAGCGCGGTGGTCAGGGATACGAGCAGGGCGAGGGCCTGCGCCCGGTCGAGGCCGCCGTCGCCCAGCTCGTCCCAGAACGACCGCCAGGTCTCGCGTCCGACCGGCGCGCGCCGCTCCAGCAGGCCGATGAGTGCGTCATGCACCGCTAGCTACCTGCCACCTCGGGACGGCGCGCACCGGCGATGAACGCGTCGATCGCCGCGACACTGCGGAAATTGTTGGGGTCGAGGTCGGCGTCGCCGATCGCCACCTCGAAGCGGTCCTCGACCCAGGCGATCAGCTTCAGCACACCGAGGCTGTCGATGACCCCGTCCGAGAGCAGGTCGTGGTCGTCAGCCAGCTCCTGGGCCGTGACATCCGGCAGGAACTCCTCGATGACGAACTGCTTGATGGTGCCGACGTGGCTCATGACGTCCTTCCTTTGGCTGTTGACAACTCGTGGAGACGGTCGAGCGCCTTGCGGTCGACCTTTCCTGTGGCGGTCTTCGGCAGCGGCTCCGCGACGATGTGGAGCTTCGCGGGGACCGCCGCCCTGGGCAGGCTCCTGGCGCAGTGCTGACGGAGCGTCAGGGTGCTCAGTCCGCTGCCGGGCGCGGCCTGGACGGCGGCGACGAGCCGGCGGCCCTCGATCGGGTCGGGCAGGGCGGCCACGCCCGCTTCGAGCACCGCGGGGTGGTCGAGCAGCACCCGTTCGACCTCCGCCGTGTTCACGGCGACCCCGCGCACCTTGACCTGGTGGTCGCTGCGTCCGGTGAGATGGAGCCGGCCGTCGCCGTCGCGCCGTACCAGGTCGCCGGTGCGGAACCAGCGCCGGTCGTCGAGGCCCAGCGGATGGCCGGTGAACTTGTCGGCGTGGCGGGTCCGGTCGAGATAGCCGGCCGCCTGGAAGGGCGTGGACACATACAGCTCGCCGGAGCCCGGACCCTCGACCGGTTCGCCCCGCTCGTCGAGGATCAGCGCCTCGACCCCCGGCAGCGGGACACCGATCGGCACCGGCGGGAAGGCGGTGGCGGCGGTGTCGACCTCGTGGATGAAGCTGTCGTTGGTCTCGGTGCAGCCGTAGATGTTGTGGATGCGCGCCTTGGGGAACAGCTCGGGCAGCGCCGCGAAGGTGCGGTCGGGGATGACATCGCCGCTGAACATCACATGCTCGACCCCGGGCAGGGCCGCCCCCCGCCGCCGGGCCGCGTCGAGCAGCAGCCCGTAGAACATCGGCACCGCCTGGACCACCTGGACGTCATGGCGTTCGAGGAGGTCGAGGAGGTGGCCGCCGCGGGCGGCGAGGCCGGGGTCGACCAGGACGACCCGGCCGCCGTGCGCCAGTGTCGTCCAGACGTCCAGCAGGCAGAGGTCGAAGTTGAGCGGCGCGTAGTTGAGGACCGTGCTGCCGGGGCCGATCGAGAAGGCGGGGCCGGCCCAGGCGGCGAACCGGTTCACGGCCTCCCGGCCCAGTGGGACGATCTTGGGCAGGCTGGTGGAGCCGGAGGTGGTGAGCATGAACGACACCTCGGCGGCCTCACGGGGTGTCAGCGGCTGCGGGGTGACGTCGGGGCTGGGCACTACGCCCGCGTCCGTGCCGTCGGGGGTGATGACCTGGCGGCAGCCCGCCTGCGCGAAGAGATCCGCGAGCAGGGAGGGCGCGAGCGCGGGCGAGGGCAGCAGGAAGGGGCGCCGTGCCAGCAGACAGGCCAGCACCAGGGCGACGGCCGCGGGCGACTTGGTGGCGAGCACGCCCACGGGCTCGCCGGGGGCCAGGGCGAGCTGGGCCAGCCGGTCGCGTTCGCGTCCGGCGTGCTCGTACAGCTCGCGGTAGCTGGTCTCCTCGCCGTTCCACAGCAGGGCGGTGGCATCGGGCCGCTCACGGACCTGGGAGAGGAATCCCCCCACCAGGCCGAGTCCGTCACTCGTCATCGTCGCCTCCGTCTCGGTGCGCGTTCCGGGTCGGTGTGTCCGTGTCCGTGTCCGTGCTCGCTCCGGTGTGTGCCGCCGTGACCGCTTCCGGCGCCGCTCCGGCCGCCGTCCCGGCCTCCGCCGCCGCCAGTTCGACCCAGCCGCTCTTGACGGCCGCTCCCGCCGGGGTGCGGCAGGTGAACCGCACCACGCGTCCCGCCGCGTCGGGCTGGAGGTCGAGCCGGAGCGGCTCGCCGGGTGTGACGGGCGCCGAGAAGCGTCCGCCGATGCCCCGTACGCGTGCGGCGTCGCCGTCGGCGTACCGGTCGACGATCTCCTCGACCGTCAGGGCCACCACGCTCATGCCGTGGGCGATGACGGAGCCGAATCCGGCCGCGCGGGCCGCTTCCTCGTCGAGGTGGATCGGGTTCTCGTCGCCGGAGGCGTGGGCGTAGCGGCGGATCCACTCCGCGGTCGGCTCATGGACGACGGTGGCGGGCTCGCCGGCCCCGGCGGGCGCGGGCGCGGCGGCTCCCGCGGTGATGTCCCCGAAGGGTTCGAGCGTGGTGGCGCCCACCAGCAGGGCGCTGGTGATCAGTTCGGCGAAGGGCTCGGCCTCCTCGGTGCCGTTCGCCCCGTCGCCGGTGAGCCGGGAGCGCAGGGCGACGCGGGTCCCGCGCGCCTCGCGCCGGGCGCCGAGCACCTCCAGGCGTACGGCGACCCGCTCACCGGGGCGTACGAGCCGGTGGCCGCGGATGTCCTGGGCGAGATGGACGACGGAGACGGGTCCGGGCTCGTCGGCGGTCAGCGTGGCCACGGTCCGCTCGGCCACGGTGTGGGCGAGGACGAACGCGTGGACGGGCGAGGCCAGTTCGTCCTTGGTGACGGGCAGTTCGGCGCGGACCGCGCCGCGGTAGGCGGCGATCTCCTCGGCGGTGACGGTACGGGTCGCGGCCGGGGCGGGGATCCCGGCGGGTGCGGAGGCGGTCGTCATACCGGCGCCACCACCAGGCTGGAGTTGTGGCCGCCGAAACCGAAGGAGTTGGACAGCGCGGGACCGGATGCGACGGCGCGCGGGGCGCCGTGGACCACGTCGATTTCCATGCCTGGCTCCAGCCGTTCGTGGTTGGCGGTGGGGGGGACCTCGCACGCGCGCATCGCCTGGACGGTGGCGATCAGTTCGACGGCTCCGGCGGCCCCGATGAGATGACCGATGACGCTCTTGTTCGCGGTGACCGGCGGCCCGTCGGGGCCGAACACCTTGGCCAGCGCGGTCGCTTCGGCCCGGTCGTTGAACGGGGTCGAGGTGCCGTGCGCGTTGATGTGGACGATGTCGGAGGGGTCCAGGCCGGCGTCGGCGATGGCTCCGGCCATGGCCCCGATCGCGGCGCCCCCGTCCGGCAGCGGCATCGAGAGGTGGAACGCGTCGGCGGTGGAGGCGTAGCCGGCGACGGTCGCGTAGGCCCGGGTGCCGCGTGCCCGCGCGTCGTCGAGCCGTTCCAGTACGACGAAGCCGGCGCCCTCCCCCATCACGAAGCCGTCCCGGTCGACGTCGAACGGCCTGGACGCGCTCTCCGGGTCGTCGTTGCGCAGCGACACGGCGTTGAGGTTGCCGAACCCGGCGAGGGTGACGGGCGTCAGTGTCGACTCGCAGCCCCCCGCCAGCACGACATCGGCCCGGTAGGTCTGGAGCAGCATCAGCGCGTGGCCGATGGCGTCGGCCCCGCTGGCGCAGGTGGTGGCGATGGTCAGGGCGGGCCCCTGCCAGCCGAGCCGCATCGCGATCTGGGCCGCCGCCGCGTTGGGCATCGTCATCAGGGGCATCAGCGGATTGACCCGGTGCGGTCCCGACTCGGTGAAGTTCCTGGACTCCGCGTCGCTGGTGGCCCGGCCGCCGACGGCGTTGCCGACGACGATCGCGGTACGGTCCGGGTCGACGGCCGGGGCGCCCGCGTCCCGGTGGGCGGCGAGGGCCGCCGTCGTCCCGTACAGCGCGAACGGGTCCATCCTGCGGGCGTCCTTGGCGGGCACCAGACCGGTTTCGTCGAGTCCGCGGACCCGGCAGCCGATCCGTACGCGGTGACGCTCCAGATCGAGATGGGTGAGGGTCGCGGCCGTGGACCGGCCGGCCCGCAGTGTGGTCCACAGGTCGTCGGGGGTGCAGCCGGCCGGTGTGACGACGCCCATGCCGGTGATCGCGACAGGCGCTTTGAGCTGTACGTGCCTCGGTGAGGTTGACATCTCTGATCCCGTATCCCGTACGAGCGGCGGACGGCGGACAGCGGCCGGCTGGGGCCGGCGCGCGGGGTGAGGGTGGGCCGGGCGCGGAGCGCGGGGCCGGTGGGTCAGGCCGTGATCAGACCGCACGCGTGGGCGGCCTTGAGGAAGGCCTCCGCGGCGAAGTCGATGTCCGCCTTGGTGTGCCGGGCGGTGATCGCGATCCGCAGCCGCGCCAGGTCGTTGGGGACGGCGGGGGTGACCACCGGCAGTCCGATGACTCCGGCCGCGCGGCAGGCGGTGGCGTAGTCGTAGGCCGCCTCGTCGGAACCGGCGATGACCGGGACGACCGCGGTCTCGCTGTCGCCGGTGCGCATACCGCCCTCGTTCAGCATCCGGCGGAACCGCGCGGACTCCTGCTGGATGTGGCTGACCCGCTCGGGCTCGCGCTCCAGGATGCGCAGCGACTCCAGGGCCGCGGCGGACTGGGCCGGGCCGAGGGCCGCGGAGAAGAGGAACGGCCGTGCCGCGTACTTGAGATGGCCGATCAGCTCGCTGGGCCCGGCCACCCAACCGCCCATCGAGGGGATGGCCTTCGACAGGGTGCCCAGCTTGATGTCGACCTTCGCGGTGTAGTCGAAGTGCTCCTCGATGCCCTTGCCGGTGGCACCGATGACACCGAGGGCGTGGGCCTCGTCGACCATCAGCAGCGCGCCGTGCGCGTCACAGACCGCGCGCAGCTCGGGCAGGGGGGCGATGTCGCCGTCCATGGAGTAGACGCTGTCGACGATGACGAGCCTGACCCCGTCGGGGCTCGCGGCGGCCAGCCGCCGGTCGAGGTGGTCGACGTCGTTGTGCCGGAAGCGGGTGACGGTGGCGCCGCTGAGCCGGCAGCCGTCGACGATGCTCGCGTGGTCGTACTTGTCGATGAAGACGGTGTCCCCGCCCCCGACCAGACCGCCGACCGTACCGACGTTGGCGGCGTAGCCGGAGCCGAAGACCATCGCCTCCTGGCGGCCGGCGAACCGGGCGACCTCCGCCTCCAGTTCCTCGTGCAGCGGGATCGAGCCCGCCAGCGCCCGCACCCCGTGGTTGCCGGTACCGTACAGATCGACCGCGGCCTTGGCCGCCGCCACCACGCGTTCGTCGCCCGCCAGGCCCAGATAGCTGTAGCCCGACATCATCAGGAGGCGCTCGCCGTCGAGGTCGGCGTAAGCGGAGTCACGCTCGACCGTGTACGTCACGAAGCTGTTGCGGCGGGCGGGCTCCCACTCGAGGGACTGCACACGACGAAGTGTCGCGTCCAGTTTCGGCGCGAGACGTTCCCATCCTCCGGATGTGTTCACCGTGCGTCTCCTCATCCACGTTTCGGACAATTACCGGAGTCCGCTCAACCTTGGACTCAAAGTGCGACGCAATTCAACGACAGCCGCGCAAGCCGGGCGCAACACGACTGTGAAATGCGGAAATCCGACAACGCAACAAGAACGCGACAGGGCCCAGGAAGCGGAATCCTGCTCTCCGACCAATTCCCGGGGAATGTTCCCCGGCCAGTGTTGACACGGGGAGAAGGCCGATTGGTATCGTCCAAATCTTGTGCAGGGGGCATGCACCTCTTGTCCCGATCTCCTTCACAAGAGGACCATCGAGACGGGCCCCCTGGCGTGATTGCGACCATGTATCCGGCGGCGACCGCCGCCGGTGGAACCGGCAGACAGCCGACCGCACCGGGGAGTACAGCTTGCTCATCAGACTTGCTGGTCTCGTCACGATCGAACCCGAAGGGGTTCCTCCGCAGCACCTGTCCAGCGCCCAGGCCCAAGTCGCCTTCGCCCGGCTCATCCTTGAACGGTCCGGCGGTACCAGCCGCGACCAACTGGCCGACACGGTCTGGCCCGACGGCCTGCCCGACACCTGGGCCTCGGCCCTGCGCAGTGTCGTCAGCCGGGTCCGTACCTTCGTCACGTTTCCCCGGCAGCAGCCCGGCGTCACCCCGCTCGTCGCCCAGGGAGGCCGCTATCTGCTGCGGCTGCCCGACGACGCGGCGGTGGACGTCGAGTGTGCCGAGGCCGCGCTGTCGGAGGCGGCCGAGGCGTATACGACGGGCTCCTACGCCGTGGCGCAGCAGCTCGCGTCCGCCGCCGTGTCAAATCTACGCGGGTCATTCCTTCCCGCCCACGAGGGAGAGTGGGTCAACAGCGTGCGGGAGCGGCTCGACGAGCTGCGTCTGTCCGCGCTGGAGACAGCGAGTCTGGCCTCGTCCGCGCTCGGCGACGAGCATCACGCGCTGCGGTACGCCGAGGAGGCCGTACGCCGTGCTCCGTTCCGCGAGAGCGCCTACCGGTGCCGGATGGCCGCGCACCGCACGGCGGGCAACCGGGCCGAGGCACTGCGCACCTATCAGCAGCTCAGGGAGGTCCTGGCGGAGGAGCTGGGGATCGACCCGGCGCCGGAGAGCGAGGCGGCCTATCTGGAGCTGCTGCGCACGCCGGAGCGGCGGAGGGCACCGGAGCCGAAGGCCGTCACCCGGCTGGACCCGGTGCTGATGGGTATGTTCGAGGCCCCGTCCCCGAGACCGGCCGCGCCGCGGCCGTGCTCGCTGACGGCGGACGGCTGTGTCACCCATCCGGTGCGTCCGGCGCGGTCAGCGCCGGCGCGGCGTGTGGCGTAAGCAACCGCGGGGGAACATACGCGGGCGGCCCGGCAGTTGCCGGGCCGCCTCTTTTTCTGCCCGCCGGCCGGTCGGGGCACGGTGTCCTGCCGTACGGCCGGGGCATGCCGGACGGCCGGGTGCCA
The DNA here is from genome assembly GCF_042890865.1 of Streptomyces sp. NPDC002018. Classification (NCBI taxonomy): domain Bacteria; kingdom Bacillati; phylum Actinomycetota; class Actinomycetes; order Kitasatosporales; family Streptomycetaceae; genus Streptomyces; species Streptomyces sp. NPDC002018. The sequence continues at coordinate 352,772 of NZ_JBIASO010000007.1, forward strand.
GAACGCACACCGGCCGCACGGATGCATGACGGATCTCGTACCGGACGGCCCGGGGGCCGAGCGGTCTCAGGTGATCGAGACCCCGCTGTCGATACTGATGACCTGGCCCGTCATACAGTCCTGGTCCAGGAAGAGCGCGGCGCTGCGGGCCACCTCCTCCACCGTGACGAAGCGCGGGATGGGGGCCTTGTCCTCCATCCCCTCGATGACACGGCCCGGCAGGTCCTTCGTCATTCCGGTGATCATGAAGCCCGGCGAGAGGGCGTTCACGGTCACCCCGCGCCGGCCGCACTCGGCGGCCAGGGTGCGGGTGAAGCCGATGAGACCCGCCTTGGAGGCGGAGTACGCCGTCTGGCCCGCTGTCGCGATCAGGCCGGAGGGCGACACCACATTGATGATCCGTCCCCACCGCTGCCTGAGCATGTACGGCACGGCCACCCTGGCGGTGTGGAACGAACCGACCAGATTGGTCTGGATCACCTGCTGCCAGTCCGCCGGCGACTGCATCGCCATCAGCGCGTCCTTGCGGATCGCGCCGTTGTTGACGAGTACGTCGACGGGACCGAGCTCGTCGCTGATCCGGGCGTACATCTCGGTGACGGCGTCCCAGGAGCCGACATCACCGGTGACCACGACCGAGTCGTTGGCGAGCTTCTCCTGGACGGCCCTGGCCTGGGTCTCGGAGCTGTTGTAGTGGACCGCCACCCGGCAGCCGAGCGCGTCCAGTTCCAGGGCCAGGGCCTGGCCCAGTCCGCCGGACGCCCCGGTGACCAGGGCGACCGGCCGCTCGGGACGGCTGCCCTGCGGCTTGCTGCCGCTCATTTCCTCACCCCGCCCCATTCCAGAAGCATCGAACCCCAGGTCATGCCCGCCCCGAAGCCCGCGAGCAGCACCTTGTCACCGTTGTTGATCCGGCCTTCGTCGAGCGCCTCGGTGAGGGCGATCGGGACGGACGCGGAGGCGGTGTTGCCGTACCGCTCCAGATTGGTGATCAGTGCCTCGCGCCGCAGCCCGGTGTGGCTGAGGATCGAGTTGATGATCCGGATATTGGCCTGGTGCGGGATGACATGGTCGACGTCGGCCGCGTCGACCTTGGCGCTCTCCAGCGTCTCCCGGACCGTACGGACCGTGTAGCGCACGGCGTTGAGATAGATCTCGTTGCCGTTGATCTGCGCGTAGTGCAGGCCCTGCCGGACGGTCTCCTCGGTGGTCGGCATCCTGCTGCCGCCCGCCAGCACCTTGAGACTGCCGGCGCAGGAGCCGTCCGCGCCCAGGTTCCAGGCCTTGACCCGGTTCTCGGGTCCCGGCTGGAGCACCACCGCGCCGGCGCCGTCGCCGACGAGGATGGACAGATCACGGTCGGCGGGGTTGGCCGTCAGGGTGTGGGTGTCGGAGCCGATCAGCAGGATCGGCCGGGGGTCGATGGCGATCAGCGCCATCGCCGACACCAGCGCGTAGATGAAGCCCGCGCACTCCGAGTTGACGTCGTGCGCCCCGCCCGCGATCCCCAGATCGTGGTGGACGAAGGCGGACGTCGCCGGGGAAGGCTGCTCGGGCGTGGCGGTGGCGACGATCAGATGGGCGATGTCGCCACCCGTCAGGCCCGCCTTCTCCAGTGCGCGACGGCCGGCCTCGACAGCGAGTGAGGCGGTCGTCTGGCCCGGTCCCACGGCCCGGCGTTCCCGGATTCCGCACCGGCTGACGATCCAGTTCTCGTCGACGCCGAAACGCTCCGCCAACTCCACGCTGGTGACCTTGCGCTCGGGTACGGCCATGCCCCACCCGGTGATGTCGAAGCCGTTCACAGGCGGTCCCGCTACGCCTGAGCCGGCTGCGGAACGAGCGCGAGGATCCGCTCGTACACATGGCGCAGCGTGGTGGTGTCGTCGAGGTCGGCGAAGAGCGACTCGTCGGCGGGGATGTCCGGGTACTGGTTCTGGAACCCGTACAGCCACTCCATCAGGTCCAGCGAGTCCACGTCGGCGATGTGCTGGAGCGGTGCATCGGGGCTGACCTCCTGGGCGCCCGACACGGCCTCGAGCTGGCTCGCCAGTTCTTCGATGGTGGGCAGCGTCATGAGCTTCGGTCCTCTCTCGCGGTGCATCCGGTTTCGAGAGGCATGGAAGCGCGGGCCGCGCAACCCCGGCGCAACACCGCCGAAGCACGGGCGTCTTGCACATCTGTTGCGAGCGACACGGTTTGCTCGGGGCCGAATCAACGGTCGGAACGAGCGGCGCAGCGACGAGGAAAGAGGTCGAGCATGACAACGGTCGCCCCCAGATCCGTGGACCCCGAGGTCGACGCGGTACGGCACCACTACGAGGTGAGCAACGATTTCTACCGGCTCCTGCTGGGTCCGACCATGATGTACTCCGGCGGCTACTGGGAGCAGGGCGAGGACCTCGTCGCGACACTGGACGAGGCACAGGAGCGCAAGCTCGACACCTTCGCCGAGCTGGCCGGGGCCGCGGGCGCCCGCCGTGTGCTGGACATCGGCTGCGGCTGGGGCACCATGCTCAACCGCCTCACCACCGTCCACGGTGTGGAGCAGGCTGTCGGTCTGACGCTGAGCCGCACCCAGGAGGCGTTCATCGACGGCCTGGACAACCCGCGCATCACCACGCGGGTGGAGAGCTGGGCGGACCACGAGACGGACGACAAGTACGACGCGGCGTTCTGCATCAACGCGCTGGAGCACTTCGTCTCCTCCAACCTGCCGCCGCGTGAGCGCGTCAAGCGCTACCGCTTCTTCTTCAACCAGGTGGCCAAGGCCCTCAACCCGGGTGCGAAGTTCGTCCTGCACACGATGACGGCCGAGGCGCAGCCCATGAACCGTGAGCTGCTCGCCGATCTGAAGTTCCTCCAGCGCTCCGAGTTCGAGGGGATGCACATCCCCCACCTCCACGAGCTGACGGCCGCCGCCGAGGGCGTCTTCCATGTGGTGGAGATCGTCAACGAGCGCGAGTCGTTCGCCATGGCGTGCCGCGCCTGGCTGAAGCGTCTGGCCGCCGACCGTGAGACGGCTGTCGCCCTGGAGGGCGAGGAGGTCGTGGCCCGCTTCGAGCGCTACCTCGACATCTTCGCCTACACCCTCGAAGACAAGTTCTTCAACAACTTCCGCGTCACCATCGCGCGCAGGGGCTGAGGAGGCCACCGTGACGAGCATTCTCGAACCCGCCCACGGGGGCGGCGTGAGCAACGGGGCGGAGGAGCCGGCCGGCCGGGGCCCCACGCGTCATCTGCGGGTCGCGGTCATCGGCACCGGCTTCTCCGGCCTGGGGACGGCCATCCGGCTGCTCCAGCAGGGGATCGACGACTTCCTGGTCTTCGAGCGGGCCGACGAGGTGGGCGGCACCTGGCGGGACAACAACTACCCCGGCTGCGCCTGTGACGTCCAGGCCCATCTCTACTCCTTCTCGTTCGCCCGCAACCCCGAGTGGAAGAGCACCTTCGCCAAGCGCGACGAGGTGTACGCCTATCTGCGGGACTGCGCCGACCGCTTCGGGGTCCGCCCGCACATCCGCTTCAACCACGAGCTGATCGCGGCCCGCTGGGACGAGGACACCCGGTGCTGGCACATCGAGACCTCGGGCGGCGAGTACACCGCCCAGGTCCTGGTCGCGGGCGCCGGCTATCTCAGCGAGCCGTCCGTGCCCGATCTGCCGGGGCTCGCGGACTTCGAGGGGAAGGTCTTCCACTCGGCCCGCTGGGACCACGACCACGATCTGACCGGCAGGCGCGTCGCCGTGATCGGCACGGGGGCCTCGGCCATCCAGTTCGTGCCGAAGATCCAGCCCGAGGTCGGCCACCTCGACCTGTACCAGCGCACACCTCCGTGGGTGGGGCCCAAGAACGACAAGGTCAACAGCGCCTTCCACACGAAGATGCTGCGCAGCTTCCCCGGCTACCAGAGCTTCCGGCGCAACTTCAACATGTGGGGCCGTGAGGTCCTGGCCTTCGCCTTCGCCCGGCCCAAGGTGGCCGAGAAGGTCCAGAAGATGGCCTCCGACCATCTCAAGAAGAGCGTCAAGGACCCGGTGCTGCGCGAGCGGCTGACCCCCGACTATGTCGTGGCATGCAAGCGGCTGCTGTTCTCGAACACCTGGTACCCGGCGATCCAGCAGCCGAACGTGGACATCGTCAGCGACTCCATCGACCATGTCCGGGCCAAGTCCATCGTCACCAAGGACGGCCAGGAGCGCGAGGTCGACACCATCATCATGGGCACCGGCTTCCTCGCCACGGACCGTCCGGTCGCGCGGCGGATCTGGGGCCGGGGCGGGGTCCAGCTCCGGGAGGCCTGGAGCGAGGGGATGTCCGCGCACCGCGGCACCACCATCGCCGGGTTCCCCAACCTCTTCATGCTGCTCGGCCCCAACACGACCCTGGGCCACTCCTCGCAGACCGTGATGATCGAGTCCCAGATCGCCTATGTCGTGGACGCGCTCAAGCAGATGGACAAGCGCGGTCTGTCCAGCGTCGAGGTGCGGCCGGAGGCGCAGCGGGCGTACAACGCCACGCTCGACAAGCGCCAGGCCCGCGCGGTCTGGAGCGCCGGCGGCTGCAAGAGCTGGTACCTGGACAGCGCCGGGCGCAACCCGTCGATCTGGCCCACGTACACCTGGCGGTTCCGCAACGGCACCAAGCACTTCGACCTGGGTGAGTACCAGCTCGCCACCACCGTGGGCGCCGGCCGACCGGCCGTCCATCACGTATGACGAACGGGAGACCGGACCAGATGAGCACCAATACCCCTTCCCGGCGCAGAGTCCTGGGCGGAATGGCCGCCACCGCCGCGACCGTCGTGGGCTGGAACGTGGCCACGCAGACCTGGGCCACCGCCGCGGAGGCGGGCCGCGGACACGGCGGCGGCAACGTGACGCCCGTCCCGCCGCTGGACGGCAGCCTGAAGACCTCGCCGGCCGACCTTGTGCAGTTCAGCAAGGACTTCGGCGCCCTGGTGTCGAACATCACCCCGTGGGCCGTGCTGGTGCCCGGCTCGGTCAATGACATCGTCAAGATGGTCAACTTCGCCCGCGCCAACAACCTGAAGATCGCCGCGAACGGCCGCAGCGGCACCGGCGACGACCTCGAGTCGCACTCGAACTACGGTCAGGCGGCGGTCCCGGGCGGTATCTCGATCGACTCCCGCGGTCTGTCGAAGGTCATCAGCGTCGGTACGAACTCCGCGGTGGTCGAGGCGGGCGTCACCTGGTCCCAGCTCACCGACGCGGCCCTGGCCAAGGGCAAGATGCCGCCGGCCATGCCCGACTACATGCATCTGTCGATCGGCGGCACGATCAGTGTCGGCGGCATCGGCGGCACGGTCGGCCGGTACGGCCTGGCGGTCGACACCATCGAGTCGATCGACATCGTCACGGGCGCGGGGCAGCTCCTCACCGCCTCCCCCTCCGTGCGCCCCGACCTGTTCAACGCCGCGCTGGCCGGCGGCGGCCAGGTGGGCATCATCGTCCGCGCCACGGTGAAGATCGTCCCGCCGAAGGAGCGCGTGGTCGTCTTCAGCCTCTTCTACAACGACGTGGCGACCTATCTCGCCGACGCGGAGAAGGTCCTGGCGCAGGGCCGGTTCGAGGTCCAGGCCGGTGAGCTCCAGCGCAAGCCGGACGACTCGGGCTGGCGTTACAAGATGGAGCTGGGCGCCACCTACACCGGCACCGCTCCCGCCCGGGAGCCGCTGATCGCGGGGCTGCGGGACGTCCGCTCCGAGGCCGTCATCGACGACATGTCGTTCCGTGACTACATCTACCGGTTCGACGCGTACGTCGAGTACTACAAGGAGGCGCACTACTGGGACCAGCCCAAGCCCTGGCTGAGCCTGTTCCTGCCGGCCTCCAAGGCGAAGCAGTTCCTCCAGATCGCCGAGGCCGATCTGACGGCGAACGACCTGGGTGTCGGTTTCGTGCTGGCGTACCCGTACCGCACCTCCAAGCTCCGGCGTCCGATGGCGGTGCAGCCGAACGACTCGGTCGGCTACCTCTTCGACCTGCTGCGCTTCCCGCACCCGGGTGAGCCGAACATCGCGGGGATGCTGGAGCAGAACCGGCGGCTGTACGACAAGGCCGTGGCGCTGGGCGCCAAGCGCTATCTGGTCGGCGCCATCCCGCGGATGACCGTCGCGGACTGGAAGAAGCACTTCGGCAACCGCTACTCCGACCTCCTGAACGCGAAGCGGCGTTACGACCCGGCGGGCATCCTCACCCCCGGTCAGGGCTTCTTCGGCTGATCCGGTGCCGCCGGTCCGTCAGGGCCGGCGCGCCGGTACGGAAGCGGGGCCCGTCGCGGGCCCCGCTCCTTCGATCCCATCCGCCGTCCCACACAGGGAGACAGGCATGAACGGCTACGACATCATCGACGAGGCGGTGGTCGACGCCCCAGCGGACGTCGTCTGGGACGCGCTCGTCGCCGAGTTCCGCGGTGCCGCCCGCTGGTGGGTCCCGTACAACACCTTCGAGACGGTCTCCGGCGCGCCCGACACGGTGGGCGGCCTGGTCGCCGTGACCGTCCACACGAAGGGTGTCGGCAACGGGGGCCCCAAGCTCCGCTTCACCGCCCGCACCGAGTCCGTCGTCCCGGGCCGCAGGCTGACCGTCGAGTATGTCGACGGGGTCTTCCGCGGTCCGGCCGACTTCGTTCTGGAACCGCTGGCCGAGGGGCGCCGCACCCGGATCAGCATGCACTTCCGGGGGCGTCCGCACGGCAAGCTGAAGCTGCTGGCCAAGGTCGCCGACATCGGTGCCGAGCACTCGAAGGCGGCGCTGGCGGCCTTCGTCTCGCTCAACGAGCAGCTCAGCGCGGTGCCGGCCGGAGGGGCGCGATGAGCCCCGTCACGGCGGCCGCCGGCACGGACGCCCGTACCGACGAGACCACGGTGCGGACCGACGACGGAGCGGCGCTCGCGGTGAGCGTCCTCGCCCCGCTGAAGGCCGGTCCCGGCAGCGGTACGACGGTCGTCCTGGCGCACGGCTGGGCCGCGGGCCGCAGGGTCTGGGGCACGGTCACGGACCGGCTGATCCGTGCGGGCCACCGGGTGGTGCTGTACGACCAGCGCGGGCACGGCGCGTCGAGCCTGGGCAAGGAGCCCGTCGCCATCCGGCGGTTCGGCGCGGACCTGGCCGCGGTGCTGGGCGAGACCGGCTCCCGGGACGCGGTGGTGGTCGGGCACTCGGGCGGCGGCTTCGCCGCGATGGCGTACGCCACGGCCGATCCGGCCGCCGCGTCCCGGCTGCGCGGCCTGGTGCTGCTGGGCACGGCCGCGCACGACCAGGAGACGCCCGACAGCGAGGTCCGCATGATGGGCAGCGCGCTGTTCTCGAAGGCGCTGCGCCGTCCGGCGCTCGGGCGGCGGCTGCTGGCCCAGACGATGGGCAAGGGCGTCGACCCGTACCTTCTCGAAGTCAACCGGCAGATGTTCGCGGCGGTGTCGCCGCGGGTGCGCGCCGACTGCTTCGCCTCGTCGCGCGGGATGGACCTGCGCGCGGGCCTGGCGGCGGTGGAGGTGCCCGCCGTGGTGCTCGCGGGGGAGAACGACCGGGTCGTCAAGCCGGAGCTGGGCAGCGCGGTGGCCGAGGCGCTGCCGGACGCGCGGTTCGAACGGCTCCCCGGCGCCGGTCATATGCTCCCGCTGGAGCGGCCGGACGAGATCGTGCGGGCCGTCGCGGGGCTCCTCGCCCGTCCGCGCGGCTAGCCCCCGCCGTGATCGAGGAGATTCTGCCGCCGGGCGTCAGATCGTCGGAAGCGTTCGACGATCTGGCGCCCGCGCCGCTGTTTCCCGAGGAGGCCGCGCTGATGGCCGGCCGCCGGGAGCGCCGGCGGACGCAGTTCGCCACCGCGCGCGCCTGCGCGCGGCGCTCCCTCGCCGAACTGGGTCTGCCGCCCGCGCCCCTGCTGCCGGGCGCCGGCGGCGCTCCTCGGTGGCCGGAGGGGGTGGTGGGCAGCATCACCCACTGCGACGGCTACCGGGCCGCGGTGGTGGCCAGGGCGGCCGAGGTGGCGGCGCTCGGTATCGACGCGGAGCCCGCGCGGCCGCTGCCGCGGGGCGTGCTCGGTCTGGTGGCCTCGGACGGCGAGCGGACGGCGCTGGAGCGGCTGGCGCGGGCACGCCCGGAGGTGTGCTGGGACCGGCTGCTGTTCTCGGCCAAGGAGGCCGTCTACAAGGCGTGGTACCCCTCCGTTGAGCGCTGGCTGGGCTTCGCGGACGCGGAGGTACGGATCAGCCCCGAGGGCACGTTCACGGCCCGCCTGCACCCCGCGGAGCCCCCGCCGGGAGCGCCCACCCGCTTCTCCGGCCGCTGGCTGGTCCGCGGGGGCCTGCTGCTGACAGCGGTATCCCCTCCCGGCCAGGCACCCATAGATGCGGCCCCCGCGGACGGCACGGCCCCGTCCGCCCGGGGTGCGGACATGTTCCGGTTTCTGTCGGCCGCCGGCGAGTGAGCCGAAGGGGCGCGTCGGTGCCGAAAGGGAGAGCGCGCGGAGGCCGTGAGGTACGAGCGGTCGAGCACGGTCGACTGTCGGCACCGACATGAGGCGCCCCGAAGGCGAACCGAGCCCAAAAAAGAAGGCGAGTGAGCCGAAGGGCGCGCCGCTGTCGAAAGGGAGAGCGCGCGGAGGGTTCCGAGGTACGAGGGACCCGAGCACGGTAGACCGTCGACAGTGGCATCCAGCGCCCGGAGGCGAACCGAGCCCCCAAACTATCTGTCCAGCACCACCGTCTGCGTCGGGGCGCTGAGGCGGTGTACCGGTTCGCCCTGGCCGCCCTTGCGGAACTCCTGCGGGCTCACGCCCCGTACCCGCTTGAACGCCGCGCTCAGCGCGAAGGCTCCGCTGTAGCCGACCCGGCGGGCCACCGTGGCCACCGTCGCGTCCGGCTCGCGCAGCAGATCCGCGGCGAGGGTGAGCCGCCAGCCCGTCAGATAGGCCATGGGCGGCTCGCCGACGAGTGTGGTGAAGTGGCGGGCCAGACCCGCGCGGGAGACACCGACGGTGTCCGCGAGGGAGGCCACCGTCCAGGCCTTGCCGGGCTGTTCGTGGAGCAGTCGCAGCGCGGGGCCGACCACCGGGTCGCTCTGGGCGCGGTACCAGGCGGGGGCGCCCGACTCGGGCACCGCGAGCCAGGTGCGCAACACGCTGACCAGCAGCAGGTCCAGCAGCCGGTCGAGCACCAGCTCCTGGCCGATCTCGTCCTTGCTGATCTCCTCGGCGAGGATCTGGACGAGCGGGTTGTCGCCCGCCTCCGCGGGCCGCACCAGCAGCACGGGCAGGGCCGCCAGCAGCCGCCGGCCGATCTCGCTGGGCGCCTGGTAGGTGCCGCTGAGCATCACCGAGGCGTCGGCCCTGCTGTCGTCGCCCCAGGTGCGTACGCCCAGCGCCATCGTCTCGGTGACGTCCTCGCCCTCGGTGGTGTTGCAGCGCTGCTCGGGCCCCACGACGATCCGCACGTCCGTCTCCGGCCGGTCGGAGATGGTGTACGCGTCGGGGCCGCGCACGACGGCGACGTCGCCGGGACGCAGCCGTACGGGACGGCCCTTGTCGGGGAGCACCCAGGCGTCCCCGCGCACCATGGTGACCACGGAGATCGGTGCCCGGTCCTCGACCCGGAGGGACCACGGCGGATTGAAGACCGACTTCAGCAGGAACGCGCCGCGGGCCTTCGGACCTTCGAGCAGACCTGTAAGTGTGTCCATGACATCACCTTAGACGGCCCCGTATGAATGGTCACCGGTTTCAACGGATCCGTCTCAGGCGGGGCGGGGAGGGAGGTGCGCCCGCCCTCCCCGCGGGGGAACGAATGGGAGGACGGGCGCAGTTCGGGGCGGGCCGGACGGCCCGGGGTGTACCGGTCAGGAGGGCGGGGTCACCGGCCTGTTGTGCAGGACCAGCGCGCGTCCGAGCGCGGCGAGCGCCGCCGTGCAGGCCACCGTGCGCGCGATGTTGGCCGAGGTCCACGGCCGTTCGAACCGGCCGCGCAGGGCCCCGAAGTCGGGGCTCGCGGCCGGCGCGCCGGCGCGGGCCAGCATCCTGTTGAGGGGGATGTTGACGCACATCGTGACGGCGATGGAGACGCCGTAGAGCACGAACGCGGTCCGGGTCCAGCGTGCGGCGTCCGGCCGTCCCAGCCGGCGCTGGAGGGCCGCGGCGACGCCCGTGGCGAGGAACACCCCGACGAACAGCAGGCCGAACAGCGCGCTGTTGTCGAGGACTCCGTTGATCTGCCGCATGACGGTCACATACGTACGGTCGTCACGGCGGGCGAGTGCGGGCATGACCCCGACGTCGAAGGTGAAGTACAGCCCGGCCATCAGCCCGGTGCCGATGGTGGCGGCGGTGAGCACGGGGCCGGCGGCTGCGGGGAGGGTGTCCATCGGGCTTCCTCATCCGGTCGGTGGCGGGGGCGGGGTCACGGTCGGGGCCCTGGGGCCCAGTCGGGGCCCTGGGGCGCTCAGGAGGGCCTCATCACTCCGGCGAGGGTCTTCTCGTACCGCCTGCGCAGCACTGTATTGCCGATCAGCCGCACGGGCGGCGGAATCGTGGCGGCGACCTGCGCCACCGACCGCTTGTCCGCGCCGTCGAACATCCAGGGCTGAAGCTGTGTCATGACCTTGAACGGGGCGCTGGCGATCACCTGGCGCTCGACCGCCAGATAGTCGTCCGGCGCGAGGCGGGCGAAGACCGGGAAGGACACCGTCTCCTCGTCCCGCAGATGATCGCGCAGGACGGAGGCGAAGCGGGTGGCCGCCGGACCGACGGCGGCAGGGTCACCGCCCGGCCGCAGCGCGGCCGTGACCGCCTCCATGGCCCGGTCGAGCACCACATGGTCGTCCCCGAGCCGCCGGGCCTCGGCGGAGAACTCCGGTGCCCTGCGGAGCAGTCCCGGCCACAGGACGTCGTCCTCGCTGCGGTGGTGCCAGTCGATGATGTCGCGCAACTGCTGCCACCACACGCCGGCCGCGCCGAGTCCGGCCTGGGTCAGCCGGGGCGCGGCGGCGAGCAGCCGTCCCGCGTCCCGGCGCATCGCGATGTGCATCAGCGCGAACCCGTGGAAGTGGCCGGGCAGGGACGCGAGTCCGAACTCGCTCGACATGGGGGTGCTCATGGCCGCCTCCTCGTGGCTGACGCGTCATCGCTGGGGGATCGGGGGTACGTCACTCCCCCGCCGGGGGCCGGCCGCGGAGGTCGTCCGCGGCCGGCGCCACCGGCCGGAGTACCGGTTCAGACGTTCCAGACGCCGGTGGCGGCGGCGTCCCTGGCGAAGTCGGCGAAGTCACGGGGCTTGCGACCCAGGACCTCCTCCACACCGTGCACCAGGAAGGCGTTGCGGCCGTCGAGGGTCAGGGCGAACAGCTCGACGAAGTCCTCCGGAAGGTCGTTCTCCTTCAGGAAGGCGCGGTACTCGTCGCTGGTGACCGCGGTGTACTTGATCTCGCGGCCGGTGGCCTTGGACAGCTCGTCGGCCACGTCCTGGTAGCTGAGCAGCCGGGGGCCCGACAGCTCGTACGTCTTACCGATGTGCGCGGGGTCGGTGAGCGCGGCGACGACCACGTCGGCGATGTCGTCGGCGTCCACGAAGGGCTCGACGGCGTGACCGGTCGGCAGCGCCAGCTCACCGGCGAGGACGGGCTCCAGGAAGAAGCTCTCGTTGAAGTTCTGGTTGAACCAGCTCGACCGTACGACGGTCCAGTCGGCGCCGGACTCCTTCAGCTTGTTCTCGCTGACCTGCGCGCCCTCCTCGCCGCGGCCGGAGAGCAGCACCAGGCGGCGCGCGCCGCGGGCGACGGCGAACTTGGAGAACTCGCCGACGGACTCGGCGGCGCCGGGGAAGGCGAGGTCGGGGTAGTAGGTGACATAGACGGCTCCGACGCCCTCCAGCGCGCCCTCCCAGGTGGCCGGGTCCTCCCACACGAAGGGGCGGTCGGCGTTGCGCGAACCGATCCGCACGGGGAGGCCCTGGGCCGCGAGGCGCTCGGCGACCCGGCGGCCGGTCTTGCCGGTGCCGCCGATGACGAGGGTCGTCTTCGTGTCTGTCTGGGCGTTCTGCGTGGTCTGAGTCATGAGTACAGTCAAGTCCATTCACCTGAGACGCGACATAGCTGTGAAGCTCAGTTCCATACGTATGCGTCTACGCCCCGGCCCCGGAACCCGGTGCGGGGCTCAGGAACTTCCCATACCGCCGCAGACGTTGATCGCCTGGGCGGTGATCGACGCGGCGCTCTCCGTGGTGAGGTAGCCGACCAGACCGGCGACCTCCTCGGGGGTGGAGTAGCGGCCGAGGGGGATCTTCGACTCGAACTGCTCCTGGACGAAGTCCTCGGTGGTGTTCCAGGCCGCCGCGTACCCCTGGCGGACCTGCTCGGCCATCGGGGTCTCCACATAGCCGGGGCAGACCGCGTTCACCGTGACCCCGACCGGCGCCAGCTCCTTGCCGAGCGCCCGGGTGAAGCCGACGACGCCGTGCTTGGAGGCGGAGTACGGGGCGCCCATCAGGACGCCCTGCTTCCCCGCGGTCGAGGCGATGTTGATGATCCGCCCATGGCCGGCCTCCACCAGGCCTCCGTGCAGCAGGACCTCACGGGTCAGCAGGAACACCCCGTTGAGGTTGGTGTCGATGACGTCGTACCAGAGCTCGTCGGCGATCTCGGCCGTGGGCCCTCCGCCGCCCCGGCCCGCGTTGTTCACCAGGATGTTCACCGGGCCGAACTGGGCGACGACCGTGGCCACCAGGGCGGCGACCGACGCCCGGTCCCGTACGTCGGCCACCGTGCCCTCCGCCTCGAACCCCTCCGCGCGCAGATCCTCGACGGTCTGCTTGACCTCCTGGCCGGTCCGCGCGCAGATGAACACCCGGTGGCCGCGCCCGCCGAGTTCCCGGGCGACTCCCAGACCGATTCCCCGCGTCGCACCCGTGATCAATGCCACCGGGTTTTTCGGCGCCCTCATCGGATTTCCCCGGCACTCAGTGGGTCCCGAACCTCGATCTCCACGGTTTCCCTCCGTACCTCGTCGAATCCCCGTCGAACCGAATCTCTTCGACACGAGTACGGTAGCCGCGCCCAGCCTTTACTTCTTGAATTCTTGAGTACCCGTCTAGTACGGCTCCAAGACCGGCAAACGGTATGTCATTTCCAGCGCGCCGAATGCCGTCGGCGGAACGGAGAACGATCCGCCGGGAATAGATCCACGGAAACGGCACGGGAAACAATGGGAGCGAAATGCCCGGCCGTCCGGGCGGGCCGGACAGCCGGAACCGACGCACAGGCGGAACGAGGGCGGTGTGCCCGTTCGGTCAGCTCCCGGATGTCAGGTCAGCTCACCCGGACAAGGGGCTCACGGGAATTCTCGACGGGCGCCGCCGCCTCCGGTCCGGCCATCAGGATCGAACGCTGGAGCCGGCGCAGCCCGGCGGACGGTTCGAGGCCCAACTCCCGTACGAGTGTGCCGCGGAGCCGGTGGTATACGTTCAGCGCCTCGCCCCGGCGGCCGGAGCGGTGCAGCGCGAGCATGAACTGGCCGTGCAGGTTCTCATGGGTGCGGTAGCGGCTGACGAGCACGGTCAGTTCGGCGAGCAGCTCGCGGTGGCGTCCCAGCCGGAGATCGGCCTCGATGCGCTGGTCGAGCGCGCACAGCCGGCTCTCCTCCAGCCGCTTGATCTCCATGTCGAGCTGGGCCCCGCCGTGCACATCCGCGAAGGCGGGGCCGGTCCACAGCGCGAGCGCGTCGCGCAACTGGCGGGCCGCGCCCGCGTAGTCGCCCGCGTCCATCGCCCGGTAGCCGAGACCGGCGAGCCGGTCGAACTCCCGGACGTCACTGGTGCCGCCACCGCTGTCGAGGCGGTATCCGCCGGGCAGGGTCACCAGCACGTCCTTGGCGGTCCTCGCGGGGCCTTCCTGGCCTTCCTGGCCTTCCTGGGCACCGTGCTTGAGCGCCGCCGCGATCAGCGACCGCAACTGGAGCACATACGTCTGGAGCGTGGTCCTGGCGCTGCGCGGGGGCTCCCCCGCCCACAGCTCCTCGATCAACGCGGTCACCGGCACGACATGGTCGGCGTGGAGCGACAGTAAGGCGAGCACCTGCCGGGGCTTCGGCGCCGTCGGCGTGATCGATCTCCCGTTCTCCCGCACAGCCAATGCGCCCAGTACGTCGATGTCCACGCGTCTCCCCAATCCCTGCAGGTGAAGTCAGTACCGTTCGAGGCCGCTCACGGGGTGCGATTGCTGCGGATGGATTCAAAAACAGGACAGACGGTTTGTCAATACCAAACCGTACAGACTGTTTTTTGTTAACGCTCCGTACATCGGCGTCACCGGCAGGTCACCGAACAGCCGGGATACGGGCGTGACACGGGCAGCGTACTCCCGTTAAACGGGCTCCTCGACACCCGCCTGCCCGGCATGGACCGACTGGCAAGATCCGCAGGTCACCAGGGTATCAAGGGCCTGACGGGCCGCCATCGCGGGGAGCATCAGCTCCCAGAACCGGGTGAGCGTGCGGCGCGAGATCCACTTCCTGTCGTCCCGGGCGCCCAGCACCTCGAAACCGACCGTCGCAGCCATCAGCGCGCTCGCCACATCGGCGGGGGCCACTCCGTCGGCCAGTCCGCCGTCGACGGCGGCCCGTTCGACCTCGTCCTCGACCCAGCGCCGCCACTCGCGCCGCAGATTGATCCCGTCCGGCCGCGAGATGTCACCGCTCAGCTCGAATCCCGCCCGGACGACGACATCGTCGTCGAGGCCGCGCATCAGCAGGTGCGTGGCGTCCACCAGAAGCTGGAGGCCCACCGCTCCCTCCCGCCGGCAGCGCTCGGTGATCAGCCGCACCTCCTGGGCCGCCTCCTCCTCGACGGCCCTGGCCAGGGCCTCCTTGCTGGCGAAGTGGAAGTGCAGCGCGCCGTTGCTCACCCCGGCCCGGCGGCTGATCATGGTGAGCGACGCAGGAACGTATCCCTCGTTCGAGAACACCTCCGCGGCGGCCCGGATCAACGATCGTCGCGTACGGGCGGCGCGCTCCTGCTTGACCATCAACGGCTCCATATGTCGGGAAGACGGAAGCGATGCGCGGTGGTGCGCTGCGAGATTAACAAACCGTCGGCGCGGTTTGTACAAGCTTTACGCCACTCTCGCTGACCGGAATCGTCCTGTGCCGACCGGACTCAAGGGCCGCTGGAGCCGGCGTGGAGGACGGGTGGAGAGCCGTTGGAGACCAGCTCGATCCGATGAACATCACACGAGCGCCCGGCATACGACGGGCCAATCGGTCCGCGGAGATCCTGGCGACCCGTTCCGTCACGGTCCGTCATCACTCGGCGTCCGGTCCGGCCCCCTCCGCCGCGGCGAGCCTGCGGGCGGCCTCGACCCGCGCCCCCCGGTCGTGCGCCACATCGAGTCCGAGCAGCAGGCGCGGCATCACCATGCTGGGCAGCAGGTGCTCCCACATCACGGCCACCCGGCGCTCCACGTCCTGACGGCCGGCCACCACCCGGGAGTAGACATGGATCCCCGTCCACGCCCCGACGACCAGTTCGGCCGTCTCCCGCGGGGTGACGTACGGAAGCAGCTCGCCGCGCTCCTTCGCCTCGACCAGCAGTTCCTCACTGAGACACGCCCACACCGGGAAGGGGCTGACATCGGAGAAGTCGACCGATCCCTGCTCCACGGCCAGCCGGGTGCCGGCCCTGAGGACCATGTCGTGCAGGGACCGGTGCGCGACCACCATGGTGATGTCGATCAGTTCCTGGACCTTGGAGTCCGACGGCCCGGTCACCAGGTTCCTGGTCTGGTCGCTCAGCACACCCCGCGCCAGGTCCTCCTTGGACGGGAAGTGGAAGTAGAGGGCGCCCTTGGTCACCTCGGAGCGTGCGAGAATCTCCGAGATCGTGGCCGCGTCGTAGCCGTACTGGTCGAAGACCGAGGCCGCGGCCTCCAGAATGGCAGCGCGCGTTTTGATCGCACGCTGTTGCTGCGCCATGCGGGTGGCTCCCGTCGTGCAGTTCCAGGGGTCCTCGTGACGCCCTGAGGTGGCTCCCCCGCTGTTCTCGGTCAAGCCTACCGAGTAAACCGGGTGGTCTGTATATTCCCCCGCTCCGGGAGCACTCGACCGCTCCCGTCCCAGCGTCCGCGCTCCCCGGGGAGACCCCATGCCCGAAACGACGGTCCGGATGGACAGCACCGCGCGCACCGGGAGAACGACGGCACCGGCCGGAACGGGCGGAACCGGTCCGTCGGCGCCCCGGCTGACCACCACCGTGCCCAGAGAGTATGTGCACCGCGCCGCGCTGGCGGAGGTCCTGCTCACCGGCTGGCGCCGGATCGACGAGACCCGTTTCTCGGTGACCGCCCAGTGGCCGCGGCTGCACGGCTTCTTCAGCGCGGTCGACGGCCTCCACGATCCGCTGCTGGCCGCAGAAACAGTCCGGCAGGTCGGTTCTCTGCTGGCGCACACCGAGTTCGGCACCCCGCTGGGACACCAGTTCCTCCTCCGGGATCTGTCCCTCACCGTCGAGCCGTCGCATCTCACGATCGACGGCGCCCCCGCCTCGCTGGAACTCGATGTCTTCTGTCCGCAGATCCGCAGGCGCGGCGGTGAACTCGCGGGTCTGCGCTACGAGACGGTCGTGCGCCGCGACGGGCGGACCGTCGCCACCGGGGGCGCCTCGTTCCTCTCCGTCTCCCCCGCCGTCTACCGCCGGCTGCGCGGGGAGCGCGCCTCCCGCTCCGACGTACGGCGGCCGCCCCTGACGGCGCCCGTACCGCCGCGCACCGTCGGCCGCTCCTCCCCCGACGACGTGGTGCTCTCCCCGGCCGGCGAGGAGCGGACCTGGCTGCTGCGCGTCGACACCGGGCATCCCGTTCTCTTCGACCACCCGGTCGATCACATCCCGGGCATGGTCCTGCTCGAAGCCGCCCGGCAGGCGGCCAACTCGGCGCTGCGCGGCGGCGTTCGGGTACTGACCGGCTTCACCGCCGAGTTCCCGCGCTTCGCCGAGCTGGATGTGCCGTGCCGGATCGGGGTACGCCGGCTGCCGGAGGAGTTCCACGGGATGTCGTCGGTCCTGGTGACCGGGCACCAGGCGGGCGAACCGGTCTTCACCTGCGTGGTGAGCGCTCCCCGGGCCGACTCCTGACCACCCGGCGGCCGTCCGCCCGGTGCGGGCTCAGGACCGGACGGCCGGACCGCGGGCACGGTCCGGCCCGCGGTCACGTACAGCCGGGGTGACCGGACGAAGGGCGGTCACAGTACGGTGAAGCCGCCGTCCACCGGGAGGATCACGCCGGTGACGAAGGAGGCCCGGTCACTGCTGAGCCAGGCCGCCGCCTCCGCCACCTCCTCCGGTTCCGGTGTACGCGGCTGCGGGGTCGACCGGTGGAGCAGCTTCTCCGCCTCGGGGTGTCTGCTGAACCACTCCTGGACCACCTCGCTGCCCGCTATGCCGGGCGCGATGGCGTTGACCCGTACGCCCCGGGCCCCGTACTCCGCCGCGGCTGCCCTGGTCAGTCCGATCACCGCGTGCTTCGCCGTGATGAAGGCCGCGGAGACCGGCGTGGCCACCAGCCCGGCGACACTGCTGTTGTTGACGACGGCACCGCCCCCGCCGCGGAGCATGGCGGGGATCTGGTGCCTCAGCCCGTTCCACACCCCGCGGACATTGGTGTCCATGATCTCGTCGTACTCGGCGTCCCCCGTGAGATGCAGCGGTGTCTGATGGGCCCCCACCCCGGCGTTGTTGAACGCCACATCCAGCCCCCCGAAGGACTCCACCGCCGTCCTTACCGCACGGGCCATATCACTCGAACTGGCCACATCGCCGACCACGTACTCGGCCTTGCCACCCGCCCGGCGCACCTCCTCGGTGACAGCGGCGAGCCGCTCCTCCCGACGTGCCATCAGCACCACCGAGGCCCCCTCGCGCGCGAACACATGGGCGGCGCGCGCGCCCACGCCACTGCTCGCTCCGGTGATGAGGGCGGACTTGCCGGTCAGCATCTGTGAGTTGGTCGACATGGCCGGAGTGTGCCAGGGGGCGGCCGGGCCCGGAGCGCTCTTGGGGTTTTTCCCGGCTGAACAACCGATTAATACGCCTGTCCACGGCCGATGTCCGAACCGGGCCCGGTCGATGTGGTGTTGGCGGCGTGCTCCTCGACCACGGTGAGATAGGCGGAGGCCCGTGCCTCGGCGGCGGGGCGCAGCGCGGGCGGCACTTTCCCGAGGGCCCGGCGCCGGGAGCGCCGGGTGAGCAGATCGGCGGAGAGGGGGGTGCGGGGCGAGCTCAGGAAGGCGCGCGCCCGCCGCCGTGACCGGTGCCGCAGTGTGAGACAGAAACCCGCCGCGATCACGAAGTTGACCGCCGTCTTGACGACGACGCCCCCGACCGAGCCGAGCAGGGGCGCGTCGAAGAACCAGTGCATGGCCATGGCGGTCAGCAGACAGAGCACGGCCGGGACGACCCGCCGGTGCGCCGGCCTGGCGTCGTGCGCGAGCAGAAAGCCGATCCCGGCTCCGGCCACCCCGGTCATCGCCCAGTGCGAGCCAAGACCCGTCAGCACGACCCGGGTGAGGAAGGACTGGACGACATCGGCGGTGCCGTTGACCCCGCCGCTGCTCAGGATGGAGTTCATGGCGTACGTCCAGTTCTCCACCACCTGGAAGCCGAGACCCGTGAACGCGCCGAGGAAGAACCCGTCGAGCGGACCGCGGACCAACTGCCGGGCGCCCAGGCCGATCAGCGCGACCCCGGAGACTTTGAGGAGTTCCTCGTTGAGGGGTGCGGTGAGGGCCGCCGCCCACCGGGCACCGAAGTCGATGCCGGCGGTCTTGAACCAGATGTTCTGGAGCCCGCCATTGGCCACGACGGCGCAGCCGGTCGCCGCGGTGGCGCCCCAGACCACACCGCTCCAGGCCCACAGGCGCGGCGCCGGCCGGAACGGTCGCACCCGCTGGAGTACCGCCACCCCGACCCCCGCCGTGACCCCGAGCAGCACCAGGGCGAGCAGCGCGGAGCCGGGGAAGACCCGGACGACCGCGGCGAAGTCGAGGACGATCAGCACGGCGCCGAGGAGACAGAGAACGCCGCAGAGCCAGCCCACCGGCTGCCGTCGCAGCGATCCGCGCACCGCCGCGTACGCCGCCGAGGGCACCGCCGTGGTCATGAGGCCTCCCGCGGAAAGGCGACGCTGCGGGCCACGGCCGCGGCGTCGGCCACCGTGCCCGCCGCGGTGCCCGGTTCTGTGAGTACGGTGATCTCCACGGCGTAGTCCTCGTCCGGGGGCACCCACACGGTGGCGGTGCCCGTGCGCCCCGGCCGGGTCAGCGGCCCGGTCAGACCGCTCGCGCCCGCCGCGCTGGTGACGGGCCGCGGACCGCCCAGCCGGCTGGCCGCGTCGGCGACGGACAGGACCTTGCGCAGGCCCGTCCAGAGCTGTCCGGCGTCGCCGCTGCCGGAGAGGTCGACATAGCCGGCGACCAGATCGACGCCGTCCCGGGACAGCGCGTACGAGGAGCCGGGGTCGCTCCGCGACCTGCTCAGCTCCCAGCCCGCGCCCGTCACCCGCAGCAGGGCGGCGTCGTCGCCCTGCCCCAGCTCCAGCACCGCGCCGGCGGGCACGGGTTCGTGGTCCGCGACGGCCCGGTCGATCAGCGGCCAGCCCGCCGTGAGGGCCGCCATGACGAACAGCACGCCGAGGACGGCCCAGCGCCGGGGGCGGGCCAGTCGGCGGGGCGGGCGCCGGGTGACCGCTGCGGTGTCCATGCGCCGGGGGGCCTAGACGTCGTGGCGCAGCGGGGTGAGCTGCTCGATGTCGTAGCGCACCCGCAGTTCGGCGATGGCCGCCGCGTCGGGCGTACCGCCGTCCTTGAGGATGTCGAGCAGTTCCTCGAAGTACCGTTCGTGGTCGGACGGCGGGGACGACTGGAAGAACACCTTGGCGTCCTGGCCGGTCCGGTTGGCGAACGCGTGGGGGCAGCCGGGCGGTACGACGACGACCGTGCCGGGTGTGGCCCGTACGGATCTCAGTCCCGACGCGGACTCCCAGTGGCGCCAGTCCTCGCTCAGCACGCGCGGCTCGAAGGCCAGCACGTCCAGTTCGCCGTCGAGGACGTAGAACAGTTCCTCGCTGCGCGTGTGCCGGTGGGCGCCGACGTCGAAGCCGGGCGGTACGACGACCTCGAAGGTGGAGGAGACCCGTGAGTGCTCCCCGGTGACCTTGAAGGTCACCTGCTGGGCCGCGGTGTGGATGACGGTGCCCCCGCCCGGGGGGACGATCAGCCCCTCGGCCTTCGTCAGCTCGGTCATGCGGTGCTCCAGGGCGGTGGGGTGCGGTGGGGAGCCGGTCACGGGACGGCCGGCGCCGGCTCGGGACCGGGACGGGGACCGGGCACCGGGGCCGTCCGCCGTACCGATGAGGGCGGCCGTCATCGTCAGCTCACCGGTTCCGACGCGGGGGAAGGATGGGGACCGCGGCCACGGGCGCCGACGACCTGGCGTTCCGCCACGGGGGACACGGGCGCGGCTCCGGTGGTGGTCCAGCGGCCCAGGGCCATCTCGGCGGTGATACCGGGCCCGAAACCGGCGATGATGCCCCGCTCCCCGGAGGCCCGTCCGCCCTCGTCGAAGAGTCTTCGTACCGCGTCGAGGACGACGGCACTGGCGATGTTCCCGTACTCGGTGAGCGTCCCCCGGCTGAACCGGAACGCCTCGGGGGCCACGTCCAGGAAGTGGCTGAGGTCGTCCAGGATGCGGGGGCCGCCCGCGTGGATGATGTAGAAGTCGAGGCCGGTGGCGTCCCAGCCGTGCTGGTCTGCGATCGCACGGAGCGCGGGGGCCAGCGGCTCCATGGTGGTGGGCACACGCTTGTCCAGCAGGAAGTGGAAGCCGGTGGCCCGGACGCTGTAGGCGATCCAGTCGGTGGTGTCGGGCACCAGGTGCGAGCCGTTGCGCTCCAGCGCGATACCCGTGCCGCCCTCGCCCCGGACGACGGCCGCGGCGACCGCGTCCCCGAACAGCCCGTTGGAGAGCAGCGAGCCGACGCCCAGGTCGGTGGGCTGGTAGCAGAGCGAGCAGAACTCACAGGCGACGATCAGCACATTGGCGCCCGGGTAGGCCCGGCAGAAGTCGTGCGCCCGGTTGATGGCCGCGCCGCCCGCCGCGCAGCCGAGCTGGGCGATGGGGAGCTGGCGGGTGTGGTGGGGGAAGTCCATGGTGTTGATCAGCCAGGCCGTGAGCGACGGCATCATGAACCCGGTGCACGAGACATAGACGATGAGGTCGATGTCCCCGGGGCGGAGCCGCGCGTGGTCGAGGGCGGTATTGATCACTGCGGGCACACGTGCCTTCGCCTCGGTCTCGTACAGCATGTTCCGGTGCTCGAAGCCGGGGTGCCGGAGGGTCTCCTCGATGGGCTGGACGATATGGCGCTTGGCCACCCCGGTGTTCTCGATCAGTCGCAGCGCCAGGGGCAGTTGCGGGTGGTCCGAATGCAGTGAACGCGCGAGAGCGAGTGTGTCTTCCATGGTGATCACGTACTCGGGAACCGAGACAGCGGGTTTACACAGGGTCGCCACGAGTGCTCTCCTTCATTCGTGTTCGCAGTGAACTGCGGCCCACACTCACGGGTGGTCCAGCGCGACGCAACCCGGGAGGAGCAGGGGAGAGGGCGTGCGGGGACGGCCGCCCAGGACGGATCGGCGCGGGATACGAAGAACCGTCCGGGTTGCGCGTCCCGGCTACGGAACGTAGGGAACGCGCGGGCCCGTTAGGCCGTTCGGGTGGCCCACGGACGCATGGACCACCGGCCGGCCGACGCGGGGAGGATGAACGGAGCCGGGGTGAACGCCCGCGGGACGAGGGGTGTTCAGCCGCCCGTCGTACGGAACACCGGCCAGCCGATCTCGGTCCGCCAACGGGAGGTGTCGGCGGTGTCGAAGCGGTCGACGAGGTAGTACTCGCGGACGGGTGCCGCTACGCCCAGGGCGTGTTCGGCGACATACGTACCCAGCGCCCCGTAGGTACGGTCGATGTCGTCGTGTTGTCCATGGTGCGTCATGACCGCCAGTTCGGCCGCCGGGACGCGGAACGGCGCCACCCTCCCCGGGGCCACCGCGCCGTCCCCCGGTGGTTCCTCCGCCACCGGTACGAAGGCGACGAGGGTCCCTGAGCCCTCCTCGAAGAGTTCATCGGCGATGAGGATGCCCGACGGCCCCGCCCGTACGGCCCCTTGGGCGCGCAGCGCGGCGTGCAGTTCCTCGAAGGCGGCCCCCCACCAGGTGCCGAGGTCCGCTTCCGCCACGGTCCCGGTGATGGCCAGGGCGGGAGTCTCACCGGCCGTACGGTGTGTCAGCGCGGCCGGCGCGGCGGGCTCCTCCAGCAGTGAGCGCAGCGACGCCACCGCCGTCCTGGTCCGGTCGAGCTGCTCCTGCATCCGGTCGAGATGGGCGAGGATCAGCTTGTTGCGGGCGTCCGGGCCGGGCGCCGCCAGAACCGCCCTGACCTGTTCGACGGGCATGTCCAGTCCCCGGAATCTCCGGATGACCTGGGCGGTCGGCACCTGGCTGGTGACGTAGTAGCGGTAACCGGTGGACGGGTCGACCTCGGCCGGCTCCAGCAGACCCACCTGGTGGTAGTGGCGCAGCGTCTTCACGCTCATATGGGTCATGCGCGAGAAGTCACCGATCGTGAGTCTTGTGCTCATGGCCTCAAGTCTTCCCCCTCACGCGGGGGAAGGGTGAAGACGACCGGTCCGTGCGGGCGAAGCGGACCGTTGTGAGGGCGTACAGGATATATTCCACATCCAGTTGAGCACTATAGTACGGGGCGGGCGGTTTGTTTTCGGGGCCGATGTCCGCTTGCCGGTCCGTAGAGAGGCAGTTCATGGCGACACAGGAGCGCGCCATCAGGACGCGCACGGCGATCCTGGAGGCGGCCGGCGCGGTCTTCGACGAGTACGGTTACGCGTCGACCACGCTCACGATGGTTCTTCAGCGGGCCCGCGTCACCAAGGGCGCCCTCTACTTCCACTTCCAGTCCAAGGAAGCACTCGCCCAGGCCGTTCTGGACGAACAGGTGCAGCTCGGCGCCGTTCCGCCGCAGGCCTGCAAGTTACAGGAAGTCATCGACATCACCTTCGCCGTCGCCCACCGGCTGCTGGAGAACGCCCTGCTGAGGGGGAGCGTCCGGCTCACCGTGGACCAGGGCGCGCCGCCAGGTGTCGATCACAGCGGCCCTTTCCGCCAATGGCCGGAGCACTTGATCGTACTGATGGAACAGGCTCGCGATCAGGGCGAGTTGCTGCCCAATGTGCAGCCCAGGGACACGGTGGAGCTGCTGGTGGGCGCGTTCGCCGGGATCCAGCTCATGTCGCGTGCGCTCACCCAGCGCGAGGATCTCGGCCGCCGGATCTCCCTGTTGTGGGGGCACATACTGCCGAGCATCGCGGTCCCCGGGCTGATGCCCGGTATCGACACCGCGCCCGACCGAGGGGCGCGTGTGACGGCGGCGGACTTCGCGGGCTGAGCGATGATCCTGCTCACCGGGGTCACGGGCACGGTGGGACGGCTGGTGGCGGAACGGCTCCGCGCCCCTCTCGCCGCCCCCGTCGCCTCCGGATCCGGCTCGGTCCCCGCCACGGCGTCGGAGCCCCGCCCGCTGAGGTAGGTGGACCTCACACCCTGGGTGGCCGGCCATCTCCGGGCCTTCCGTCCCGTCTGACCGGTCGGACGCGGTCCGTGCCCCGGGGTCCGTATCCGGGGGTCCGTGTCCGGGGGTCCGTGTCCAGGACTGCTCTGCCGATACGGCTTGTGGGAGCGCTCCCGGAACCGGCAGCATGTCGGACATGTCATCGCTGCCCGCCACCGTCCGTGCCTTCCGTCCCGAGGACTCCCCCGCGCTGTACGACATCTGCGTACGCACCGGCCACGTAGGAGGGGACGCGCGGCATCTGTACCCGGACCCGGATCTGCTGCCGAGCATCTTCGCCGCGCCGTACGCGGTCCTGGAGCCGGAGCTGACCTTTGTGCTCGACGACGGCCGGGGCCGGGCCGTCGGTTATGTTCTCGGCACCGCCGACACCCCCGCCTTCGTGAAGGCGTTCCGGGATGTCTGGCTCCCCCGGCTGACCGGCCGCTATCCGGAACCGGTCGGTCCGGCCCGTACGCCGACCGACGAGATGATCGGTCTGCTGCACCGGCCCGAGCGGATGATCCTGCCCGAGCTGACCGACCACCCCGCGCATCTGCATATCGATCTCCTCCCCGGCCACCAGGGACAGGGATACGGCCGCGCGCTGATGCACACCTTCCTGCGCGCCCTGCACCACAGGGGTGTGGGCGCGGTCCATCTCTCGATGGTCACCGCCAATACGGGCGCCCGCGCGTTCTACGACCGTCTCGGCTTCCACGAGATCGCCGTGCCGGACCCCGGCCCGCTGACCTATCTCGGCCGCCCTACCGCGGTCGAACCGTTCTGAGTCGAACCGTTCTGAACGGACACCCGGCCGAGCAGCGGACGCCCGCCGGTTCCGGATCGCCTGGAGGGCGGACGGGGCACGAGGTCGTACGGGGGCGGGGTGACGTCACGGATCCACCGGGTGGGATCCGGACGACGCCGCACGTACCGGCGTGCGAATCTGTCCTCTGTCCGCCGACGACCGCCGACACGAGGAGAGAACATGGGCGAGCACGCCACCGGTACGGAGTCGTGCCTTGGCTTCACCGACTGGACCTGGCTCAACCCGCCCGCCCACTGGGCCCCGTACGACGACGCCCTGGATGTCACCACGGCCCCGGACACGGACTTCTGGGTGACCACCCACTACGGCTTCGTCCGGGACACGGGGCACGCCCTGCTGCGGCCGGTGCCCGGGAACTTCGTACTGCGTGCCACCTTCACCGGCGACTACCGCGAACAGTACGACCAGGCCGGGCTGCTGCTCCGGCTCGACGAGAAGAACTGGATCAAGACGGGTATCGAGTACGTCGACGGGCGCCAGCAGCTCAGCGCCGTCGTCACCCGCGAGGTGTCCGACTGGAATGTCGTACCGCTCGCCCATCTCACCGAGGGGCCGGCGCCCGTGACCGTCGAACTGCGGCGCGAGGGCGACACCGTCACGATCCACTACGGCATCGACGGCTCCCCCGCGACGATGCTGCGGCTCGCGTACTTCCCGCCGGACGTGGCCACGCAGGCGGGCCCGATGTGTGCCTCTCCCGACGGCAAGGGGTTCACGGCCCGCTTCACGGCGCTGCGGCTCGACACCCTGTCCTGAGGAACCCGTGGGCCGGCCCGCGGGGGGACGCTCTCCGGATCACCGCGCGGGCACGGTGACGGTCCTGGGCGCGGGCCGGACCGGGCCCGCCGCTCCGGCCGCTCCCGGCGCTCCCGCCGGTGTCGCGGGTGTCCCGCCGACCCTGATCTCCGTCTGCCGGGTCACACCGCTGACCGTCACCGCGAGGGTCACCGTGCCCGGCCGCAGCGCGGTCAGTGTGCCCGTCACCGGGTCGAAGACCGCCGTAGGGCGGGGACGGACTCCGTCCCGGTCACCGATACGGAGATTCGGGGACCCGGTCCAGTCGGCGCTCAGCGGGAAGCCGACGGGGATCCGCCGGGCCCCCTGGGTGACGGTGGCCGTGACCCGCGCGCGGTGACGGGGGGCCAGCACGGCGGGCGCGTCCAGTTCCAGCGCGTCCGTGTGCGCGCGGGTCTGTACGGAGACCCAGTCGGGCCCGCCCTCCCACGGCTTCCGCCGCGCCGCCGACTGCTCTCCGTGCGAGACCCGGTCCACGCCGATGAGCGACCAGCCGGTGAAGCCGCCCTCGTCCACCGGGGCGGCGGGCGCCTTGCCCGCGTTCCCGTTGACCAGATACGGCACACCGTTCACCCGCGAGGCGTCGAACACCCCGGCATGGCCGCCGATGAGTCCCGCGCCCTTGCCGGTGGTCCGGCGGAACTCCGCGAGCCACTGCTCGATCAGGGCCGCCTCCTTGCGGTCGCCCAGCTCGCTCGCCTTCTGGACCGTCGGATCGCGCGGGGGAACGTGCTGGATCAGCATCACCGAGCGGACCCGGCTGTCCCCCGCCGCCGCGTTTAGCTGCTCCCGTACGGTCCTGATCTGGGCGAGGCCGCCGCCGCGCAGCGTCAGACTCGAGGTGTCGAGGGTGAGGAAGCGGGTGCCCCCGTGGTCGAAGACCCGCTGCGCGGGGCCGAACCGGTCGGTGAAGTTCTCCAGGGAGCCGCCCATCACCTCGTGGTTGCCCGGAACGTAGTACCAGGGCACCGCGTCCCCCAGCTCCTCCGTCAGCACGGCACGGGCGAAGTCGAGATCCGCGGGTGAGCCCTCGTCGACGAGATCGCCGTTGATCACCAGGAAGTCCGGCTCCGCCGCCCTGATCTCGCGCAGGGTACGACGGGCCTGGGCGACGATCGCGCTGTCCGGCGCGCGGGCGACGAACTGGGCGTCGGACAGGACCGCGAACCGCCAGTCCCGGCCCGACGTCCCGGCGGCGCTGTCGATCAACGGGTCCGCCGCACGCGGCTGTTCGGGCAGTTCGACGGTGGGAGGCACCTGTGCCGTCAGGTCGTCGATCACGATCCCGCCCGTGTACTGCCGGGCCGCGGCGGTCTCGGCGAGATAGAAGCGGTGGACGCTCAGCGGCGTCGCCGCCCCGGACGGCACGGTGAAGGTCACCTGCCGCCAGCCGGTCCAGGTGACATACGGTCCGCGCAGCAACTGGTCGGAGCCCGCCGCGTCCTTGAGATGCAGGGTGGGCCAGGCACCGTTGCCGTCGCCCTTGATCCAGAGCGTGAAGGACTGCGGCTGGCCCGGCACCTCGATCCGCCCCGGCGCAGTCGCGTAGGCGGCGCGGGTCGCGGTGGACCGGGTGAAGTCGTAGGAGAGCGCGAGCCCGGTGCCCGTGCGGCCGTCGGGGGTGGCCGAGACCGAGCCGTCCGCCCGTGCCTGGCTGAAGGTCCAGGACGCGGCGTCGTCGAGGGCGGAGACCGGCTGTTCGTCGAGTCCGACGCTGACGGCGAGTACGGTCGTGGCGCCGCCGGCGCTCGCCGTGATGACTCCGGCGCCGCCGCCCGCGAGGGACGTCACGGTGAAGGAGCCCCGGCCGTCGTCGGTGACGTCGAAGAGCGACCGGTCGTACTCCAGCCGCAGGTCACGGGGTTCGACGGGCGCGCTGCTGCCCTGGGCGTCGAGTCCGACGATGCCGAAGCCGCCGGTCGCGCCCGCGCTGGCGAGTCCGACCCGCCGGGTGGTGGGCTGGATACGGTCGAGCGCGCCCAGCACCGTCAGTTCCGTACCGCCCGCCGCGTGTCCGCGTTCGGCGCGTACCTCGGTGGTGCCGCTGCCGCGCGCGGTGAACACCCCCTGGGAGTCGACCCGTCCGACCGAGGGCCGTAGGGCCCGCCAGCGCGGTGTGCCGGCCGCGGGACCGTAGGTCTCGTCGTATCCGGCGGCGGTGAGCCGGCGGGTCAGTCCGGGAAAGACCCGCTCGGGGTGGCCGCCCCTGACCGGGTCGACGGTCGGTGCCACGCCCGCGGGGGTACGGGTCTCGACCCAGAAAC
Organism: Streptomyces sp. NPDC002018; assembly: GCF_042890865.1. Classification (NCBI taxonomy): domain Bacteria; kingdom Bacillati; phylum Actinomycetota; class Actinomycetes; order Kitasatosporales; family Streptomycetaceae; genus Streptomyces; species Streptomyces sp. NPDC002018. The sequence continues at coordinate 380,337 of NZ_JBIASO010000007.1, forward strand.
CCGTCAGCCGGCCGCTGCCGTCCGGCGCGGTGAGGGCGAGACCGTTGGGCACGGTGCGCTCGCCGCCGTCGGAGGGGCTGTTCTCCACGCGCAGGGAGTCGCTGCCCGGCGCGCGGGCGACGAGGGTGGAGGAGCCGCCGCCGTCGAGATTGAGCGCGTTGTACGCCCCGGCCTCACGCATCATCAGGCCCAGTTCGGTGAGGGTGACTCCGCCGCTGTCGGCCTGCCGGCCGTCGACGGTGATCACCTGCATGGTGGTGCCGTCGCGGGAGAAGCCGACGGCGGTACGGGGAGCGGCGGTGTTGTTGCCCTCCCCCTCGTGGCCGCGCGCCACTCCGTCCACGACCAGCAGTTCACGGCCGCCGACGGCGGTGCGCGGCACGGGGCCGCTGTCGGCGCGCGGCCGGAACTCCGCTGTCACCGGGTCGCCGGGCCGCAGTGCGGCGAGCGCCTCGGCGCCCGCCTCCCGGCCGACCAGCACCGTGGTGCCCTCGGCGATCGGCCCGGTGCCGGGCCGGTCCGACACGGAGACGACCTTTCCGTCGCGTACGGCGGCCTCGGCGACCGGGGCGGCGAGGTCCACGGTGAGGCGGCGGTCGGCCTCTCCCCAGCCCGCCGTGTAGGCGCCGATGCCGCCGGCGGGCACATTGGCCGCGTTGTACGCCTCCAGCGCCCGCGGTCCCGAAGGAAGCGTCACGGTGCCGTCGAAGTACAGTTTCAGGATCCGTCCGGCGTTGCCGGGACCGACACCGACGGCCTGATGGGCTCCGGCCGCCGGGGAGTGGACGACGGAGCCGTCCGCGATCCCGGGGCCCTGGGGCGCTCCCGTCTCGTTGATGTCGAAGAAGTCGGCGTTGACGGCGGCGACGGTACGGCGGCCCGGCCCCGCGTCATGGCCCGCGGCGAGCTGGGAGACGGTACGGCGGTCGGAGACCTTGCCCGAGGAGAGATAGCCGGCCGAGGCTCCGGTGCCGTCGAGATCGACGGAGAGGGCGTCGACACGCAGCCACTTGTCGGATTCGAGCCGGTCGTACGAGGTCAGCCTGATGCCGGGGGCGATCGGGCGCGAGGTGCGCGCGGTCTCGATGCCGTCGCCGTCGGCGACGGCCGCGGGGGCTGCCACGGTTCCTGGCGGGGAGGCGGCCGCGCTCGCGGGCGGCGGGGCGACCGGCCGCAGGATCTCCGCGGCGACACGAGGACGGGGGTCGGCGTCGGGGACGGGGACGGAGTCGGCGAGGGACGGTACCGCCGCCCCCGCCGTCAGGGCGGTCACCGCCGCGAACAGCACGGCGGACCGCCCGGCAAAGCCTGGGCCCACAACTCCTCCTGGAAGACGGTGGATACGCGCTCGGCACACACTGCCGGCCGCCAGCATCGCGGTGCACGGACCATTGATCCAGGGGTTCGTGGGAACGTCGGGGAGAACACGCGGTGACACGGTGGAGCGGGCCGGGGCGGACGTGCACCGGGCCGCGTCACGCGGGGCCCCGAGGCGGCGTCAGGAGGAGATGGCGTCAGGAGAGCGGGGGCCCACGAGGAGGCGGCGCCAGGCGAAGGCGGCGCCAGGCGAAGGCGGCGCCAGGCGGCGTCAGGAGCCGCGTCCGGGAAGGGCGCCCGGTACGGGGGCGGTGCTCACCGCGAGGAGTGCCCCGTCCCCGGTCCGTCCCGGCGCAGCAGCAACAGCGCCATGTCGTCCTCGCCGCTCTCCTGTCCCAGTCCTTCGAAGAGCAGGTCCGCCAGTTCCGTCAGATCGGCGGGGCCGGTCCTCACCGTCTCCCGGAGCGTTTCGAGCCGCTCCCCCAGATCGACGCCCGGCTGCTCCACCAGACCGTCGGTGAAGAGCAGCAGCGTCTCGTCGGGCCCGAGCACGCCGGTGGTCACCGGGTAGCCGATCCCGTCGGGCCGGGTGAACTCCGCCGAGAGCCCGAGCGGCAGTCCGCCGGCGGCCGGGATCCAGTGGCAGCTTCCGTCGGCGCGCCGGAGCAGCGGATCGAGATGCCCGGCCCGTACGACGCTCAGCGCCCCGCTCGTCAGGTTCACCTCGGCGTAGGTACAGGTCGCGAAGCGGTCGGTGCCCAGCTCGTGCAGGAGCGCGGAGGCGCGGGCCATCGCGGTCGCGGGCGGATGTCCCTCGGACGTGTACGCCCACAGGGCCATCCGCAGTTGCCCCATCACCACCGCCGCGTCCGTGTCGTGGCCCTGGACATCGCCGATCGTCAGCCCCACCCGGCCGCCGGGCAGCGGAAGCACGTCGTACCAGTCACCGCCGACGTTCCGGCCCAGCCGGGCCGAGCGGTAGCGGACGGCGGTCCGCGCGCCGGGGATGTCGGGGATACGGCGCGGCAGCATCGCCTGCTGGAGGCCCTCGGCGAGGTCGTGCTCCTGTTCGTAGAGCATGGCGCGCTGGAGGCTCTGGGCGATGCCGCTGCTCAGGGCGACCAGCAGATTGCGCTCCTCGTCGCTGAAGGCGCCGTGCCGGGGGTAGAGCAGACCGAGGGCCCCGATCGGCCGGCCCTGGGCGATCAGCGGCAGATAGGCGCCGGAGCCGACCGAGAGCGGTTCGAGATGCGGCCACAGCAGCGGATAGGAGGAGCGGAACTCCTCCCGTGAGGTGATGAACCGGGGCCGCTGGGTCCGCACCACCTCGCTCATCGGGAACTGGTCGTCGATCCTGGTGTGGAGCAGCTCCGGTACGTAGGAGCCGAGCCGTCCCTCGGCGACCAGCCGGATCCGGCCCCCCTCGATCACGCCCAGCATCACGCTGACGGCCCTGAGATGCCCCAGCGTCTCGCCGTCCTTCAGGATGGCGATGACATCGTCCATGGACGAGGCGCGGGACAGCAGACCGGTGGTCCGGTCGACGACGCCGGTCAGCCGGCGCCGTCTCTCGTCCACATCGCTCCTCAGGGCGGCCTCGGCCAGCTCCTGTTCGGCGGACCGTACGATGCCGATGATCCTGCGGGGCCGCCCCGCCTCGTGCCGCACATGCGCCTGGGTGCGGGTCCAGTGCAGTGATCCGTCGCGGTGGCGGATCCGGAAGTACACCCCGTAGGAGCCGGTGCCCTCCTTGAGCGTCCGGGCGATCAGGGTCTTCAGCCGTGCCGCCTCGTCCTTCGGGACCAGGGCGAGAAGGGCTGCCGGATCGCCGTCGAACTCCTCGGGGCGCAGGTCGAAGATCTCGAGGGCGGGCCCGTCGAGATGCACCAGCCCGCTGTCGAGATTCCAGTCGAAGCCGCCCATGCGGTTCAGCGCGAGGCTGCGTCCTGGGTGGGCGGGCCAGTCGTCCGGCAGCGACACGGCAGCCGGAGGTCGACCCCGATCAGCCATGGAGCCACCATCTCACCGATCCGAGCGTCCCACGTCCCGGGACGTCCCGACGGGGTGAGAGGCCTTCCGCGCTGCCCCGCACGGTCCGGCGGTGCCCCGGGGGCGTGCCGGAAAGCGCCCTGGAAAGCGCTTCCGGCCGGGGGCCGGTCGGAGGAGACTGCGTGTCTGCACGCCGAGGGCTAATATGATCATCATTCGAAAGAGGACCCCGCTCTCCATGCAGAATCCCGAATCAACCCCGCGTTCCAGTCCGCTGGACCACCACTACTCGGGGGAGCACCCGCTCCGCACGCTCGCCTACCTCTTCCGCCCCGACCGCCGCAGGCTGCTGCTCGCCGTCGTGGTCTTCGCCGTCAAGCACATCCCCGTCTGGCTGCTGCCGCTCATCACGGCCAACATCATCGACGTGGTCGTGGACCACCGGCCCGTCGCCCACCTCTGGTACAACACGGGGGCCGTGGTCCTGGTCCTCCTTCTCAACTTCCCGCTGCACCTGATGTACGCACGGCTGCTGAGCGCCAGCATCCGCCGGATGGGACGTGAGCTGCGCTCGTCGCTCTGCCGCCGGATGCAGCATCTGTCCATCGGCTACCACTCCCGGGTCAGCGCGGGTGTCCTCCAGACCAAGGTCGTCCGGGACGTCGAGTCCGTGGAGACGATGGCCCAGCAGAGCGCCGACATGGGGCTCGGCGCCATCATGACGCTGCTGGGCGGACTGGCGGTGATCGGGTTCCGTGCCCCCGTGGTCCTGCCGGTGTTCCTGGTCGTCGTCCCGCTGGCGGCGCTGCTCGTGCGCAGCCTGCGCTCCCGGATACGCAGCAACAACGAGGAGTTCCGGCTGGAGGTCGAGCGGCTCTCCTCCCGGGTCGGCGAGATGACGACGCTCATCCCGATCACCCGGGCGCACGGGCTGGAACGCGCGGCGCTGCACCGGGTCGACAACACCCTGGAGCGGGTGCTCACCGCCGGATTCCGGCTCGACGTGCTCAACGGCCGCTTCGGGTCGCTCTCCTGGATCCTGCTCAACACCATGGCGGTCGGCTGTCTCTCGGGCTCGGCGGTCGTCGCGTACTACGGCTGGATGGGGCTCTCGGCGGGCGATGTGGTGATGATCAGCACCTTCTTCACCGCGCTGACCGCCTCGCTGACGACGCTGATGAATCTGACCCCGATCATCTCCAAGGGGCTGGAGTCGGTACGTTCGGTCGGCGAGGTCCTCCAGGCGCCCGACCTGGAGAGCAACGAGGGCAAGACGTCCGTCGAGCGGGTCGGGGGCCGGATCGACTTCCAGGGGACGGGGTTCCACTACCCCGACGCGACGGAGGCCTCCGTGCACGGGTTCGATCTGTCGGTGCTGCCCGGCGAGACCATCGCGCTGGTGGGGGCCTCGGGCGCGGGCAAGTCCACCATCCTCAATCTGCTGATCGGTTTCATCCGGCCCACGGAGGGCCGGATCCTGCTCGACGGCACGGACATGGCGACCCTGGATCTGCGTACCTACCGCCGCTTCCTCTCCGTCGTACCGCAGGAGTCGATCCTCTTCGAGGGGACCATCCGGGAGAACGTCACCTACGGTCTGGAGGGCGGCGCGGACGAGCACGCGCTGCGGGAGGCGCTGCGGGCCGCCCACGCGATGGAGTTCGTCGAACGGCTGCCCGACGGTCTCGACACGGTGGTGGGCCAGCGCGGTGCCCGGCTGTCGGGGGGTCAGAAGCAGCGGCTCGCGATCGCCAGGGCGCTGATCAGGGATCCGCGGGTGCTGGTGCTCGACGAGGCGACCTCCGCGCTCGACAACCGCTCGGAGGGGCTGATCCAGGACGCGCTGTCCCATCTCGTCCGGGGCAGAACCGTCTTCGTGGTCGCGCACCGGCTCTCCACCATCAGGAACGCGGACCGCATCATCGTGATGGACCGCGGCAGGATCGTCGAGGTGGGCAGCCACCATGAGCTGCTGGCGCGGGGCGGGGAGTACGCCACCACGCTCCAGCCCCGGCGCTCCGGCTGAGCCCGGGTCACCCGGCCATTCGCGCGGGTCCTTACGGGTCCGGCCGGATCCGCAAGGACCCGCGCGGCGGCGGCCGGGCCGTCCCCGGACGCCAGGAGGTCCGGCCGCCGCCGGCCGTCAGTCACGTCGGCGCGGGCGCGCCGGGCCGTCCCCGGCCGCCGGGTCGATACGGCGCGCCCGGACATGCTCGTACGCCATCATCGTCTGTACGTCCGCGACCTCACGTCGTTCGGTGAGGCGGTCGATGACGAACGCGTAGACGCCGTCGACATCCGGCACGGCGATATGGAGCAGGAAGTCATGGGCGCCGGAGGTGACGAACAGTCCGATCACCTCCGGCAGCCGTGCGGCCCACTCACGGAACCCCTCGATGACCGGCCGGGCCGGCGGCCGGATACGGACCGAGATCAGGGCCTGTACGGGCCGCCCCACCGCCCCGAGGTCGACCGCCGCGTGATAGCCGGTGATGACACCGTGCTCACGCAGCAGCCTCACCCGTTCCAGCGAGGTGGAGGGGGAGACCCCGGTCTTGGCGGCGAGATCGCGATTGGTCTGCCGTGCATCGTTCTGCAGTTCCCGCAGCAGAGCCTGGTCGACCGCATCAAATTTCATGGGACACCTCCGCGGCCGTACGACATACGGCGGGCAGCGACAGATCCGGCACGTCTGCCTAGCGTAGCGGCATATCCGCACACGAAGGAGCCCTCTCATGTCTCTCCCCCGGCTGACCGGCGAGGACGTCACCACCCACCGCTCCACCCGCCAGGCCCGGCTGAAGTGGGTGATCGTCGTGGACGAGAGCCTGCCTGCGGGCCGGGCGGCGAACGCCGCGGCCTGTATGGCCGCGGCCGTCGGCAAGGCACTGCCCGAGCTGCTCGGTCCCGACGGCAAGGACGCCTCGGGCGCCGTCCATCCGGGGCTGCCCTGGGCCGGATGCTCCGTGCTGGCCGCCGACGCGCCGACGCTGCGCGCACTCAGGGCCAAGGCCGCCACGAAGGACGAGCTGCTGATCGTGGACATGCCGGAACAGGCCCAGACCTCACGGGTGTACGACGAGTACCTCGACGCGGTGGCCGGGACCGGCCAGGACGACCTGGCCTACTGCGGGATCAGTCTCGTCGGGCCCCGCAACGGAATCGACCGGCTGGTCGGCAGGCTGGGGCTGCTCGGCTGAGCCGCCTCCCGGAAGATCCGGGCCGAATGGCTGGTTGTCCGTTACCGAGCGTGAGTCACGGCGTTGAAGTGCGTGAAGGCCGCACATCGTGCGGCTGCGCCCCACACGTCCAAGGAGAAAACTTGATGTCGCGTATCGCGAAGGCAACCGCTGTTCTCGTCGGCACGGGTGCCGTGCTGGCCGGTAGCGCCGGTATGGCCGCTGCCGACGCCGAGGCCGAGGCGGCGGCCGTCGGCTCGCCCGGTGTCCTGTCCGGCAACGTGCTCCAGTTCCCCGTGCACATCCCGGTCAACATCTGTGGCAACACCGTCAACACGGGCGGTCTGCTCAACCCGGCGTTCGGCAACCAGTGCGCCAACATCTCGGGCGTGCAGCAGCAGAAGACCCCGCACCACAGCCACGGCGGCTACGGCGGCTGATCGCCCGTATGAAGGCGACGGCCCCAGGGCCGTGCCGGACCGGTGAGTGACGGCCTCCCGCGTTCGCGCGCGGGGGGCCGTCACCACCGCGGGACAGGGACCGCGCCACGGGCCCCCGACGGTTGACCGGCCAGGGATCACCCGGGTGGCGGTCGTCAGACCTCGTAGCGGTACAGGTTCCGGTGGTCGAGCAGTTCGGACGGCTTGACGTGCCACGGCGGCATGGGTTCCTCCAGGCTCATGACCCGGCCGCTCTGCGGATCGCCCCGGCCCAGCCGCGTCCTCGGCAGATAGACCGCATCCGGATGCATCCGCTGCCAGCGGTCCCAGAGCAGATCCACGAAGGAGTGATGGAGCCAGAAGACGGGATCGCTCGGGGAGGCGGCACCCAGCATCTGCCCGCCCACCCAGCGGTGGACGCGATTGTGGTTGCGCCAGCGCTCGACGCCGCCGGACATCCAGCCCTCCAGCCTGTTGCGGAAGCCGGAGGTCACGGTCGAGTCCCAGGGAGCCGCGTCGTACACCGGCTCGTTCATCGCCCAGGCCAGTTCGTCCCTGGTGGGCAGCGCGATCGGTGCGGACGGCCGGCCCAGATCGCGCATGAGATACGGACGGTCCGTCACCCCGCCCCTGATCGTCCAGTGCCCTGTGTCATGGGCGAACGGACCGGTCATGACCTTCAGATCGCCGGCGCGGCCGGTGCCGCCGAGGAAGTCCTCGGACCAGAGCGCCGCGGCGGGGGTGTTGTCGGCCGTCCAGTCCCAGTACGGGACGGTCACCGCCGGGTCGACGCGCTGGAGAGCCCGCTCGAACTCCAGCAGGAAGCGGCGGTGCCAGGGGAAGAAGGACGGCGTCATGTGCGCGGCCCGTGGTCCGTCCTCCCCGTCGGCGACATAGTGCGCGATATGGGTCCGGACGAACTCGTCGTACTCCCCGGAACGTTTCAGCGCCAGGACGGCGCTCACAAATCTTCTTCTCTCCGCGCTGGTCAGATTGCGCTGGTTCTTTCTCGTGTACACCGGTGAAGGCCCTCCAGGAGTTCAGATGTGACGGATCGGTCCTCGGATGTGATGGATCGGTCCGGAGAGCGACAGCTCGGCGCCGGCGAGATCGTCGACCGCGGCGCGCGCCGCTTCGAGCAGGGTCGGGAACGACTCGTAGTGGTTGACGACACTCAGATAGCTGCCGTCCGCGCGCCGCATCACCTCCAGGGGCCGTCCGTCGATACGGATCTCGGGAGCGGCCGCCGAGGAGGCGACCGGAACCGCCGGGGCGGACGAGGCGGTGTGGGTCCGCGTTCCGGACGGCGGGTGCGGGGACCCGGCGACACCGATCCGGATATGCCGGCCGCGGTACATCTCCTCGATCGTGCCGCCCGTCGCGGCCACCTCACCGCCGGACGCCTCCGCGCCCCCGCCCGTCCCCCCGGCCGCCCGGTGGCCCGCCCTGAGGACCGGCGCGAGCACCGCCGAGGTGCCGGTGACCACGCCGAGGGTGAACATCACGCGCAGCAGCGGGCGCCGTGCGCGGACGCGGCCGGACGGCGAGGGCTCCTCCGCGGGGACAGGCTCCGGCGCGGATTCCGGCGTCGCGGCCGTCGGTTCGGGATTCCGTACCCGGACGGGTCTCGGCTCCATAGGGGTTCCGCCTGGCACAAGGGACCTCCGCTCGTCGGTGTCGGGGCGATCGCTCCGGTGCGCGGGCGCGCGGTGAACCGGCGGTGCCCCGACCGGCACAACGAGACGGTGGGCAAACAGTTATCCGGCGGGCGGACGCCTCTGGTCCGCACGGCGGTACGGAGCACCCGCGCGGACGGGCGGCTGTGCGCGCCGGGACGGGGTAGCCGGATCAGTACCGGCCGTGGCGGCCGGCGCGGCGGTGGTGCGGTGCGAAGGCCGGTGAGGTGATGAGGCAGGGTAGGGCGGGACCGGAAGATCACCGGCAGCACGGCACCGAGGCCACGGGAGGCAGCTTGTCCGTCGAGGAATCCGGTCACCGGAAGCCGGTGGAGGACGGCGAGGGGGATCCCGTGGCGCGGGACGCCCCCGGCGCGCCCCCGTACGGGGGTCCGGCACCCGGCGGAACCGCACATCGCGGTCCCGCACCCGGCGGTCCGGCATCCGGCCGGGAACATCGTGGTCCGGGGGCAGGCGGGTCCGCCCGGATCACCGGTGCGCTGCGCCGTACGCCGCTGGCGCTGTGGCGCGACGACGCGACCGACCGGGCCGCCGCCCTCACGTACTACGCCGTTCTGGCGATCTTCCCGGCGCTGCTGGTCACCGTCTGTTCGATCGGCCTCGCCGGTCCAGGTGCGAGCGGACAGCTCGCCGGTCAGATCACCGTCCTCGTTCCCTCGCAGTCGCGGGTACTGGTCCACAGCGCCCTGGACGAGATGGCGCGGCAGCGTTCCGCGGCCTGGGTGCTGGCGTCGTTCGGCACCGTCGGCGCGCTGTGGTCGGCCTCCAGCTATCTCGGGGTGTTCCGCCGGGCCCTGCACACCATGTACGGGACCGTCGACCGCAGGCCGCCGTGGCGTACGGCGCCGCGTATCGCGATCGCCGCCTGCGCGCTGCTGGCGCTGCTGGTGACCAGTGCCTTCACTCTGGTGCTGACCGGTGAGGTCGCGGCGGCGCTGGGGCGTGTGCTGGGGATGGACTCGACGGTGAGCCTGGTGTGGAACGCGCTGAAGTGGCCGCTGCTGCTGACGCTCGCGGCGGTGCTGGTGCTGATCGTGTTCCGCACCGGTCCGCCCGGCAGGCGCGGGCTGCGCCACGCCCTGCCCGGCGGCGTGCTCGCGGTCGCGCTCTGGCTGCTGACGTCCGCCGGATTCGCGTTCTACACGGCGCAGGCGGGGACGTACAACCGGCTGTACGGATCGCTCGCCGGGATCATCGTCTTTCTCGTATGGCTCTGGGTCACCAATCTCTCCCTGCTGGCCGGTGCCCAGTTCAACGCCGAACTGGTCAGGGAGAGCGGGGAGAGGCCGTCCGCACCGCACGAAGGCCGGTCCGGCGACCCGGAGGCCGTCGGACCGGCCTTCGCTCCGGCCCCCGGGGGTCCGTAGTCCGCCGGGGGCCGGACCGGCTCAGCAGCTCAGATTGCCCCCGGGGGTGGTCCCGAGGATCTGGACGAAGCGCTGGTAGTTGTTGATCCGGCTCTGGACCTGCGCCGGGTTGCGCCCGTCGCACTCCAGCGAACCGTTGATGGAACGGATGGTCTGACCGAAGCCCGCCTGGTTCACCATCGCGTTGTGCGGAGTCATGGTCCCCGGCCCGTTCTGCGTGTTCCAGTACCACAGCCCGGTCTTCCAGGCCACCGCCGACTCACGCTCGACCCGCCACGGGTCCGCCAGCAGATTGATACCGAGCGCGTCCCCCGCCGCCTTGTAGTTGAAGTTCCAGCTCAACTGGATCGGCCCACGCCCGTAGTACGCCGCCTGACCCGCCGGGCAGCCGTACGACTGACTGGGGTCGCAGTAGTGCGGGTAGTTCGCGGTGTTCTGCTCCACCACATGGACCAGACCACCGGTCTCATGACTGACATTGGCCAGGAACGCCGCCGCCTCCTGCCGCTTCACCGTGTCACTCCCCGTGTTCGCGAAACCGGGGTACGCGCTCAGCGCGGCAGTCAGCCCGCTGTAGGTGTAGAAGGGATTCCGGCCCGGGAACATCTGGTTGAACTGGCTCTCACTGACGACGAAGCCACCGGCCGGCGGCGGGTCGGTCGGCGGGGTGCTGCCGCAGGTGTACGGCTCCCAGTACCAGGTGCTGATCACCGGGTCGTAGCCCGGGTTGTCGTGCTCGGCCACATAGAACTTGCCGTCGGTGTACTTCACGATGTCGCCGGCGACATACGCGCGGCCGGCCACCCAGGCCGGGTGATCGCAGGCGCCGGAGCCGCCGCCGGGGGTGGAGCCGTCACAGGTTCCCTGGTCGGCCCAGACATCGGCGGATCCGGGGGTCTCCCCCTGGGTCCACCACTTGGCCGACCAGTTGTGACCGTTGTACGAAGCCGTGTTGCCACCGGTGTACACGGCGGACGCGTTCCATCCCGCCGCGCAGGTCGCGGCGGAGGCGGAAGAGGCGGGCAGGAAGACCGTGAGGGCGAGGGCCGAAACCATCGCCGCGAACAGGGCAAGGACGCGCTGTCTCAAACGACTCACTCCTTCGCGCGGGCAGCCGGGTGTACGGCCGCTCGCCATGGGGGGTGAGGGAACCAAACCGGAATCGCGTGAACCTGTCAAGGTCTAGACCAAGGGGCGGAGCGAGGGGCCGCCGCCCACCCGGACGATCCGGCCACCCCGGGCACAGGGCTGCCCGGGAGCGGCCCCGGAGCCGCCCGCGCGGTGCCCGGAACAGCTCCGCGGACCCACCGTCAGCCACGCGTACGGGAGAGCGTGGAATCACGCACCACGAGTTCGGGCTGCAGCACGATACGCCGGTGCCGGTGGCCCGCCGCCCCGTCACCGGTCTCCTCGATGAGCAGTTCGGCCGCGGCGCCGCCGAGCCGGAAGGCGGGCCGGCGCACGGAGGTCAGCGGTACGGCCGCGGCGGACGCGAACTCGATGTCGTCGTAGCCGACGAGCGCCATCTCCCCGGGCACCCGCACCCCCGCGTGGTACAGCGCCTGGAGTACACCCAGCGCGAGCAGGTCGTTGGCGCAGAACACCGCGCTCGGCCGGGGCGCCATGCCCAGCAGCCGCGCCCCGGCGTCCCGGCCCGCCGCCACATCGAGCCGGGCCGCCTCGACATGGCGGAGCGATGTGGGCGGCAGCCCCGCCTCGGCGAGGGCCAGCAGCGCTCCCTCCCGGCGGTCCTGACACTGCGCGAGCCGCATCGGGCCGCTGACGTACGCGATATCGCGGCATCCGCCGCGCAGCAGATGGCGCACGGCCATGGCGCCGCCGGTCACATCGTCCACCGAGACCGAGCAGCCCTCGGCGCTGGGCACGACACGGTCGACGAGGACGAACGGGATGCCGTGGCGGCGGAACGCGTCGAGATTGCGGCCGCTCGTGTCGGCCGGGGTCACCAGCACACCCCGGACCCGCTGTTCGGAGAACATCGTGAGGTAGGTGGCCTCCTCGGCCGGGTCCTCCGCGCTGTTGCAGAGCATCACCCCGAGCCCGGCGGCGCGTGCCGAACGCTCCGCGCCCGAGGCCACCGCCACGAAGAAGGGGTTGGCCATGTCGAGGACGAGCATGGCCAGAATGCGGCTGCGGCCCGCGCGGAGCTGGCGCGCGGACTCGCTGCGTACATAGCCGAGCCGTTCGATGGCGGACCGGACGCGCCGGCGGGTCTCCTCCGTGACGGTGTCGGGGCGGTTGATCACATTCGAGACGGTGCCCACCGAGACACCGGCCGCCCCCGCCACATCCTTGATCCCGACCGGCCGCCGCATCAGACGGCGACCTCCACCAGGTCCAGGCCGGCCAGACCGGAGAGCGCGCGCAGCTCCGGCAGCAGCCGGCCGGTGGCCAGGGCCCAGTGATGACCGACCCCGCTGGCGCTCCAGGCGTCGGTCCACTCCCCCGGGTCGCAGCCGAAGTCGACGCGGGAGGTGGTGTTGCCGATCTCCAGATGCGGGCCGGGGACGACCTCTCCCTCGGCGGCGACCAGCCGGTACCGGCCGTCACGGCTCTGTCCCACCCCGAGCAGGGTGACGGGCCCGTGCCGTACGTCGAACTCGACGGAGACGCCCCAGCCCCGCTTTCCGTGGTAGACGCCGAGACCGCGCAGCAGGGGCTTGCGCTCGCTGATGGCGAGATGGCCGGGGCCGTCATGGCCCATCTCGACGGCGCCCGCCGTGAAGTCCAGCGCCTGGAGTTCGGTGAAGGACCCGCCGGCACCGAGGCGGTCGGCGATCAGCATGGCGAGCGAGGTGCGCAGTTCGTACTCGCCGCAGGCCGGGATCCCGCGGGCGGTCAGCAGGGAGGAGCCGAGGATCATGCCCGCGCCGAGCCGCTCGTGGATCTCGCCGTCGAGCCCGCGGTGGTAGTACGCGAGCGAGTCCAGGTCGAAGTCGGCGACGAGCCGGTCGAGTCCGACGCAGACACGTGCGGCCCAGCGCAGATCGTCCTCGGCCACGGAGTCGGCGAGGTCGAAGACCTCCCGGGTCTCGTCGAGCTTCGCGGTGAGTTCACCGTCCGCGACCTGCTCGACCCGTACGCGCAGATCGTCGAACTCGACCACCTCGACATGGCCGCCGAGATGCGCGGGGACCATGGTGAGGTCGGTGGAGACGTCGTACATACCGGGGTACAGATGCCCCATCAGACCGTGCCGGCCGTGACGCAGGACGGAGCGGACGCCCGCGGCGCGGATCCAGCGGCCGATGCGCTGCCAGGCCCGCTCGTCCTCGAGATGTCCGGAGACGGAGCGGAAGGGGACACCGACGCGTTCGAAGGCGTTGGCCATCTCCGGCAGCGGACAGGCACCGCAGTACGCGAGCCACTGTCCGGTGTCGAAGGAGGCGTGGTCCATGGAGGGCGTGGGCTGGAGGTTGATCATCAGGACAGGCGCACCACCGCGCTGGGCGACGGGGACGAGCATGGTCGCCGTCATATAGGTGGTGAGGAAGCCGACGATCAGATCGCAGTCGGCGGCGCGCAGTTTCTCCGCCGCCTCGGCGCCTTCCTGGGCGTCCGAGATGAAACCGGCGTCGATGACCTCGGCGTCGAACTCCCGCAGACGCGCGGTGACCCGCTGCGCGGACCGCCGTAGCTGTGGCAGGAGATCGGGGAACTGCGGCCAGTAGGCGCCCAGGCCGCCCGCGACCAGCCCGATCCTGGGCTTGCGGGCGACGGCGGGGGTACGGACGGTCATGGCGGCTCCGTGGTCGGGATCCGGCGTCCGGAACTCGAACTGTCCGGACGTGAGCGTGCGGGACATGAGCGTGCGGGACGTGCGCTGCCCGGAGGCCGGGGGCCGGACATCGCGGGGTCAGAAGTCGAACGCGTCGATGTTGTTCCTGTCGAAGACGGTCGGCTCGCCGAGGATGACCTCGCCGTCCTTCCCGACCGTGTACTCGCCGAGCCTGCCCGCCTTGAACTTCTCCCCCTCGGCGCCGGTGATCTGCCCCGATGCCAGGGCCGCGGCCGCGTACGACCCCAGATAGCCCAGCTCCTCGGGGTTCCAGAGCGAGAACTGCTCGACCGTGCCGTCCTTGACGTACGAGCGCATCTGGTTGGGCGTGCCGAGGCCGTTGAGGACGACCTTGCCCTTGTACGAGGAGTCGCTGAGATAGCGGGCGGCGGCGGCGATCCCGACGGTGGTCGGCGAGATGATGCCCTTGAGGTCCGGGTAGGCCTGGAGCAGGCCCTGCGTCTGCTGGAAGGACTTCTGGTCCGCGTCGTCGCCGTACGCGACCTTGACGAGCCGCATGTTCCGGTACTGGGGCCGCTTCAGCTCGTCCTTCATGAACGCGATCCAGGTGTTCTGGTTCGTGGCGTTCTGGGTGGCCGAGAGTATGGCGATCTTGCCCCGGTGGCCGATCTGTTCGCCGAGGTGCCGGACGAGACTGCGGCCGATCTCCTCGGAGCTGGCCTGGTTGATGAAGAGCTGGCGGCAGTCCTTGGCGGTGTCGGAGTCGTACGCGACGACCTTGATGTCCTTCTTCATGGCCTGCTTGAGCGGGCCGCACACCGCGTTCGGGTCGTTGGCCGCGATCAGGATGGCGTCCTGGCGCTGCTGGATGAGGGTGTTGATGTACGAGACCTGGGAGGAGGCGCTGGCGTCGGAGGGGCCGACCTCCTTGCCGGTGGCGCCGTACTCGGCCGCGGCGGCCATGCCGGCCTCGTCCACGATCTTCTCGTACGGGTTGTTGATCTGCTTGGGCAGGAACGCGAGCTTGAGGCCCTTCTTCAGGGGCGCGTCCGGATTGGCCGCGGCGGCGGTGCCCGTCCGCGCCGAGTCCTTCTCCGTGCTGTCCTTGGTGGTGCCCGAGCAGGCGGTCAGGGCGACGGCGAGGGCACAGACGGTGGCGGCGGTGGCCGCCGTGCGGCGCCGGGCGGCGGTACGGATGATCATGACGGGCGTGGCCTTTCGGGAAGTACGGCGGGGGCTCGGGGAGGTGCGGGGCTGAGCGCGGTGCGGGTGCCGGTCTCGGCGCGGGTGCGGGTGGGTGTAGGTGCGGGGCGCCGCGGTGGGGCTCAGGGCCCGGACGTGCCGCCGGCCGCGCGCCGGTGGCGGCGCTCCACCACGGCCGCCACGACTCTGGGGGTGAGGACCGAGGCGACGAGGAGCAGCCCGGTCACGATGACCTGGACCTCGTTGGGCACATCGTTGAGCGTGAGCAGGTTCCTGAGGACCCCGATCAGCAGCACACCGGCGACCGCGCCGAAGAGCGTGCCCTTGCCGCCGTCGAAGTCGACGCCGCCGAGCAGGACGGAGGCGATGACGAGCATTTCGAAACCGAGGCCGTTGTCGGCGCGCGCGCTGCCGTACCGCAGGGTGAAGACGATCCCGGCGAAGGCCGAGAACACCCCGGTGACCACGAAGAGGATCAGCTTGAACCGCTTGACCCTGATCCCCGCGAAGTAGGCGGCCTCCTCCTGCGCGCCGATGGCGAAGAGCGACCGGCCGAAGGAGGTGGAGTGGAGCAGTACGGCCGTGGCGACGGCCAGCACGAGGAACAGGGTGACCGGATAGGTGAGGAAGGTGCCGGGGATCGTGGTGGTGTCCACGGCCCAGTCGGCGTACACCCGCGGGAAGCCGGTGACGGCGTCACTGCCGAGCACGACGGAGGCGAGTCCCCGGTAGAGGGCGAGCGTGCCGATGGTGACGGCGAGCGAGGGCAGTCCCACCCGGGTGACCAGCCAGCCGTTCAGCAGTCCGCCCGCGACTCCGGCCAGCAGCACGACGGGCACGATCAGTTCGAAGGCCCAGCCCGCGTTCCACAGCGCCCCGGTCAGCGCGCTGCCGAGGCCCAGCATGGAGGCCACGGACAGATCGACCTGTCCGGCCACCACCAGCAGGGTCATGGGCAGCGCGATCAGGGCGACTTCGGCGATGTCGTTGAAGGCGAAGGCGAGATTCCCGCCGGAGGCGAACCCGTCGGTGGTGCCGAGGCCGGTCACGAAGACCGCCACCAGCAGGGCGCCGACCGCGGTGTCCCAGCGCAGCCCCACCGTCCTGACGACCTGTCCGGCCGTCGTGGGGCGGGGCTCGGGCGCGCTGGCCCGGGGCCGGGGCGCGGTCTCTGTCTCAGGCGCCGTTCCCATGGCGGGCGCTCCTCTTCCTCAGTGCGGCTGTCATACGCAGGGAGACGATCCGGTCGACGGTGATGGCCGCGAGCAGCAGCGCGCCGGTGATGGCGCCCTGCCAGAACGCGTCGACCCTCAGCACGACCAGGGCGCTGCCGATCGTGGTGAGCAGCAGCGCGCCGAGCGCCGCGCCCCAGACCGTGCCCGTACCGCCCGTGATGGCGACTCCGCCGACGACCACGGCGCTGACGACGGTGAGTTCCCAGCCGTGGGCGTTGTCCGCGACGACAGTGCCGAAGCGGGCGAGCCAGAGGGCCCCGGCGAATCCGGCCACGGCTCCGGAGAAGGCGTACGCGCCGAGGATCCTGCGGCGGATCGGTACGCCCGCGAGCCGCGCCGCCTCCGGGTTGGAGCCGATCGCGTACAGCTCGCGTCCCGACCGGTAGCCGCGCAGATAGAAGGCGGTGAGCGCGAGCAGCGCGAGCGTGATCAGCGGAAGGTACGGGACACCGAGAACGCTGCCGCTGCCCAGGTCGAGTACCGGCTCCGGGATGTCGTTGGCGCTGATCTGCTCGCCCTGCGCCCACCAGTAGTCGAGGCCCTGGATGATGTAGAGCATCCCCAGGGTGACCACGAGCGCCGGGACCCGGCCGAAGCTGACCAGTGCGCCGCTCACCAGGCCGCAGCACACCCCGAGGGCGGCTCCGAGCAGCATGACGGTGAGCACGCCGTGGTCGGTCCCGGCGACGAACTTGCCGCAGGCGAAGGCGGAGAGCCCGACGACGGAGCCGACCGAGAGGTCGATGTTGCGGGTGACGACGACCACGGACTGGCCGACGGCCAGCAGGACCAGGATGGAGGCGTTGAGGAGGAGGTCCTTGACGCCCTGGTCGTCGAGGAAGCGCGGGTTGGAGAGCCAGGTGCCGAGGACGAGCAGCGCGAGCGCTCCGGCGATGCTGATCTCCCGGGCCCGGAACACGGCATCGACGAGCGAACGCGCCGAGCGTTCGTCCCGGCCCGCGTCGGCGGGCCTGTCCAGCAGGGTGGTCATGCCGCCGCCCTTTCAGCGCGTCCGGTCGCGGCGGCCATCACCGTCTCCTCGGTGGCCTCCGCGCGCGGGATCTCGGCGGTGAGCCGGCCCTCGTGCATCACGAGCACCCGGTCGGCCATGCCCAGGACCTCGGGCAGGTCGGAGGAGATCATGAGGACGGCGAGTCCGTCCGCCGCCAGGGCGGAGAGCAGCCGGTGCACCTCCGCCTTGGTGCCGACGTCGATGCCCCGGGTGGGTTCGTCGACGATGAGGACGGCCGGTTCGGTGGCCAGCCATTTGGCGAGGACGACCTTCTGCTGGTTGCCGCCGGAGAGCACACCGACGGGATCGGCGAGGCGGTTGTACCTGAGCTGGAGGCGTACGGCCCAGTCCGCGGCCCTGCCGCGTTCCAGTGCCCGGCGCACCAGGCCGCCCCTGCCGAGCCGGCCCAGCCCGGTCAGTCCGATATTGCGTTCGATGGACATCTCCATCACCAGTCCGCGCAGCCGCCGGTCCTCGGGGACGAGCGCGAGTCCGGCGTCCATGGCCGCGGTCGGTGAACCGGCGGGCAGGATCCGTCCGCCGGCCTCCACCGTGCCCGCGTCGGCCCGGTCGACACCGAAGACGGCCTGGGCCACCTCGCTGCGCCCCGCGCCGACGAGCCCGGCGAGGGCGACGATCTCACCGCGCCGCACCTCGAAGGAGATGTCCCGGAACACCCCTTCCCTGGTCAGCCGGCGCACCGACAGGGCGGTCTCCCCCACCGCCGCCGGCTGCTTGGGGTACAGCTCGCCGAGATCGCGGCCGACCATGCCGCGGACCAGATCGTCCTCGGTGAGTCCGGCCAGCGGCTCGGAGGAGATCAGGCGGCCGTCGCGCAGGGTGGTGACCCGCTGGCAGAGCTCGAATATCTCGCCGAGCCGGTGGGAGATGAACAGGACGGCGGCGCCCTCGGCCCGCAGGGTCCGCACGACGGAGAAGAGCCGGGCGGTCTCACCGCCCGTCAGCGCCGCGGTGGGCTCGTCCATGATCAGGACTCGCGCGTCGAAGGAGAGCGCCTTGGCCATCTCGACGATCTGCTGGTCCGCGATGGAGAGCCCGCGCGCGGGACGGTCGGGGTCGAGTCCCACGCCCAGCCGCTGCATCAGGGCGGCGGTGGACTCCCGTACGGCCCGGCGGTCGATCCGGCCGAGGGAGCGCCGGGGCTGACGGCCCATGAAGATGTTCTCCGCGATCGACAGATCCGGGAAGAGCGTCGGCTCCTGGTAGATGACGGCGATACCGGCGTCGCGGGCGTCGGCCGGACCGTGGAAGACGACGGGGCCGCCGTCGAGGAGCACCTCTCCGGCATCGGGCCTGTGCACCCCGGCGAGCGTTTTGATCAGGGTGGACTTGCCCGCGCCGTTCTCCCCCGCGAGCGCGTGCGCCTCGCCGGGGAACAGTCGCAGGGAGACGTCCCGCAAGGCCCGTACGGCGCCGAAGGACTTGCTCACATCCTTCAGGGCCAGGACCGGGGCGGGGCCCGGGGCGGGCTGGTTCATGAGGGCTCCTCGGCGGCGGGGGCCGATGGCAGCACCCGCCGTGAAAGGTTTCAATGAGGTTGCACGGAAGCTAAACGGCGTTCCGGCGCGGCGTCAATGGGCTGCGCTCGACATTTTCGGGTGAATTCACAGGGGTGCGACCCGAACAAATGGCGGTGTCGCACGGAGGGTTGACACCTCTGGGCGGCTCCCATAACTTCGCCGCGATGAAACGATTCATAAGGAATCGTGGCACCGACTCCGGCTCGCCCGCGAGTCCGCACCACGGGAGCGCTGAGATATGACGGGTCGATCCGCCGAGACCGCTGTGAAGGCGGCGCTGAAGTCACAGGCTGTCGAGACACCCTCCTGGGCGTTCGGGAATTCCGGCACCCGGTTCAAGGTGTTCGCCCAGCCCGGTGTGCCGCGTACCCCCGCCGAGAAGCTCGCGGACGCCGCGCGGGTGCACGCGCACACCGGTGTGGCCCCGACCGTGGCGCTGCACATCCCGTGGGACCGGGTGGACGACTACGGCGTACTCGCCGCCCGCGCCCGGGAGCTGGGCCTGCGTATTGGGGCGATCAACTCGAACGTGTTCCAGGACGACGACTACAAGCTGGGCTCCGTCACCCACCCGGACCCCTCCGTACGCCGCAAGGCGCTGGGGCATCTGCTGGAGTGCGTGGACGTCATGGACGCCACCGGGTCGCGCGATCTGAAGCTCTGGTTCTCCGACGGGATCAACTACCCGGGCCAGGACGACATCTCGGCGCGTCAGGGCCGGCTCGCCGACGCGCTGTCGGCGGTGTACGAGCGGCTGGGGAACGACCAGCGGATGCTGCTGGAGTACAAGTTGTTCGAACCGGCCTTCTACGCCACGGATGTGCCGGACTGGGGGACGGCGTACGCGCACTGCCTCAAGCTGGGGCCGAAGGCGCATGTGGTCGTGGACACCGGACACCACGCGCCGGGCACCAATATCGAGTTCATCGTGGCGGTGCTGCTGCGCGAGGGGAAGCTCGGCGGGTTCGACTTCAACTCCCGTTTCTACGCGGACGACGACCTGATGGCCGGGGCCGCTGATCCCTTCCAGCTCTTCCGGATCATGTACGAGGTGATCAGGGGCGGCGGGTTCACGGCGGGGACGGCGTTCATGCTCGACCAGTGCCACAACATCGAGGAGAAGATCCCCGCGATCATCCGGTCGGTGATGAATGTGCAGGAGGCCACGGCCAAGGCGCTGCTGGTGGACGCGGAAGCGCTGGCCGCGGCCCAGCGCGCCGGGGACGTACTGGCGGCGAACGCGGTGCTCATGGACGCCTTCAACACCGACGTCCGCCCGCTGGTGGCGGAGGTCCGTACCGAACTCGGCGCGGACGCCGACCCCGTCGCCGCGTACCACGCCTCCGGCTACGGCAAGAGAATCGTCGCCGAGCGGGTCGGTGGCACCCCGGCCGGCTGGGGCGCCTGAGGCGCACCGCCCCGCCTCACCACCGTGCCCGAACCGGCTCGATCCGGCGACGTCCGCATGTATCTCACCGAGGGACACCATGACCGACCAGCCTCATCTCCATCCGGTGGCGGCCGAGCTGCTCGACCGCTCGCACCGGCTCGGCGCCGATCCGCGCAACACCAACTACGCCGGCGGCAACACCTCCGCGAAGGGATCCGCCACCGACCCCGTGACCGGCGACGACGTCGAACTGATGTGGGTCAAGGGCTCGGGCGGTGATCTGGGCACCCTCACGGCCGGCGGGCTCGCCGCGCTGCGGGTCGACCGGCTGCGCGCGCTGGCCTCGGTCTACCCGGGTGTGGCGCGCGAGGACGAGATGGTCGCCGCGTTCGACTACTGCCTGCACGGCAAGGGCGGGGCCGCCCCCTCCATCGACACCGCGATGCACGGGCTGGTCGACGCCCCCCATGTGGACCATCTCCACCCCGACTCGGGCATCGCCCTGGCCTGTGCGGCCGACGGCGAGAAGCTCACGGCCGAGTGCTTCGGCGACACCGTGGTCTGGGTGCCCTGGCGCAGGCCCGGCTTCCAGCTCGGTCTGGACATCGCCGCGGTGAAGGAGGCCCACCCCCGGGCGATCGGCTGTGTGCTCGGCGGCCATGGCATCACCGCCTGGGGCGCCACCTCGCAGGAGTGCGAGCGCAACTCCCTGCACATCATCCGTACCGCCGAGGCGTTCCTCGCCGAGCGGGGCGGCAACGAGCCGTTCGGTCCCGTCCTGCCGGGGTACGAGCCGCTGCCCGAGGACGAGCGGCGGGCGAAGGCGGCGGCGCTGGCCCCGCTGATCCGCGGCCTGGTCTCCACCGACCGGCGCCAGGTCGGCCACTACACCGCCACGGAGGCGGTCCTCGACTTCCTCTCCCGGGCGGAGCATCCGCGGCTGGCCGCCCTGGGCACCTCCTGCCCGGACCACTTCCTGCGGACCAAGGTCCGTCCCCTGGTGCTCGATCTGCCGGCCGGGGCGCCGCTGGAACGGATGAAGGGACGCCTGGCCGAGCTGCACTCCGCCTACCGCGCCGAGTACCGGGCGTACTACGAGCGGCACGCGGCGCCGGGCTCCCCGCCGATGCGTGGGGCGGATCCGGCGATCGTGCTGGTGCCGGGCGTGGGCATGTTCTCCTTCGGCAAGGACAAGCAGACCGCGCGGGTCGCCGGTGAGTTCTATCTCAACGCCGTCCAAGTGATGCGCGGCGCCGAGGCCGTCTCCTCGTACGCGCCGATCGAGGAGTCCGAGAAGTTCCGTATCGAGTACTGGGAGCTGGAGGAGGCCAAGCTGCGCCGGATGCCCGCGCCGAAGGCGCTGGCCGCCCGGGTCGCCCTGGTGACGGGGGCGGGCTCGGGGATCGGCAGGGCGATCGCCCACCGGCTGGCCGCCGAGGGCGCGTGTGTGGTGATCGCGGATCTCAACGCCGGGAGCGCGGCCACGGTGGCCGGGGAGCTGGGCGACACCGACACGGCCGTGGCGGTCACCGTCGATGTGACGGACGAGGAGCAGATCAAGGCGGCCTTCGACGCGGCCGTCCTCGCCTTCGGCGGGGTGGATCTGGTCGTCAACAACGCCGGTATCTCGATCTCCAAGCCGCTGCTGGAGACCACCGCGCGGGACTGGGACCTCCAGCACGCCATCATGGCCCGGGGCTCCTTCCTGGTCTCGCGGGAGGCGGTCCGGGTGATGACCGATCAGGGATTCGGCGGCGACATCGTCTACATCGCCTCCAAGAACGCGGTGTTCGCGGGTCCCAACAACATCGCCTACTCCGCGACCAAGGCCGACCAGGCCCATCAGGTACGGCTGCTCGCCGCGGAGCTGGGCGGGCTCTCGATCCGGGTCAACGGCGTCAACCCCGACGGGGTGGTGCGCGGTTCGGGGATCTTCGCGGGCGGCTGGGGGGCCGAACGGGCCGCGGTGTACGGCGTGGAGGAGGAGCGGCTCGGTGAGTTCTACGCCCAGCGGACGCTCCTCAAACGGGAAGTGCTGCCGGAGCATGTGGCCAACGCGGTGTTCGCCCTGACGGGCGGGGATCTCAGCCACACCACGGGGCTGCATGTGCCGGTCGACGCGGGGGTGGCGGCGGCGTTCCTGCGCTGACGACGGCGCGGGGGCCGGGCGGGGAGCGGACCGGGCGCCCGCCGTCCCGGCCGTCCCTCCCCCGCCCCTCCCCCCCCGTTATGTTTTCTGTGGTCCTGCAAGAGGGCCGCTGGCCTCCGGGCTCGGCATGACTGTTGCCCCCTGTCGAACGGATGACCTGGGGGGTGG